>JAHCAT010000009.1 GCA_019634735.1 Lysobacterales bacterium | reverse complement strand
TAGCCTTCGGCGTTGAGCACGGCGGCGGTGGCAATACCCACCGTCGTCTTGCCGCAGCCCATCTCGCCATTGACGATCGCGGCGCGTTCGCCGCGATCGACCAACAGCTCGGTGACGGCATGGACCACATCGGCTTGCGCGGGGAACAGCTTGCGCTTGAGCTCGGCGAGGATCAGTTGCCGATGCACCCGCACCTGGCCGGTGTAGACCGGAGGATTGGCGCGGTTGAGCGAGTCGAGCAGCTCGTCGCCGAACTCGGACACGAAGTCCTGCAGGCTGAGCGTGAGGGGTGAAGCGGCCGCTTCGAGCAGGTCGCCCTGCACAGCGGTTTCGGGAACGGTTTCGAGATCGAGGGACATGGTGATGCTCCAAAGCAATGGGGCATGCACCTCCCCCACGGGGCGGTGACATGCCCCTGGGTGGGAAGAAAGAAGCGGCGCGAGGCCGCTGGATGTGGATCAGTATTCGCTGGGCAGCAGCAGTGTGGTGACGCTGCGATCCCATTCGGTGATGATCCAGAGCTTCAGGTCGCGCGTGACCTGGTAGGACGAGAACAGACGATCCTCACCGGACTTCAGCGCGGCATCGTTCTGCCGTCGATCACTGTCGTCCAGGTCGCCCCAATCGCCATGAAGATGGCGGCGCAGGTACGGCGAGGGGTTGAGCCGGCCCTGTCGGACCAGCTCGTCGACGTCGGCGGTCATGACCACCTGCCCGGGCGAAAAGCGTGCTTGTGACGTGAGGTTGAGGACTGCGAGTGCCATGGTGGTTTCTCCTTCTGGAAGAAGGGGCCACGGCACCCCATCGGGGCAACGTGACCCCGGTGGGTGGATGAAAGCGACGGCGAACCGTCAGGGAACAGCGTCAGCGGATGGTCAGCACTTCGCCCCACGTGGGCGAGCCCAGCGTCAAATCCCATGCACGAATGACCGGCACGAACTTGTCGGTGAGGATGCGCGTCTCGGCCACGGAGCCGTCGTCGCGTTCGGTGTATTCCGTCTGGAGGGTCTTCTCCTTGTGGGTATCACCTTTGACGACGAGCACGCGCCCGGTCCTGGACGTCACTACGCCGGAAATCGCGCCTGCGGCCAGGGCCAGGGCGAGATGCCAGTGCGACAAGGCCCGCGCGGGCGGACGCAGCGATTGCTGCACGGCGCCCAGGTGCGTATCGAGCGCCGGCCAGAGTCCTTGTAGCCGGCCGACTTCATCGGCGAACTGCTCGGGCTCCATCGTCACGCGATAGAAGTGCTCCGGCTCGGCCGGGCTGGCAGGGACGGTGTACGGCAGGAACGGCCATTCGAGCGGCAGTTCCTCGGCTTCGGCGTCACCCTGTCCGATCTGCAGCAGCAGACCGCGCACGGCTTTGACCGACTCCGACGCCTGGTCGCGTTGACGAATCCTGCGACCGAAGATCACCACCTGCTTGAACTGCGTTTCCACCGCACGGTAGATGCGCAGGTCGGCGAAGTGGCGCGTCAGCCATCCGACCAGCTCGGGGTCGAGCACGTAGGACGGCACGATGAAGATCAGCACGCCGCCGTACTGCAGCAGCGGCAGCGCGCGCTGATAGAACAGCTTTTCCAGCCGCGCACGGCCCTGGCCCTGATAGCCGATGTTGCCGTTCACGTCCTTGCTCAGGTCGCCATACGGCGGGTTCAGCCACAGCAGCCCGAAGGACTGGCGCGAGATCAGCGTGTCCATCAGGTCACCGTGGATGCAGCGATCGACCAGTTGCCGTGCGTGGCGGGCACGCTCGGCGTCGTACTCGACGACGAAGGCCTGGACCTGCTCGCGCCCGAGGGCGTGGGCGGCTTCGGCAATCGCCACGCCTTCGCCGGCGCAGGGATCGAGGATGGACATGGAGCCGGGAGACGGCGCCAGTGCGGACAAGGCCCGCTCCAGCGTCGGCTCGTCGGTGGGGAAGTAGCCGTTACGAATGAAATTGCGCGCCAGGCGCGGAAACATGAGTGTCATGGATTTCTCCTGGTGATGGATGAGGGAAGGCGGGCACGCGCGGCGCGCATGCCCGTGGGGATGGCTCACGCCACACGCCGAAGCGGTGCGTTCGCGGCCAGTTCGTACTGCGTGGCGCCGAGGGTGCCGTTGCGGATCAGCTCGCCCAACGCCTTCGTCAGCGCCGGGACATCGAGGGCCAGCCGATGGCCTTCCAGCGGCCCGAGGGCCAAGGGAAGACCGGTCAGCATCCGCCGTGTCTGCAACAGCTCCAGCACGGTGTCGCGCCAGTGGTCGAGCAGTGGCAGCGGGCAGGTGTCCTGCACCAGCGTCCACAGCCGGTCGAGCCGGTGAGCGGAATCCCTGGGCAGAAGCGCCAGCGCGCTGGCGTTGGCCTTGTCTGGCTTCACGCAGCGACGATCGAACAGCCACACATTCGTCAGCGAACCGAACAGCGTTCGCCGATAGGCACGGGTGATGCGCTTTTCCAGGTTCTCGACGTTGCCGACGAAGACCGGGATGGATGCGCCCTGCTCGGTGATGACGTGGAACTGATCCAGTCCCTGTTCATCCCGGCCGAGGGTCAGGCGGGCGAGGAACTCCTGAACGGCGGTGTCGCGCGCCCAGATCGAGAGAAAGACGAGATTGCCCTGCTCGTCACCGACGCAACCGTCGGCCATGAGGTCGGGGCATTCGTCGATGCGGTAGAGCACATTGGGTGATGATGTAGATGCAGGCATGGTGATGTCCTCGAAGAAAACAGAGGCAGCACCACCCGCGAGGGCAGTCACTGCCCCAAGGGGATGGAAGGGAACGCCCGTGAGCGTCTTGGCAAAGAGAACAACCAGTGCGTCGCAACGCACCGTAGCCTTGAAGGTCTTGGCTACCTGGGCATGTTGTCGGCAACGCCGACGGACATGGGAAGTAGCCTGCTTCAACAGGCCGGTGAGCGGGAGCGAAAAACCGTCACGCGACGCCACCCTGTTTGCAAAGGGGGCTCCGAAGGGGGTGTCTGCCGAACAAAAAAAGCGGACCATGCCGTCATGGGCATGATCCGCTTGAGGGTCAGGCTTTCAACTGACGCAGACCTTCCGCCAGCAGCCATAGCGCCCGGTTCAGCCGGACGTTCTGGTCAATGCCTTGAACGGGCCGCGTGCGTTGCTGGCGCCCGTTTGCGGTGCGGCCGGTCAGGCCGCCTTTGACGAGGTTCTCCTGAACTCGATTGAAGGTGGACCACAGGTCCGAACGGTTGTCGTCGAAACGACGTGGCCGCAGAACCTGACTCTCCGTGATCGGCAAGGTCTTGCCGGGATCGTCGTACTTGAGGGTCAACGCCGATCTGGCGAAGACCTCGGCCTCACCGTCGTCGAGTGTGATGGCACCCATGGCATCGCGCGAGTGTTGCACTTGCTCGAAACCCTGCAAGACTTCGTAGGCGCCCTCGATGACGTGATCGGTGACGTTGCCCTTGTGAGGAACGCGGACGTCGGCGAAGGTGTCGCCGCACACCAGACCGTTCTGGCAGACGAAGCGGAACATGCCCGCCAGCATCTGATAGCTGCTGGTGCCGTCGTGCGAATTGAGCAAGATGATCTCGCTTGCCTCGGTGCCATTGATCTGGCTCGCATGACGGAGCCGCAGCATGTGCTTGGTGTAATCACGCCGATCCTCGTGGCGCACACGTGTCTGGCACACCATGAACGGTTGGAAACCCTCTTTGCGCAACTCTGTCAACACGGCCGCGGTCGGGATGTAGCTGTAGCGCTGGGAACGGCTTTCGTGCGGGGTCTCCGCGAAGATGGATGGAGCGACGGTGCGGATCTGATCATCCGACAACGGATGATCCGAACGCAGCACCGGAGAACGATAAGAAAAGCGGGATGCGAGTTTCATGACTATCTCCTTCTGAGGATTGGAGCAATCGGCATCGAGAGGCCAAAAGCCGGATGCGTGCGATTGCATGGGACAAAGAAAGGCCCTGCGGGGCAGGGCCTGGGTGGGTCAGGTAAAGAGGAATGCAGCCCCGTGAAGCACGGGCCTGCGGTTCAGTCCGGCTCGAATTGCCGGCTGTAGGGGTTGAAGCGAAGCGCTTCGCTCCCTTTGAGGATCGGTGTGAAACCGTCCAGGTAGAGGTTGGCGAGGTACTGGTCGCGGTAGGTCAACGCCTGCCGTGCCTGTTCCTCGGTGAGACCGTCGCTGATGAAGTGATCGAGCAGTTCCTCGTCGGAGGAAACTTCGTTGTTGGACAACTGATCTTCGACGAGGCGCAGCAACGACGCCGGGAGAGAGGCCAGGATCGGGTCCATGACGTACCTCCCGTGCTCAGGCCACTGACGCCGGCATGCGCCGACGTGCGTGATGAGCGAGCACACCTTCCCGCCACTCGGGGGATTGCACCGGCGCCATGTCGAGATAGCGCAGCGGGCACGAGTAGTAGTACGGATGCACGGACTCATCGAGGGACTTGTAGCCCCACTCGAGGCCCGCGCTTTCCAACAGATGGCAGCCGATGTAGGCGACGGACTCACCGGCCGCGAGGCCCATGACGCCCGTCTGCTTGGCGGTGACGCGAACCACGGTCCACAGAACGTCGCCGTCCAGCGTGTGGTCGATGACTTCGCAGCAAGCGCGTTCGGACGCCTGCGGAGCGAGCAGCTCGCGGATCAACTGATCGCGCGTCTGACGAACGAAGGTCCAGCCCATGAGGGTCTCCTTGAAGAAAAGGCCGGAGCCCTCCCCGTCGGGGGAGAACCCCGGCGGGTGGCGGAATGCCGCGCGAGGCGGCGGATGGATCAGGCAGCTTTGAGGTGCCAGTCCTGGGACAACGGAGCGAACTCGTAGCCCAGCTTGTCGAGACGGTCGCGCTGCTGACGCAGCACACGACGATCCACGGTCGCATCGAGCTTCACGGTCTCGCCCAGGGGCCACAAGGCACCGAACAGCGCCGCGTCGTCTGCCTCGGCCGAGGCCGCAGCGGACACGGGAGCCGGTTCGCTGCCGAACGGCGTGGTATCGACCAGAGGATCGCGCGGACTGCGCGGCTTCGCCTTCGGCTTGACCGGGGGCGTTGCCGGCACGGGCGCCTGCGCCTCCTCGTCGATCGGATCGACTTCCTGCGGACTCAGCCGGCGGGCTTCGTCGCGGCTCAGGGCGTCGATGTTGGACAGTGTCATCCCGCCCAGATGGGCGCGGATCTCGATGACCATGCGGCCGTTGGCGTTGTACGTGGAGGGGCGAATCTCGACGATGACGAAATCACCGTCGTACTTGCCCTCGCGGTACTGATCGAGTTCGGCGTTCTTCACGACGAACTCGCCGATCGAGGTCGCCAGGCGGCCGACGTTGAAATCGCCGTTGCGGCCGTGGATGGTCTTGATGGCCAGTTGGCCGGGGATGGTGATCATGAAGGTCTCCTGCTGACGAAGAGAAGACAAGGCCCCGGGGATGGGGCCTTGCGGATCAGAACGACTCGGCAACGGCCAATGCGGGGGCATCGGCTGCGTCGTCGGCAGCATCGGCGACGGGCTTGGAAGGCTCCGGTGCCGAGGCTTGCTGCGCAGCGGGCGCGTCGGACGTCACAGGGACTTCCGGCTCCCGCTCGTCGGTCTCGGTCGGCTTGGGCTCTGCCTTGTAGACGAGCTTTCCGTCGACCTTGATCCAACTGACGAACAGCAGGCGGGCCTTGAGGCTCACACCCTGCTCGCCGGCACGCTTGCCCTTGGAGTAGGTGAAGGTGTCGGTCCACAGGTCGCCCAGGCGGAAGCCGATCATCACCTTCTTCTCGGCGTCGACCGCCTGAATGCAGCGGCGCACCAGGTGCTGCGCTTCCGATCCCGATACGCGCGTGTCGAAACGCACATACGAGACGTCATCGCTGGGACCGTTCAAGGCCGCGATGTCGCAGGCCAGGAACGCATCGCCTTTCTTGGGCTTCACTTCGCGGATGCGATTGAGATACCCGAGGCCGGTGATGTGCAGATCGAAGTAGGACTTTTCGTTGGAAGTGGTCATGGTGAATCTCCTGGGAACAATGAGGCGGAGACACACCCGACCCAAGGCGGGGAAGGTGTGGAACCCCCGCGTGGGTTGATGGAACAGCTTGGTGGCATCGCCATCGAGAACCGATGGCCGTTCGCGCATGGATGCCGGTGCGAACTGGAGTGATCAACGCGGTCGGAACCGCGTCGCAGCCTTGAAGATCGTGGCTGCCTGGGCATGTCGCTGACGGACGTCAGCGGAACATGGCCGGAAGCGTGGCGCCAGGACGGCGCGCAGGCGAGCGGCAATCGGCACTCGCGGCTGTCCGCATTGCCGGGAAGAAAGAGGCCCCCGGAGCGGGGGCCAGGGATGGGCGGTCAGTTACCGCTGGGCGTGGAAGGAACCGCCTGCAGCGACAGGTGTGTCGTGGTGGCGGACACGTCGAGGTCGTCCTCGCTGTGCAGGATGCGCGCAAACACGCCCTCCTGCGGATCGAAGAACTCGCCGAAGTCGTCGCCACCGAACTCGGCGCGCGCCAGCCCCCACCAGTCATCGAACGCATCGACATCCGGGTTGCAGCCGGCGGCATAGGCGATGGTCTTCTGGCGACCATCGGGTCGGCGCTCGCCGCGCTCGGCCAGGAAGTACACGCCGTGATCCTTGACCAGGATGACGCGGCACTGATTCGCCACCGCTTCGGCGAGCACGGGCCGCAGCTCCGTGCCTTTGAATCGAACAGTCATGGGTGTGATCTCCAGGGGGGCAGGAAGAGAGGCTTCCCGCCGCGAGGGCGGGAAGCTGCTGGGAGCTCAGTGCCGGACAGCCTTGCGACCCGACAGGCACTGCACGCGGATGCGTCTCCAGCTCCCGTCGTCGATCAGCCGTTCCAGCGTCTCGCCGAGGGTGTCGAAGAACACCTCATCGACCCGTTCGACCAGCTCGCCGTCGCGGTGCAGCTCCACCGCGTAGAGGTCGAGGCCACGCTCATAAAGCACGGTGACGCGACCCTGGAACTTCATCGTGGCGACGGTGAAGCCGATGGCCGGTGGCGTGCGGATGATGTCGGCGGGCAGCGGATCGACCCAGGTGATGTCCCGCGCACCGGCATCCACCAGCATGTGGGTGATGCGCCGGAAGCCGTCGGGAGCGGGCAACTGCTCCAGTTGGTCGACCAGTTCCTGCAGCTCGGGGCAGCGCGGCTCGGGGATCGGCAGCTTCGCCGGTGCGGACCCGAGCACGAACCGCTTCACCGTGTAGGGCTGGCCGTCGGCGGTGAACTCGGTTTGCTCCTCGGGCGTGTCCGCCCGCTGACCGTCGAAGCGGCGTCTGACATAGGGTTCGACCTGCACCTTGGCGCCTTCGTCGGGCACCTCGGTCACGAGCGTGCGATCGAGCACCGCGAACTCGGCCCGTGCCGTCTTGACGACGATGGCCTCGTCGGTGGTGGCGATGACCTTGCCCTCGAAAGGCTTCGGGTCGATGTGAAAGCCCAGCGTCGAAACCTTGGGCTGGCCGTCGAAGATGTTGAACTTGAACGAACGGACGTTGGAAGGCACATGACCGACGACGAGCGTCGGCATCTGTGCACGGATGGCTTGGGTATCCATGGGGAGACTCCTTGTGGCAACCAAGGGACTCCCGCCCGCAAGGGAGGTCGGTCCCTTGAGGGTGAGGTGGATGGACGCGGGTGCGCCCGGAGAACGAAGCAACCAGCACGGCGAACCGCGCCGCAGTCTTGAAGGTCTCGACTGCCTGGGCATGCTGCCGGCAACGCCAGCGAACATGCGGCCAGCGTGCGGCACATGGCGGCGGCCGTCCGTTGGGAATCGGCAATGCGCCGGCACCGCGTTCCGCGAAAAAGAAGAGCCCCGACGTGGGGGCTCGAATGGGTTGCGGGTTACTCGTCGTCGTAGAGCGTCAGCCCGTCCAGCACGGGCGCGTCGGCATCGAACACCAACATGCGAACGTCGGCGAGCGCAGCCAGGTGCAACACTTCCACGAGGGACTCCGGCACGCCCTTGGCCCGGTGCTCCTGCCGCAGCTCTTCGGCGGTGATGCCCTCGACCTGTTGCAGGTTCGCATCCGTCCAGGGCGTGGCGATCAGCTTCACGCCGACCGCCGGGCTGTAGGGAATGCGGAAGGCCACGAACAGAAAACCGCTCGGCGTGGCGATGTCCGCCAGTTCGGCGAGGAAGCGGCCGGCCTCCTCGGTGATGTGCGCCGAACTGATTTCCCAAGCACGGCTGTAGAACCCGGTCTCGAAGCGCAGGCGGCGTACCACCTCGCGCGCGGCTTCCTCGGAGTAGGTATCGCCGACGTGCAGCGGCTGGCCGGCTTCTTCGGCCATGACGGCGTAGACGAGGTTTCGGGCGATGCCGTGGCTGGGGCACTGCGCGTCCAGCTCGGGCGGCACGTTCTGGCCCTCGGTGATCAGCGCGAAGTCGTCGCAGAAGACGCAGGCATGGCGCTCGACCTGGCTGTCCGGCAGGTGCGACTGCGAGACGTGCAGCGGCAGATAGCTCAGCGGGCAGTCGTCGTCGTAGGAAATCGCCAGCAGCCGTTGCACGGACAGGCCATCGTAGCCGCGGACGAAGGGATTGTTGGAATGGGACATGGGATTCCTCCAGCAGAGGATGGCCGAGGCAATCCCCTGCCGGGGATTGAACCCCAGCGGGTGGATGAAGTGGCAGCCGGTCAGCCGGCCGCGGCGTCGGATCGCCCTGGTGGCGGGCGGTGCAGGTCAGTGGAAGATGCTGATTCGGGACATGGCCGCTCCTGCGAAAAGAAGGAGGGACATGGCCCCGAACGGGGACGCATGTCCCTCGTGGGGTGGGATGAACAGACGGTGGGTTGCCAGGCGCGGCTCACCAGCCGTTGTAGTGCAGCGTGAGGTCGGCGATGACCTGGCGCCGTTCCAGATCGAGGCCACCGAAGTCGGACAGCCCCTCGAAGCCGCAACGCTTGAGCATCGCGCCGCCCTCGCGGGAGTTGTAGAAGCTCACCATCGCGGACAGGAACATGCGTTGGCCTGCTTTCCGGTCCAGCCCAGCCAGCGGCGCACGATCACATCGACGTACTTGGGGTCGAGTTCGATTACAGGATGATGTCCACCAGCACCGGGCGGAACTCCCGGCTGGGGCGGATCTCGTTCGGACATCCATCGGGAACCGCAAACTCGCCGAAGTACAGCGCGCGCCCCGATTGCAGGATCAGGCCATTGCTCGCCTGCGGCCCGCTCAGCTGGGCTTTGGTCGACATCGGTTTCTTGCGGGCATAGCTGTAACACTGCGCACACGTCGGATTGTTCGCCGCCTTGACGGTTTGCTCCGAACGGCCGCAGTAGCAGCAGACGCCGACCGGGCCCAGCGGCATGTGCGGCCAATACCGGCCGTAATGGTGCCACCAGAGATCCGAAAAGCCGCGGCTACCGCCGTGCAGTTCCGGTGCTGTCGTTGAAAGATGCATACCCTCCCCTCACAGATGGCAAATGCGCCCTATGTGAATATTAGACGGGCGCATTCCATGGCCCGCCACCCATCACCAGCGCTGACGGCATGAGCCTGCCGGATGCGACCGCGATGGACACGCGGCACGCTGCTATCCCGGCACAGGTAGCTGCCGCAGCAGGCGGGTGGTGATCGACCGGTACCCGTTTTCGAGCGCTGGCGCGCGGGCGTCGATCCATGCCTGGCAGTCGTCGGACATCAGCGCATTCTCCAGTTCATCGAGCGTCATGCGGCCGGACTCGACCACGGTCAGTTCGTGGTTGATCGGCAGGATTCCGGGCGGGAGACGGAGAACGCGCAACCCCTTTGCGATCCGAGGGATCAGCAGTCGCGGCTGGGACAGATCGAAGCGATCTGCGAACAACTCCGGCGGCAGCCAATGCGGATCCCGGCGCCCACGCTCGCACATCAGGTGCAGCGTACGGTCGAGATGCGCAAGCACCGGGCCCGCCGGCGGGTCGTCGCGCCGGGTGACCAACGCATGCTTGCGAATCACCGGGGTGCCATTTACGAAGTCCTTCGCGTCGACCGCCGGAACCGTTGAGCCCGCGGGCAGGGTCCGGGCGACGGCATCGTCGACGACAAACACCCCTGTCGTCCCCAGCCACGGCGCCAACCGGACCTCGGCGACGTCGCCGAGACAGGCATGCCCGGCGGCCGCCGGCGCCGGATCACCGGGGTAGATCGCCGCGGTCGACAGCGGCTGGCACAGATCGCGGGGGGACGTACGCAGCACCACGCTCACCGGATGGATCCGCGGCGGCTGGCCCCGCTCGCGCCGTTTCGGCCGGTAGAAGGCGGTTGTGGCATCGAGGCGGACCAGGTGATCGATGAACAGGCGCTGCCCCAGATCGGCCCGCAGGCGGGCCGTGCTTTCGTTGAACAGCCACCGATCGGAAGTGACCAGTGCGACCTCGCCGCCGGAGGCCAGGGTGGTGTTGCAGGCGTGCAGGAAGGAGTGCAGCAGGTCCCCGCAGGAATGCGCCGGCAACAGCTCGCGGTACTCCTCCTGCAGGATGGCCGGCACATTGGCGTACCGCAGGTACGGCGGATTACCGATGATGACGTCGATTTCGTGGGTCTCGCGCCGCTCCGACAGGAAGTCGGCACACCGGATCATCGACTTGGCGGTCATCTGGGCTTCGGCGCTACCCCAGCCGTGCCCAATCAGGGCCGAGGACACACGCTCCCGCGCCTCGGCGGCTGCTCCCGGGTGGAACTCCCACCCCTCGATCTGCTGAAGAAGGTCAGCCGGCGAAATGTCGGGGGCGACATCCATCAGGCGCCGCAGCGCTGCCCCGAGGAAAGCGCCGTCGCCGCAGGACGGGTCGCACAGGCGCCGGCCGGCACCGGGCCAGTTCACCCGGTCGAGCAGGTCTTCGACGATCGGGTCACGCGTATAGATGGCGGTGGCGTAGTGCACCTGCTCCACGGCGGCGCCGCGGCCGTTCAACATCGGATCGATAAGCGACAGCTGCGTCATGGTGGCCTCTTCGTCTCTGCGAAGGCTCCACCATGCCGATCGCGACGCGGCCCGCTAGCCAGAAGCACGCCGCAGCGTGCGGGGTCGCAGGCAGGACGTCCAGGCGATCCACAATTGCGAGACGGCGACCCGATGGCGCGGCAGCTCGGGGGGTGCGCAGGCGACAAGCAGCAAACACCCCAGCACGGGCAGCGCTTTCTTCACGTTCATGGTCATATCGGGCTGTAAGGATATGCGTAGTCTTGCAACCCGCCGTTCGCGTCACAACATGGGGAAATCACGGATAACTCTCTTTGCGTGCCTATGGCAGCCTAGCAAGTTTCTGGCTAGTTTCTGGAGCCGGCGGGCTCCATGGATTGCAGCAGCCTGCCACCGAAGCAGGCTGACGCCGGCGCATCGGCCAACCGTCATCACGCAGTCATTGGTTTTACATCGGGCTGAAATCCCGGAACGGTCTAATGGGCGTCTGTTCAATTTTCATGTTCCGGATCTCTCATGAAAATCAATCGACTGTTCCCTTTGACCGGTTTGGGTCTGTGGGCCGGCCTGAGCCTGCCAGCCCTTGCCCAAACTGAAGGGGCACAAACCGAAGCTGCGAAGACCGAAACGGCGCCGACGGCAGATGCGCCCACACAGATCGAAGAGATCACGGTCATCGGCACCAAGCTGTCACGTTCTCGTGCCATCGACGACAAGCAGGCCGATGCACGCGTGACAGACAACCTGGGCACCGACGAACTCGGCCAGCTGCCGGACAAGAATGTCGGCGAGGCACTCAACCGCCTGCCCGGCGTGACGATGCTGGTGGAGAAAGGCGAAGGCCGCTACGTGCAGATCCGTGGCATCAACGCATCCCTGAACAACGTGACCATCAATGGCGTTTCGATCGGCACGCCGGAAGCGGAGCTGGGCGGGCGCGCGGCGCCGCTGGACATCGTCTCCACCAGCGTGCTCAGTGCGGTGCAGGTGGTCAAGACGCCGACGCCGGACATGGATGGTCAGGGCATCGGTGGCACGGTGAACATCGAGACTGCGCTGCCCTTCGATCGCCCCGACGCCTTCTACGGCTTTGCCTCCGGCCGCTACGGCTTCGAGGAGATCCAGCCCTCCTCGCAGGCTTTCGGCGGCCACGACCCCTACCAGCTGGACGGCATGGTGTCCGGCAAGGATGCATCGGGCAGTTTCGGCTATCTGCTGGGTGGCTCCTACTCCGCGCGCGAATACATTGCGCCGGGCATCTACCAGGACGACTGGACCACGGACCCCGGCCAGGCGGTGCCACAGAACGTCAAGAACAATTACTACGTGATCGGCCGTGAGCGCACCAACCTCAACGGCGCGCTGCAGTGGAAGCTGAACGACGGCGACAGCTACTACCTGCGCGGCTTCTACGCGAGCTGGGACGAATTCCAGCACCGCAACCGCTACGAGCAGAACCTCACCGAGGACGTGGTGCCGATCTCGGCCCGCGAAGGCACGTCGGGGGAAAACCGCATTGCTGCGAACATCCGCCTGGAGGATGCCGAAAAGTCGCTGGCCAGTCTTGGCGCGGGCGGTGAAAACCGGCTGGGCCGGGCCACGCTGAGCTATTCGGCGCAGATGCATCAGAACGAACAGGCCTCGCCCAACGACTTCTGGGAGTTCCGCTCCGCCGCCATCTTCGGCCCCAACCGCTACCGGATCGGGGGCGACGGTGTCACCGCGATCACCCCGGATCAGGGCACCCCGGACCGTCAGGACCCGTCACTGATCGACTTTCGCCGCGTGCGCTTCGCTACGCAGGACATCAGCGAGGACGGCCTCTCCGGCCGCGTCGATCTGCGCTGGGATCGCAGCGAAGACACTTTCTTCAAGGGCGGCGTGAAGCTGGCACAGACCGATCGCGACAACGACCAGTCGCAGGAGCGCTACGACCCTGGCGCGCAGGACCTGACGCTGGGCACTTCGCCGGACTTCACCAACGGCGCGTTCTTCAACGACACGCCCAACGGCCGCGTGCCGAACATCTACATGGATGTCGGTGCCATGAACCGGTTCTTCAACGATCCTGCCAACGCGGGGTTCTTCGAGTACAACGGCGACAGCAGTTTCACATCCCGCTTCGCCTCGGATTATTCGCTGACCGAAGGGATCTACGCCGCCTATGGCATGGCATCCACGCATCTGGACGCACTGGAGCTGATCGGCGGTGCGCGCGTCGAGTACACCGAGGTGGATAGCCAGGGCTTCCTGATCAATGGCGATCAGGCCCAGCGGATCGATGCGGGCGGCGATTATGTCGATGTGCTGCCGTCGTTGATTGCCAATCTTCACGTCGGCGAGGACGTGATCCTGCGCGGCGCGGTGACCCGCGCGCTGGGCCGGCCCAACTACGAGACGATCGCGCCGCGCTCGACCTTCGGCGAAGACGGCACGGTGGGCACCGTCACCGTCGGCAACCCGGACGTCGAGGCGCGCCGTTCGTGGAACTTCGATCTCTCCGCCGAGTGGTACCCCAACGCGCTGTCGATGCTCGCGGTCGCGGTGTTCTACAAGGACATCAGCGACGAGATCGTCACCGGCACGACCTCTTTCGACGATCAGGCCGAGATGCAGGCGGCGCTCGCGCAGTTCGGTCTGCAGTCCGCCGTGCCCACGGATGGGCTGACGCGCCTGGACATCCGCACGCCGACCAATGACGCCAGCGCCACGCTCAGCGGTGTGGAAATCACCGGCCAGACCCAGTTCGCCTGGCTGCCGGCGCCCTTCGACGGCTTCGGCGTGTTCTTTTCGGCCGCCTTCATCGACGGCGAGACCGAACTGGCCGACGGCACGACGGTGCCGCTGGTCGGCCAGGCCGAGACCAGCTACGCCACCACGCTGTTCTACCAGGCTGGCCGCCTCGACGCTTCGGTGAGCTATTCCTACAACGACAGCTATCTGACCGACCCCAACGACGATCCGACGCTGCGCCTCGATCAGGGTGAGTTCGGCCGCTGGGATGCCAAGATCGCCTATGGCGTGACCGAACAGGTGAAAGTCTTTGTCGAAGGCGTGAACCTCAACAACGAACCGACCACGGAATTCCAGGGCGGCAACAAGAGCTGGAACACCGAGTACGAATACGTCGGCCGCACGGTGTATCTGGGCGTCGCCGGTTCGTTCTGATGCGCAGGCGGCTATTTGGAATCACCGGCCTGATCGCGATGGGACTGCTGTGCGGCAGCCCCGCCGCGCTCGCCGCCGGACACGGCGGCACCGATGTCGAACTTGCGGTGCCGACGCTGCACGGCAGTGCCGGCGGCCACTGGGACGCGCCCGAGGCGGATCAGGGCGTCGCGGTGGATGAGGCCGCCTTTTACGCCATCGACAACACGCTCATCGCCCGCTACAGCCGTGCAGACGGATCACGCACGGCGCTGTGGGACGGCAGTGCCGGGCCGCTGATTCACATCAACAGCTGTCAGGCACTCGCCGGCAAGCTGTGGTGCGCCCATTCCAACTATCCCGGCAAGCCGATGACCTCGTCGGTCGAGGTCTTCGATTCCGTCACGCTGACCCCGGTTGGCAGCCATAGTCTCGGCTACCGCACGGAAGGCTCGCTGGTCTGGCTGGCGCCGGTCCGCGAGGGCTGGCTGGCCGGGTTTGCCCACTACGACGGCAAGGGTGGCGAGCCGGGCCATTCGCAGCGTTATTCCGGCGTCGTGCAATTCGACAGCCAGTGGCGCCGCAGCGGCGGCTGGGTGTTCCCTGACGCCGTGCTGCAGCGCATGGCGCCACACGCCGCCTCCGGTGGCGCGATCGGCCCGGACGGCTGGCTGTACACGATGGGCCACGACCGCGGCGAACTCTACGTGCTCGGCAAACCGCGCCAGGGCTCGACGCTGGTGCATCTGGCGACCATCGAGATTCCGGCCGAGGGCCAGGCCTTCAGCTGGCTGCCGGATGCGCGCGCGATTCTCGTCGTGCTGCGCCATCAGCAGCCGGTAAATCAGGTCCGGCGCATCGACATCCCGGCGTTGCCGAAGGACGTCGCGAACAGGGCTCTGCCCTTCGAGCGCTCCTTGCCGACGCACAGCCCCTGACACTGGATCAAGCTGACACACGCTATGTATCCGCAGGCACTCCGCAAGAGCGATGAAGAGCCGAGGAAGTCCGGAATCTTCCGACCGTAGGAAGCCCTATCCCCGCGTTTCGTGCAGGTCGCCTGCTGCCGGGTCCGGTGGCGGCCGGCCCAGATCCAGATCGTGATGCGCCAGCGGATCTTCGATCGGTTCCAGATGCGTCAGCACGCTGACCGGCGAGAACTGCGCCGCGATGCCGGCCTCCACGGTTTCGACGAAATCGTGCGCGCGCTGCACGCTCCATTCGCCAGGCACCAGCACGTGCATGGATACAAAGTTCAAGGGCCCTGAGCGCCGCGTGCGGATGGCGTGGAAGTCGATGCCCGGCGCTCGATGGCGATCCAGTTCCGCATGCAGTCGAGCCAGTGCGTCTTCCGGCCACGCGGCATCCATCAGGCCACTGGTGGACTCGCGCACCAGATGGATGCCGGTCCACAGGATCCAGGCTGCCGCAGCGATGGCCAGCAGCGGATCGAGCACGTACCAATCGGTGAGTGCGACCAGCCCGACACCAACGATCAGTGCCACCGAGGTCCAGACATCGCCCATCAGATGCGCCGCATCGGCGCGCAGAGCCACCGAGTGCAGGCGCTCCCCGGCCCGGCGCAGAACCCACGAGACGCCGCCATTCACCGCTGCCGCAAGCGCGGTCACACTCAGGCCGGGCAGCGAATGCTGCAAGGGCTGCGGATGGACCAGGCGCGGCAGTGCGGCCCAGAGTATCGCCGTGGCGGCAAAAACGATCAGCACACCTTCGAACACGCCAGCGAAATATTCCGCCTTGCCATGGCCGTAGGCGTGTCCGGCATCCGGTGGCTGTGCGGCAACCCAGAGCAGGGTGAACGCAGTGAGCGCCGCACCCAGATTGACGAAGCTTTCCATCGCGTCGGACAGCAGCCCCACCGAGCCGGTGATCTTCCATGCGGCAAACTTGAGCGCCATGGTGAGCAGGGCAGCCGCAATCGACAGCACCGCGTAGCGGCTGGTGACAGGCATCGATGTCATCGCGGATCAGGGGAGCACGGCAAGCTGTGCGTCGATACCGGCGAGATCGGGAATCACCGCAGCACGGTTGGCCAGCCGCACCCGTGACAGCACGCGCGCCGTCGCATCGCCGGGTTGTGCGGGTGCTGCCGCAATGGCCATGCGATTGACGGTCACCATGTGCGGATGGCCGACACTGATCACACCGAACAGCCGACCCGTGACGGGCGCACCCTCTTCCGTATCTTCGGCAAGCGGCAGACTCAGACCCTGGAGGATCACGATACGCTCGCGCCGCGGGGGGATGTCCGCGTCCACCGGCAGCGGCGTAGGCACGAACTGCTCGAAGCGGATCACCGGCACACGCTGCCCCTGCCAGTCGCAATGTCCTGCCAGCCAGCCGGGCACTGAGCTGGCGGCGGCCGCAAGCTCGGTGTTGCCGAGCACGTCCAGCACGGCCAGATTCGGCAACAGCAGGGCATCCGTGGTGCGCAGTGGAATCAACACCGCATCCAGACGCAGATCGCTCATTGCGCAGACTCCGTCTGCAGGACAGCGTGCAGCGCAGCCAGCAGGCCGTCTTCCTGGTAGGGCTTGACCAGATAGCGGGCAATGCCGTACCGCGCCGCGCGTTCGCGATGCTTGTCCCCGGAACGCGAGGTGATGATGATGATCGGGGTGCCCGCCAGCTCGGGCGTGTTGCGGACGAAGCCGGCCACTTCAAAGCCGTCCGCGCGTGGCATTTCGATGTCGAGCAGGATCGCTGCCGGCCGCTGCTCCTGCAGCATTGCGATCGCCTCCAGCCCGTCGCGGGCGGAGCGCGTTGCATAGCCATTGCGCTCCAGCAGGCGCTCGGTCACCCGACGCACGGTGATCGAATCGTCCACGATCAGAATCTGCGGCCGCCGGAGCGCGGCGACATCCGTGGCTTGCGGCGCCGCTGCGTCGAGCGAACGGCTGGACAGCAAGCCGGGCAGATCCAGAATGACGACCACGCGCCCATCCGCCAGCAGCGTGGCACCGCCGACACCGGCGATCGCGCTGACCAGCGGGCCGACCGGTTTGGAGACGATTTCCCTGTGCCCCAGCAGACGGTCGACCACCAGGGCAACCCGCCGCAGGCGCGCGTCACCGCCCGACTGCCGCAGCAGGATTGCGTGGCGCGCCTCACCCTCGCGCGCACTCGCGCGCGGTGTCCCGACCCAGTCCGCAAGATGCAGCACGCGATAGGGCTCGCCCCCATGATCGAACATCGCATCCGCCTTTCCGCCCGCCGTCGATCCGGACAGCAAGGCGGCCGCCTGTTCGGCCGGCAGGCGCACGACGGCCTCGATGCTCGGCACCGGTACGGCATAGGCCTCGGCACCCGCCTCGACCAGCAGCGCGCGGGCAACGACCATCGCCAGCGGCAGGCGCAGCAGAAAACGCAGCCCGCGGCCCGGCACCGAGGAGAAGTCGAGACTGCCTCCAAGGGCGCGGATTTCGGACATGGCCACGTCCATGCCAACGCCACGGCCGGCATCCTGGGTCAGGCTGCGCGCCGTGGAGAACCCGGGCGCAAAGATGAACTGCCCGAGCTCCGCGTCGCTGATCGTCGCGTGTTCCGCGAGCAGCCCGCGCGCGATGGCGACACGGCGGATGGCGTCCAGATCCAACCCCCGCCCATCATCGTTCAGCTCGATGACGAACTGCGCGCCTTCGCGACGCAGGCCGAGCACGATCCGTCCGGACAGTGGCTTGCCCTGGGCGGCGCGCTGCTGTGGCAGCTCGATGCCGTGAACGACGGCGTTGCGCAGCAGATGTTCGAGCGGCGCGCCGATGCGGTCGTACAGCTTGCGGTCGAGCTCTGCTTCAACTCCCTCGAAGACCAGCTCCACGCGCTTGCCATGTTCTGCGCTCGCCTGCTGGACGAGCCGCTGCAGGCGCGGCGCCATGCGCGAGAACGGCACCATGAGCGTCTGCATCAAACCCTGCTGTACGTCTGCCGCGACGCGGCCCTGCTGGCCGAGCAGCGCGGCGCTCTGCGCCTGGAGCTGTTCCAGTGAACCGTGGATCACCGAGACGTCGCCAATCGACTCGGCAAGCGCACGAGAAAGTTCCTGCATCCGGGTACGGTCAACAGTGGGTCCGGTGTCAGTCCTTCGCGCCAAGCGCGCTCGATTTCTGCCGCGCCTTCGTAATCCACGTCCAGCATCAGTCCACCCGAGGACGCAATTCGCCCAGCTCTTGCAGGTGTTCACGCACAGCGGCTTCCAGCGCCACGTGCATGGCATGCGGATCGACATCGAGTCTGGCAGCCATCTGCGCCGAGATGCGCGCGGGCCAGTTGAGCCAGGCATCGCGCTCGGAGCGGGCCAACTTGAACACATGCGCGATGGCCTGTGGCCGATCGACCAGCTCACCTTTCAGGCGAACCACTCGTGGCCGGCGATCTGCGCGCCGCGCTTCCAGGCCTCGAAGAAGGCCTGCGGTGCAGCGTCGAAGTGCGCCTGTTCCAGCGCCATCTGATCGAGCACGTCTTCGGGTAAAGACAGATTCATGAGAGAACTCCTTGAAGGGTGGGAATCAGGGGTGAGCGCGCTGTGTCCAGGCATGGGTATCCAGGGCGCGCTGTGCTGCGAGGTGGGTCGGGAAATACTCGACGGACTCCCGCGATACCGGGCCTTCGTCGTCTTGCGTGCCGATGTAGTGGCCGGCCGCGCTGCGCAGCACCTGTAGCGGCAGACGCTTGCCGGTCCAGGACAGCGCCAGCGCACCACTGCGTACTGCGGTTGCAGAGGAAGATGCGGAAGGTTCAGACATGCCGTGCTCCTTGGTGGGTCGGGGAGCACGCATCCCGCAGGGGATGGGGTTCCCCTCGGGTGGTTGAGAAAAGTGCATCGTCGCCAGGCCGGCGAGCGTCCGCGGTGGGCGATGCGAAGCGGACTGGATCGGTCAACGCGGCGAACCGCGTTGCAGTCTTGAAGACCGGGACTGCCAGGGCATGCCGCTGACGACTGTCAGCAACGCATGGCGTGAGGATGGGCGCGAGGCATGGCTGCCGTCGCAGGGAAAACCGAATCGCGGACGGCCCGCTTTAGCGCAGGCCCGCGTCACGGGACAAGGCAAGGACCAGGGCGCCGAAGGCCACGCGGGCCTTCGGCTGGAGAGGAAGGAAAACCACCTGTGGGCTGCGTCAGCGCGGGCCGTCGTCAAAGCCGTTCGCTGCGTCAGCAATCGCATCCGGCCCGTTTCGTGGCTGGGGCCGGAAACCTTTGGCACGCATACGCGCACAAAGGGAGCCCGTTGTTCCGCCGGCGGGCACCGGCACGGAATACCCTCGGCCCAAGTGGCCTCCTCACGGCTCGCGCGGCGGCAAGGCGTCAGGAAGCCCCTCGTGGCCGAGGCAAGGCACACCGATCAAGGGAATGGCGGCGGGCGCGATTCGTGGAGCAATGACCTTCTCGCCCCGTCGCCCGATGCCGGGCAGACGGGGCGCGCACACCGTTGCAGAAGGAGACGCGCGCTTTGGAGTCCCGCGCGGTGCGGGACGTTTGCCTCGCCGCCAGTGAAGTGGCCGGCGCGGCAGGGGAAAAGCGAGGATCAGGACGCCTTGGAGGCAGCGCGCCGCTTGCGCGGTGCGCTGCGCCGGCCCGTCGGGGACTCGATCGGCAGCGTGCCCTTGCAGTCCGGGTAGCGCGAGCAGGACCAGAACGCGCCGCTCTTGCCCGTGCGCTGCTGCATCGGCGCGCCGCACTGCGGGCAGGCCGGCGCCGGCGGCAGCTTGAGCGAGAGCGTTGCGCCGCGGTACTGCTGCACGAGCTGGCCGACCCACGCGGCCTGCTTCTCGATGAAGGTGTCCAACGCCATCTGGCCGGCCTCGATCATGTCGAGCGCGTGCTCCCACACCGCCGTGGTGCCGGGGTCGGCGATGGCCGAGGGCACCGCGTCGATGAGCGTGAATGCCGCGTCGGAAGCGCGGACGGCACGGCCTTTCTTGACCAGGTAGCCGCGACCGATCAGACCGTTGATGATGTTGGCGCGTGTCGCCTCGGTGCCGATGCCGGTGGTATCTCGCAGCTTCTGTTTCAGGCGCGGGTCGGTCACGAACTTGGCGACGGTCTTCATGGCCTTGATCAGCTCGCCCTGCGTGTAGGGTTTGGGCGGCAGCGTCTTCAGCGCCTTGAGATCCACCTTTCCGACCGGGCAGGACAGGCCCGCATGCAGGGCGGGCAGCACCTGGCTGCGCTGCGCATCCTCGCCATCGGCATCGTCCGGCCCCGGCGTCGCCAGCACCTCGCGCCAGCCGGTGACGGCGATCTGCTTGCCCACGGCCGCCAGCGACTGACCGCCGCACGAGAACTGCGCCATCGTGCGGTCGAACTCATGGTGTGGGAGGAACTGCGCGAGGTAATGGGCGCGGATCAGCCGGTAGACGGCCAGCTCCTTCTCGCTCATGGCCGACAGGTTGGCGGGTTCCAGCGTCGGGATGATGCCGTGGTGAGCCGACACCTTGCCGTCGTTCCATGCACGCGAGCGCAGTTGGCGATCCAGGCGCTCGATCAGCGGCCGCAGGCTGGGGTCGGTCTTGACCAGGCTGTCGAGTACGGTCGGCATCTCAGCCAGCATGCTCTCGGGCAGGTAGCCCGAATCCGAGCGCGGATACGTTGTCGCCTTGTGCGTCTCGTACAGCGCCTGGGCAATGTCCAGCGTCTCCTGCACGTCGAGGCCCAACTGCTTGGAGCACACCTCCTGCAGCGTGCCCAGGTCGAACGGCAGCGGCGGTGCCTCGCGCACGCGCTCGGTGTCCACCGACACGACCTGCGCATCGCGTGCCGCGCGAATGCGATCCGCAGCCTGCTGGGCCACCGGCTGCTGAAGGCAGCGACCCGCTGCATCCGTGCTGCCTTCGGGCGGTATCCAGCTCGCGGTGAAGGATTGGCCGGCATGGGATAGCAGCACATCCACGGCCCAATACGGCATGGAGACGAATCGCGCGATCTCGCGATCACGATCGACGACCAGCTTCAGCGTCGGCGTCTGCACGCGCCCCACCGACAGCACGCCGGTGTAGCCGGCCTGCCGACCTAGAAGCGTGAACAAGCGGCTCAGGTTCATCCCGATCAGCCAGTCGGCGCGCGAGCGGGCCAGGGCCGAGTAGTACAGCGGCAGCGTCTCGGCGGACGGCTTGAGCGCACCCAGCGCCTTGCGGATCGACGCATCGTTGAGCGCCGACAGCCACAGGCGCTGAATCGGCCCGTGGTAGCCGCACAGGTCGATGATCTCGCGGGCGATCATCTCGCCCTCGCGATCGGCGTCGGTCGCTATCACCAGCTCGCCCGCCTTGGCGACGAGCTGCTGCACGACCTTGAATTGCGCTGCGGTCGCCGCCTTGGGCTCGACACGCCAACGCTCAGGAAGAATGGGCAGTTGCTCGATGGCCCAGCGCTTGTATTGCTCGCCGTAGCCTTCGGGCGGAACCGCCTCCACCAGATGACCGATGCACCAGGTCACGACGACACCCGCGCCGCTGTAGCAGCCGTTGCCGCGTTGGCCGGCGCCTAGCACACGGGCGATGTCCTTGCCCTGGGACGGCTTCTCGCACAGGAACACGCGCATGAAGCCTCCTTGGAAATGTGCGGTTCATCGGATGGGCGTCAGCTTGGCGGGGCCAGGAGATGCCGGCAGCAAGGAAGCCGATTGATGCAGACACCGCTTTGTGATCGGCAGGCGGTCCGTTGCCGCAGCGGTGCGCATAGACCGCAGGAGCTGGCACAGCAAAAGCGTCGTTACGGGAGGGCGGCTGGAACTCCGTGGACGACCTTGGAGCTATCCCCTGGGGATAGCTCGCTGGTGCATCGCGGGCGTATGACGGTTGCTACAGCCGCCCTCGGGGGAGCGGCGATGGGCGAACTACTGTCCGCCGGCCGGCTTGGCGCTGAGCGCCACCGACTCGATGCGGTACGGCAGGATGCCCACGCGCCGGGCCTCGACCTTGAACGTGACGCGCTCGTTCTCGTCGGCGTCCTCCCATTCGTCGCGCACGGTGCGGCCCTCGACCAGCACCCGCATACCCTTCTGATACAGCGTCTTCCAGTGATCGGCGTCGCGGTGCCACAGCTCCACCGGCGCCCAGAAGCCGCCGCGATCTTCGTACTCGCCGTCCTTCTTCGGTATCGGGTTGTCGAAATAGACGTTCAGGCGAAGCAGCCGGCGCGGCTCGTCGTTGCCGTTCGGGAATTCGCGGTAGTCCGGCGCAGAACCGATGTTGCCCTCGCCGACGAAGTGCGTGCTCATGGTGACTCCTTGGTGGTGGGTGGAACGGCCGCGGTATGCCCGTGGACACGCCGCAGGTAAGCCGCTTCGGCCTGGGCGGCCTTGCTGGCGCATTCCAGGGCTTGGCGAGCGATGCTGTGGGTCAGGCTGATCTGCATGTTCAGCACGATGCGCTGCAGTTCCATCGCGTACAGCTCGTCGATCAGCGAGGCCGGCGTCGCGGGGTTGGCCAGCAGGGCCTCCCACAACGCCACGCCCATGGAGGAACGGTCGAGGTTGCGCCAGCGCAGGAAGGTCGTCCCTGCGCCAGTGGCCTGCTGGGCCAGTTGCACGTGGAGCAGGCTGAAGGGGTAGGCGCGCGCCTGGGGCAGCACGCGCCGCTGCGCCAGGCCAATCACGTCGTCGCGCAGCGCCGCGCACTGGCTGGCCCAGGTCTCCAGACTCCCCTTACCCTTAAAAGGCTGTAAAAGGCCTTTTAGGTAGCCTGCGTGTTCCAGCCGCTGGAAGTCCGCCTGTTCCAGCGCCACGAAGCGCGTGGAGTGGCTGATGGGGGGCGATGCCGTCATGCGTCAGTACCCTCATCGCCCGCCGCACCATCGGCTGCGCCATCCGTGTGAGCCGGCGCATCGGGCTCGATGGCGGGCGCAGCAGGCGGCGTGCCGGGCTTGGTCGTCCGCCGCGCGATCGGTGGCGCGAAGCGCGAGCGGCGCGTGCCTTCCAGCACGTCCTGCGGCAGCTCGCCGAACTTCTCCAGCGCCGCTCGCGCCGCGGCGTTCTTCGCCGCGAAGTCGTCGCGCGTCGTGCCCGAGTAGCGGTACTGCTGGGCCAGCGAGAACAGGCTGCGCAGCGCGTGCGCGCCATCATTGAGCCAGCGCTCCAAGGTGCTGCGGTCGATAAGCGCCGTGTGGTGCGCCAGGATGAGTTTGCGTGCCAGGTCGTCGTAGTCGGCCAGCAGGTACACCGCCATGAAACCGAGCTGAGCATTGACGAACAGCGGCAGCTTCACCGGCTGCACGTTCATGTTCTCGCCCAGCGACAGCGCCGCTGGCACGTCGGCCAAGGCCTGATCCACCTGTTCGCGCAGGGTCTGCAGACGGGTCCTGGTGTCGGCGAGCTTGTCCTCGATCCGCAGCATCCACCAGTCCGAGTACGGGTCGTCCTGCTCGGCGCCGCGCTTCATCTTGTTCATGGCGCCGATGAAGCCGTTGAGACCGATGATGCCTGGGCGCCCCTCGGTCGGCGCGCGGCCGTGCCAGATGCGCGAAGCGTGGTGCGTGTGCAGCGTCAGCGACATCGCGCTGCGCAGCGATCCGAGATTCAGTTGCAGGGGTTCTGTGCGTTCGTTGGCCATGGGAGCGACTCGCGGTGAAGGGGCGAGTCGCCAGCATCGGCATCGGCCGGAAGGCTGTCAGTCAACAAACCGCAGCCCATGCGCGCCCGGTTTGTTCTGCGCGGAAGGCTGTGTGTGCCGGCTATCCCCTGGGGATAGCTCGGCGGATGTGTTCGCGGCTCGCGCGGAGGTGAGACCGCGTTGCGGGGCTATGCCTCGCGAGGTCTGTACCAGGCGGCCCGTTGCCCCTCCACCTCACGGTAGCGAAGCTCGAACAGGCGGCACTCGTGCACCACCTGCCGCCAACTGCTGCAGCCGTACTTGGCTGGAAGCTGCTCGGGATGCCGCTCCGCGATCCAGCGGCCAGCGGCGGCGATGGGTGTCCAGCCCTCGACGGCCAACTGCGCGACGGCCTCGCGCAGCGCGCGAACGATGCCGGCGGCCGGCCAGTCCACCGTGCCATCCGGCGCGATGCCATTGACCACCAGATCGTGGAACACATCCGACTGGACGAACTCCGCTGCCAGGCGCCGCGCCTGATCCATGTGCTCGGCCCAGCCGCGCAGCTGCTCGAAGTGTTGATCGATGCGCGTATAGGCGGAACCGAGTTCGTCCTGTGCAGCGCGACACCCGTCCACGGTCCATAGATCGTGCTGGTCGATGAAGTGGTGCACCAGGGTGTTGCGCAGCGATACCAGGTCTTTGAGGTCGGCCTGGGTCTTGGCGTAGTCCTGCGCAGACAGGCTCAGTTGCACGCGCGTGCGAAAGGAGATCACGTCGCCGGGAAGAGCGTCGTCGCGTTCCTCGCCGCCATTTCCATCGGTGACGACATACGAACCAAACAGTTGTCCGATCAACGTGCCCAGGGTCTTGGTCGCGGCATCTTCAATCCGCGCTGCGCGAATGGCCTCCAGCGAATGCGCCGGGCCTGAAATCTCGTGGTGGGCCACGATGGCTTTCATGAGGCGCTCGTATTGTTGAAGGCGCAACAGGCATCTGCCCAGCAAGCGCTGAACGTCTCGCTGTAGTGGTTGCAGTGCGTTTGTGACGGGGAAAGTCGTCATATCCATCGTTGGCCGGGCTCGTGCGTGGCTGTCCTCGTTTGATTCACAGGCGACAGTTTCGCCTGTCGTTCGGCGGGCAGCAATCGAGCACGGCGGAAGGGTGTTTGTTCCAGCTATCCCCTGGGGATAGTCAACATCAGCGATCACGCAAGGCTTCTCGGAGCTGAGCCAGGTAGGCACGTGCCACCTCGGGGTCAGCCGCACGGGATGCTGGCGGTGACGAGGGCGCAGGTGACGGGGGCGCTGGCGGCGTCGATGCACTTTCTCCGGCCCAGGCCTTGAACTCCCCGCGGATCGCCTTCTGGATGATGCCAAACAGGTAGCCGGCCGGGTTGCGTACCGCGCTGTTGTGGCAGCGTGCCGCCCACTCGTCGAGAACGGCCTGCCTCTGCGCCTCGTCCACCTGCTGCAGCGCCACCAGCGCGCCGGCCTGCTGCTCGTCCTTCAAGCGCAGGAAACGCTCGGGCAGCCGCAGGTTCTGCAAGGCCCTCGCGCGCGGTACTGTACGTACTTCATTTATACGATCATTACGTACTGTACGGTCCTCCTTCGGAATCCGAAGAGAGCCGTCCGGCGCGGGTTTCGGCCCTGCTTCGGATTCCGAAGACGGGCGCGCGCCATTCCGAAGCAGGGCTTCCTGGCCTTCTTCGGATTCGTGGTCCGCACCCTCCTGTGGATAACCTGGCGTCGTCCAGCCATGCCGCGCCATGCGCTGCGCCAGCACCTGCAAGCGGGTCGGCAGCGTGCGGCCGCTGAGCAGCGGGTCTTCGGCAATCTCCTTGAGCGTGTTCATGCCCACCATCTGTACCGCCTTGGCGGCATGGGTCAGCGCCTGACTGACCAGGCCGAGGTAGTCGGCATCGAGCTGCATCGCCTCGAAGGGCGACAGCGGTTCGTCGTGCAGCACGTAGAGGTTGCCTTGGATACGGCCGGTCTTGGGATCGCGCCGCCGCCGCACCAGGCTGAGCCAGCGCGTCAGCCGCAGCAGCGTCAAGGCGCGCGCCACGGTCTCGTGCGAGGCTTGCGCCGCACAGGGCATGGACGCCAGATAGGGGCGGAGCTGGTCGTAGGTGGGAAAGGCGGTCACGCCGTCGTCGTTGAGCTGCAGGCGGAACACCTGCCAGGCGTTTCGCTCCAGCGGCGTCAGGCGTCGGTCGAGGAACAGCGCGCGCGGCACGCTCTCGTGCCGGTTGCCGCTGTAGAGAAAACCGTCCTGGTTCGGCGCCGTGCCCTGCGCCAGTTCCTTCGGCTCAAGGTGCCGCAGCGCCGCGTCGAACAACGCCGACAGCGCAACCGGGCCATCGCGCCGTGGTGCGCTGCCCGTGGTCATGGCTACACCAGCCCCTGGTCGATCCAGTTCCGTATCGCCGACCAGATCACCGACATGGGCAGGCTCAGCGCCTCGGCCAGGTCCATGGTCAACGCCAGCATCGCCATGTCGTCGGTCAGGGCGATATGGCGCTCGGCGACGCCGGCCTTCCAGCGCTCCCACAAGGTCACGTCCTGCGCCTCATCGAGCACCGGATGCCGGCCCTTGCGCTTGGGTAGCCCGAGGATGTCGCGGCGCAGCGCCACTTCCTGATGCGTGAGGCCGTAGAACTTGCTGACCATCTCCGTGCTCGCCCCCAGGCGCAGCATGCGGTCCACCGTGGCGATCTCCCGCTCCACGTCGTGCACCTGGCTCAGCAGCCGCTTCAACACCTCCCGGTTCACCGACACCGAACACCACGACACCGTGGCATTCACCAGCATGCTCACGAGTTCGGGGTGCTTCAGCGCATCCAGCTCCTCCTCGCCGAAGCCCATGGCCTTGCAGCGGCGCAACTGGCCGTTGCGCAGGTCATGCAGGGCCTGGGCGATCACGGCCTGGTTGAGCGGGTGCGGTGCCGACATACGGGAGCCTCCTGCGCTCAGGATTCCTGGCCCGCTTCGCCGGCTTGCAGGTCCAGCAGCCGGCGCGCCAGGCGCAGCAGACGGAACAGCTTCACCAGCGCAGCATCGCTCAGGCGTGTGGCCGAGCCGCCGTGGCCATGCAGCAGCGCCGCCAGCTCGTCGGCCAGCCGCGCGCGGTCCAATCCGTTCGCGGCGGGCGGCGCCGCACTCAGCGCATGCAGTAGGGTGAGCACCGCCCGCGCGAACGCCGGCAGCGCTTTCGCCTGGCCCACGGCCGGTGCCACGCAGACGAAGCCGATGCCGCCGTCGATGGCCTCGATGTGGTCGGCCACCGCCGCGTCCCCGGCGATCTCGCGCGCGAACTGCGCGATGTGCACGCGCAGGCGATCCGGCGCGTCCAGCCCCGGCTCGATGTACCAGACGTCCGAGATGGGATAGAGCCCGCCAGCCTGCACGGGGATCGCACGCAGCGCATCGGCCTCGAAGTCGGGCAGCTTGTCGCCGAGCTGGTCCGCGACCATCCGTTGGATGGACAGCAGGCGCTCGGTGGTCGGTGCCGGTGTCACGATGTGCCCTTGCAGACGCTCGTCGCGTTGCCCGTGCTGGTCCTCCGGCGCGTCGGGCGATGCAGGCGGTGTCGCTGCTGGCGCCGGAGGCGCGACCGGCGTGGCGTCGCGCGGCATAGACGAGGCGGGTGGCGGCTGAGGCGCGGAGACCGGCGGGGGAGGAGCAGCAGGCACGACAGGCGTTGCCGGTGGCGTCGGTGCCGCCGGTTCGCTGGTCAGCGCACGCTGGCGGCTTTCGCTGTCGTTGATCTCCAGCGCCAGCGTGTCGTAGTCCGCTTCCAGCAGCTCGGCCATCTGGCCCACCAGCTCGTCCTGCACCCGCTGCGGCGAGAAGTCGTCCGGCTGTGTGTCGAACTGCGTCAGTACGTCCTGAAACAAGGTGGCGAAGTCCACGGCCACGGTGCGGCCCAGCGCACGCCGCTCCCAGGTGCGCTCGCACGCCTTGCGCAGCACCGCGAGCCGGTCCACCTGATGCCGGCCCAATCCGCCGTACAACAGCGTCGGGATCGCCGGCAGCAGATAGCGCACCGCATCGTTCATGCGGCTGATGTGTGACTGCGGCACCGGATAGCCGTCGGCAGTCAGCCGCCGCGCGAGTTCGCTCTGCGACAGCGCCTGGCCGCTTTCCTGCTCGTAGAACTCGCGCGCCTTCTCGATGCCCAAGGCCCGCTCGATGAAGGTCAGCCCGCCGCGAAGCTCGTTCTCGGCCAGATGCCCGGTCAGCGCCACGATTTCGCCGCGCGCCGGCCACGGGCGGAACAGGCACGCAATGCGGAAGAAGCGTTCCTCCTTGGTCTCGCTCCACAACTCGCGCAGGATCGCCAGCCGCGTGTTGCCGCCGTTGCGAATGATGTAGTGCGCCTCGCCCGGCCTGCGCGTGATCGCGGGGGGCGCGTCCAGCCCGCGTTCGCGGATGGACGCCTTGATCTCCGCATAGGCCGGGTTGCGCGTCACGCGCGGGTCGTGGTCGTAGGGCCGCAACTGGTCCAGCGTCACCACCATCGGCGTGTCGGCGATGGGGTCGCTCAAGGTCGCGGCCGAAGGGCCGCTGCGCTCGAAGCCGGTGGCCAGCAGCTTGGCAGCCATGTCCTGCGGCGTCAGCTCAGCCACGGCCGTTCTCCTGCGCCTGCCGGTCGGCGCGGCGAAGTTGCGCGCGGGCATTGCGGTCGGCACGGTGGTCGCTCGCAGTCGAACTGGTGTAGATCGACGCGCAGCCTGGTTTCGTGAATTTCAGGTGCCCGCCGGACGTGCGCACCACGCGCCAGCCTTCGCCCAGCGCGAACTCGATCAGCGCGCGCAGCCGTTCACGGCCGCGCGCCAGTTCATGTGCGCTCGCCATGGCTGGCCCCTCCCGCATCGGCCCGGCCGGTGACCAGCGCGAAGCGCTCCCGCCACGCGGGGAACAGCTCGCCGGCCAGCGTGCGCATGGTGTCCAGCGCCGCGGGCGCCGTGCGCCCAGCCGGCCGCCGGTACTCCACCCGATGCACCGGCAATCCTCGTGTCGCAGCGCGCGGATAGGCTTCGATGGCCGGCACGTCGGTGTCCAGCACCTGCACGCCGGCCTGTTCCTGGAACACCTGTCGCAGCGCCTGCTGGACCAGCCGCGCGTTCGACGACACCGGATGCACACGGTTGATGAGCAGGCGCAGCGGCGGCGGCTCGATGCCCAGGTGGCGATACGGCGCGATGTCCTCGATCAGTTGCAGTGTGCCGCGGCGCAGTTCGCGCGCGGCCAGAATCTCCGGCGTCACCGGTGACAGCGCCAGGTCGGACGCCAGCACCGCCATCTCCAGCAGCACGCTGCGCGCGCCCTGCGTGTCGATCAACAGCAAGTCATAGTGCGTGCGGAAGACGGGAAGCAGATGGCGCAGTCGCAGGCGCCCATCCGGAGCGTGCAGCAGCAGCGTGTTCAGTTCGCCGCGGTCGTCGTTGGAGAGCACCAGGTCCAGGCCAGCGATCGCGGTGCGCGACACCAGTTGCTCGATGCGCCGCTCGTTGAAGGCCAGCATCTCGTAGATGCCGCCGGGCGCGCGCACGTCCAGCGTGAAGTAGCTCGACAGCGTGGGCTGCACGTCCAGGTCCAGCAGCAGCACGCGTAGCCCGGCATCGGCGATGAAGCCGCCCAGGTTGGCCGCCGTCGTGGTCTTGCCCACGCCGCCCTTGGTCGAAATGATGGACACCACCTGCATGGGCTTCTCCTCGTCGAATGGCATGAACCGAGAAGAAGCGTCAGGCGCGTTCTTTGAGGCGATCGGCGATCCACTGTTCGATCTCCACCGAGTCCCAGCCCACCGCGCGCACGCCCAGGCGCAGCGCCTTGGGGAACTTGCCTTCCTTCATCAGGCTGTAGATGTGCGCGCGCTTGAAGCCGGTCTTGGCTTCGACCTCGGCGCGGCGCAGGATGCGGTGCTCGGTCGGTGCCGCCGTGGCGGTGGTCTGCGAAGACATGAGGGTCACTCCTTAACGCTCAGTGGCGCTGATTGGCGTGACTCGAATTAAGAACGCCGCGTTGAGGAAAGACACCGCAAATGCGGTATCCGCGACCGCAGATACGGTCTGGCATCGCTCAGGAAGTTGTGCTCTGCAGATTGCGCCGAGCCAGTGCGAACTTGGCCTGCAGGGTGCGCTCGGTGATGCCCATCGCGTTGCCGTGGTGCGCCACCATCGCGCTGATGATGGCTTCCTGCGTCAGGAAGCTGGAATACGGCGTGCCGCTGGGCGACTTGCCCAGCAGCAGCGTCAGTAATCCGCCAACGATGTTCAGGTAGGTCGATTCGCTGCGCGGCCCCGGCGTGTTCGCACGCTCCGCGTCGGCCGCGCAGGCGGCGTGCGTTTTCAGCAGCGCCTCGTGCTCGGCGCGCAGCGTCTCGTGCACGCCCAGGTGTTCCGCCAGCCGCGCCTTGATCGCTTCCCGCTCGGCCAGCAATGCGCCCACTGTGTCCAGACTGATCGCTGGGTGAAGCGCACGCTCGATCTCATCGAACAGAAACGCCGGTTTCTCGCCGGGGTAGTAGTGCGCCATCCAGGCTTTCAGATCGACGTGCCGCACCGTCAGCGACGGGTCGTCCATCGCCAGGCCCTGCGTGTCCCGCACCAAGCCCTCCTTGCCATACGGCATCTCGCCGTGAGCCAGCGCATCGAAGATTCTTTCGGCGTTCAATCGCAGCATCGGCCAGCGCGGAAACTCCGTTGCCTCCGGCAGAGGCCGCTGTCCCAAGGCCGCCAGGATGCGCCGCTCGAAGCGCAGCAATCCGCTCCAGCGGATTGCCGCCTCGATCGGGCGGTAGTAGGTCTTGGCGCCATCGGCCAGGCTGCTCGACTTCGGCATATCGCGCGCCTCCATTCGTCTTCGCACCGAGTCCAAGTACGCGCACCCGCCGTACAGGCGGCGTGCGTGGCTGTCCAGGAATCTCCGGGCGAAACGAGCAGGTGACGAAGCGGCGAAGACCGTGGCATCGGCGATGCCGCCGGTTTCGTTGCGAGATGCGCGCCTTGCCGCGCATGGCGCCATCACTCACAATTCGCAAACCGCGAAACATGCTGTCACCAGCGTCATTCGCGAGCACCATGCTTGACCCGGATAACCAGGCCAAAGTCTTTGCAGGGAAAAAGGCCCAGTAAAGCGCGATCAGCTCAACACACCAGAGCCGATGCGCATACGGCAAGCACTGTTGCGCCGCGCGTCTTCGCTGTGACGCGCCACGATGGGCATGCGATTTTCATCGCAGGATGCCAACCGCAACCGCGAGCAACGCCTGGGTGCAGCGCGCCCGTGCACCGCTGCAATGGAATCCCGCTGTGGCAAAACAGGTCTGGCGCTTTGACCAAAATGGAATCGGCCAACCTGCCTGAGGCAGCCTCATGCGAGCCGTTGCGCATCCAACGGCATATGGCCGACACGCTGCGCACGGTCGATGAAGTGGCGCAGCGGCTCCGACATCGCGCCCTCGGGATGTAGCAGGTAGGTCGTCAACGCCGCCGAGTCTTCATCCAGCGGCCGGACGATCACGTCCGCCTGCCGGCATGCCACCGCGTGCGCCGCGGTGGAAAATCCCACGCCATAGCCGGCCGCCACCAGGGCCAACATCAACGAGTGGGTCGTCACGTACTCGGCCACGACCGGCGGTGTCTCCACCAGGCGCAGCAGGCGCTCGCATTGCCGGCTGCACTCCTGACAAACCTGCGGGTGACACAGCACCAGCGGGTAGCCCACCACCTCGTTCAGCGGTACCCGCTTGTGCGCCAGCAAGGGGTGCCGCGCGGGTATGGCCACCACCAGCGGGTCTTGCCACACCGGCCTGGCGACCACCCCGGCCTCCATCTCGCCGGCCATCGCAAAGGCCGCGTCGTACAGGTCGTTGCCCAGCCCGCCCACCACCTGCGACAGCGGCGCCTCGAACAGCCGGATGCCCACTTCCGGCGCCTCCTCCCGGCACAGCGCGAGAAGCGCCGACAGCCGGGTCCGCCCGATGCCGCCGGCCAAGGCGATGCGCAGGGTGCCCCGGTGTCCCGCCGCCACCGCCCGCGCCTTGGTCTGGGCTTGCTCAAGGGTCAGCAGCACGCGCCGGGCCTCCTCCAGGAACACCTGCCCGGCCGGGGTCAGGCGCACCCCGCGCGGCGTGCGCTCCAGCAGCGTCACGCCCAGGTCCGCCTCCAGTTGGCGGATCGTGCGCGACAGGGGCGACTGCTCCACATGCAGCCGCCGCGCCGCCCGGCCAAAGTGCAACTCCTCGGCCACGGCGATGAAACAGCGAAGATGGCGTAAGTTCATGTACTTCCCCCCAGAAAGTGGAGTCCATTCCTCTGGCCGTAGGGAACGGCATGAGTGCTTCCCGGTGGCGATGCCGGTCACAGAGGCCTTCCAGTTGCAGCCATCCGGCCTTCAGTCGCCGGCGAGGCGGCGAGTGTCCAGGCAAGGCCGGGTTATTCCATCGGTGTTGCCATATCACACAAAACCACGGACAATCAATAATAATTCTCATTAGCATCTGTGTCTGAATGGAGTGAAGCCGATCAAGCCCGACGTGGCGAACCTGTCCGTCACTACCCACGGCAGCGTGTTCTGGAACGACGAACGCATGGGCGACGAGCAGCTCGCGCAGCGGCTGCAGGCCTCCGCGCCGCGTCAACCGCAGCCCGAGGACTTCATCCGCGGCGACCGCCTGGTGGATCTACGAGCGCGTCGCCCAGGGGATGGCGGCTACGCAGAAGTCCGGGGTGTTGGAGCTGGGCTTCGTGACCGACCAGGCCACGACCGGGGTGAGCCGAAAGACACCCCCATGAAACTGCATCGGCACGCCCGCCCTGACGCCGGCGTGTCGTCGTCGGCTGCACCGATCGCGAACTCCGACACGCGTGAGCGCCTGCGCGCGGTGCTCGGCACACCGGCTGATTTACCAGCCTTGCGGACGCAGCATCGTCTTCGCGGCCCTGGTTCGCAGGAACGCCTGCGTCATATTGCTTGGCCGCCCGCCCTGGCATGGCAGCAGCAAACATGGCCATCAGCATTCAGTGTCCGGCTGTGTGCGCCGGCCAGCTCCGCGCGTGTCGGCGACGGGCTCCCGACAGGCATGAGTGCTTCGACGCGATGCAATCGAAGGAGGTGCTGACGGGATGCGGATGTAGATGCTGGCGCCCGAGAGGTCGAACCAGAAGAAGACAAACAGGAGGTGGCCTTGGATTTCAGATTGCTGCGTTACTTCGTCGCAGTTGCGGAAGAACTGCATCTGGCCCGTGCAGCCGAGCGTCTGGGCATCGAGCAGTCGCCTGTGTCGCGTGCGATGCGCGACCTGGAAAGCCAGCTTGGCGTGCAGTTGTTCGACCGCAGCACACGCCTGACGCGGCTGACCTGGGCCGGCCAGGTGTTCCTCGGCGAATGCCGGCGCGTGATGGCCACCGTGGAGCAGGCAGTCAAGAGCGCCAAGGCGGCGGCACAGGGCTACCAGGGCCATCTGCGCATCGCCATCTGCGACAGCCTGGCGCAGCCCCGCATCGCCACCCTGCTGGCACGCAGCCGTGAGGAGGAGCCCGAGCTGGAGATTCGCGTCTTCGAGCTGCCGTTCGCGCAGCAGCTCAAGATGCTGCACGATGATCTGCTGGACATCGGCTTTGCGTTGTCAAACGCGGTGCATGATGGCCTCGTCGCCGAGCCGGTGTGGACCGACCCGCTGTCGGTGATCGTGCCCGCACGCCATCCCTTGCTGGCACACGTGCAGGTGCCGCTGCCCGAAGCCTTGAAGTTTCCGCTGGTTCTGTGCCATCCCGAATCGGGATCGGGCTGCCGCCATCAGATTCAAGCGCTGCTGCAGGACGCAGGCACGCCGCTCAAGCTGGTCGATGAAGTGACCAGCCTCGGCGTGATGTTGACCCTGGTCGGCGCCGGCTACGGCATCGGCTTCGCCATCGCCTCGCAGGTGCAGACGCTACAGCGCCCGGACATCTCCATTCGTCCCCTGGCCGGCACCCCACCGATGCTCTCTACCTACCTGCTGCGCCGCCGGGGCGAACCCTCGGAGCCCATGAGGCGGTTCATCGAGCGGGTGAAAGACGGGGCCGCGCCGGTCGATGATGAGCCAGTCCTTTGAGGACGCAGCTCACCTGTCCGTTGCGGCCTGTGGCGTGATGTGCCAGTGGACAGATAGACTTCGGAATGAAATCCGATGCTCTGGCTGTTGGTGGATGTGCTTGGCTCGCTTTGGATCACCCACAACGGCCTGCGTTGACCAGGCCGAAGACTTGAGTCCACAATCGAGTCCATTCCGTGACGCTTGGATCGGAAAAGACGTTCGTAATAAACGAGTTAGCGACCGGGTGCTGTTCCCATCACCCGCTCCACCGCCTCCTGCCCGCCCCGGTGATCCGACATGGCCGACGCTCCTGTTGTGGTCGGCTGGCGCGAGTGGCTGAGCCTCCCGGGGCTCGGCGTGCCCGCCATCAAGGCCAAGATCGACACCGGCGCACGCTCGTCCGCGCTGCACGTCGACCGGCTGGAAACGTTCAGCGAAGGCGGTGCACCCTGGGTGCGATTCGCGCTGCGCCCCGCGGCGGCGATCGCCGCCATCGAGGCTGCGGCGCCGGTGCTGGATCGTCGGCCGGTCACCGATTCCGGTGGCCGCACCAGCGTGCGCCCCTTCATCCTCACCGACATCGCGCTGGCGGGACGCCGCTGGTCGATTGAAATGAACCTGACCAGTCGCACCAATATGCTGTTCCCGATGCTGCTGGGTCGCACCGCCATGGCCGGCCGGCTGTGGGTGGATCCGGCCCGGTCCTATTGCCTCGGCACCCCGGACGTTCCGTGAAGCTCGCCATCCTGTCGCGCAACAGCAAGCTGTACTCCACCCAGCGCCTGGTCGAGGCGGCGCGCGCGCGCGGCCACAGCGTCCGCGTGCTCGACCCCCTGCGCTGCTACATGCGCATCGCCCCGGGCGACTTCGAGATCCACTACAAGGGCAAGGAACTGGCCGACTACGACGCCGTGCTGCCGCGCATCGGCACCTCGGTCAACAAGTACGGCACCGCGGTGCTGCGCCAGTTCGAGATGATGGGCGCCTACACGCCCAACCCCTCCGACGCGATCCTGCGCTCGCGCGACAAGCTGCGCGCCCACCAGCTGTTCGCCCGCGAGGGGATCGCCCTGCCGATCACCGTCTATGGCGACAACCCGGACGACACCGGCGATCTGCTGGCCATGCTGGGGCCGCCGCCGTGCATCGTGAAGCTGGTCGAGGGCACCCAGGGCAGCGGCGTGATCCTGGCCGAGAAGCCCTCGGCGGCGCGCAGCGTGATCGAGGCATTCCGCGGCCTGTACGCGAATTTCCTGGTCCAGGAGTTCATCGAGGAAGCGCAGGGCAGCGACCTGCGCTGCTTCGTGGTCGGCGGCCGGGTGGTGGCTGCGATGGAGCGCCGTGCGGCGGTCGGCGAGTTCCGGGCCAACCTGCACCGCGGCGGCAAGGCGCAGGCCGTGGAGCTTTCCGCCGACGAGATCGACCTGGCGATCCGTGCCTGCCGCGCGGTCGGCCTCAACATCGGCGGCGTCGACCTGCTGCGTTCCCGGCGCGGTCCGCTGGTGCTGGAGGTGAACTCCACGCCCGGCCTGGAGGGCATCGAGGCGGCGACCGGGGTCGACGTGGCCGGCGCGATCATCGCCTACATCGAGCAAAGGCTGCGGCGCAGGACCCAGCCGCCGGCCGGCAAGCGCAACCCGTCCTGAGCGGCTGGCGGTGCCGGACCGCTGGCGGCGCCCGCGGGCGACCGGGTCCGTGGGGATCCGGGCCGCGGCAGTCCAGGCGCCCTGCGGACGGGTCGCGGCGAACGGCGGACTGCCGGCAGGGGGCATCCTTAACGCAATTTTTCCCCGGATTTAACAGGGGCTTAAGTGCCGGGCGCGTAGACTGCGTCCATCGTAGGTCCTGCAGACACTCCACCCTCAGGGACGGGGGGCAGGTTACGGTAATCGGGGCAGTTCCTATTGCACCCGGGGTGGCCACGGGCCGCCCCGGGTTTCTTCTTTCAGGTCCCGGCGCCGGCGACCGCCCGCGGGGCGTCCTTGCGCGGCAACCGGGCAAGGGCTAGCGTTCGGGCATGCGCATCCTCGTCATCGAAGATCATCGCGACATCGCCGCCAACATCGGCGATTTCCTGGAGGACCAGGGCCACGAGGTCGATTTCGCCGCCGACGGCGTCACCGGTCTGCACCTGGCGGTGAGCCAGGATTTCGACATCATCATCCTCGACCTCAACCTGCCCGGCATGGACGGCCTGGAGGTCTGCCGCAGGCTGCGCGAGGAGGCCCAGAAGAGCACGCCGGTGCTCATGCTGACCGCGCGCGACGCCCTGGACCAGAAGCTGGCCGGCTTCGAGTCCGGTGCCGACGACTACCTGGTCAAGCCGTTCGCCCTGCAGGAACTGGGCGCGCGGCTCGCCGCCCTGGGTCGACGGCAGCGCAAGCCGGAAACCCGCGTGCTCACCGTCGCCGACCTGGAATACGACCTCGATACCCTCACCGTCCGGCGCGACGGTCGCACCCTGACCGTCAACCCGACCGCCCTGCGCATCCTGCAGACGCTGATGGAGTCCTCCCCCGCGGTGGTCACCCGCAGCGAGATCGAGACCCGCGTCTGGGGCGAGGAACTGCCCGACAGCGACTCCCTGCGGGTGCACATCCACAGCCTGCGCCAGGCGATCGACAAGCCCTTCGACAAGCCCCTCATCCATACCCGCCATGGCATCGGATACCGGATCGCGGACCCGGACGCGGTTTCGGCATAGGCTTCGCAGCCGCATCGTCATCGCCTTTGTCGTCTTCGGCACCCTGCTGACGACGGCGTTCGCGCTGGCCACGCTGTACCTGCGCGACCGCCTGGAAAACGAGCTGATCATCGAGAACCTGCAGGCCGAGGTCGACAGCTTCGTCGCCTTCAAGCGGCAGAATCCCGAGCCCGATGCCCAGTTCATGTTCGAGCGCTTCAGCGCGGCGATCTACGGCGCGCACCGCTTCGCCAACATCCCGCTGGAGTGGCAGGAACTCGACACCGGCGTTCACGACCTGACCGAGCGCACGGTCGACGGCACCACCCGCCACTACAAGCTGGCGGTGCGCGCCGATGCCGACATGCGGGCCTTCCTGCGCTACGACGTCACCCAGGAGGAGCTGGGCAAGCGCCAGATGATCGGCGCCCTCGGCCTGGCGCTGGCCGGCTTCACGGCGGTCGCCCTGCTGGTCGGCCTGTGGTCGTCGCGTCGGGTGATGAAGCCGGTCACCGACCTGGCGCAGCGCGTCGAGGACTTCGTCGGCCGCAGCGATCCGCAGCCCCTGGCCCCGCACTTCGCCGACGACGAGGTCGGCCAGCTCGCCGCCGCGCTGGACGGCTATGCCGGCCGCCTGACCGAGCTGGTCCGCCGCGACCGCGAGTTCAACGCCGACGTCAGCCACGAGCTGCGCACGCCCCTGGCGGTGATCAAGGGCGCCGCCGAACTGATCCTGGCCGGCGAGCTGCAGCCCAAGCTGCGCGAGCGGGTGCAGCGGATCGAGCGTGCCGCCCGCCAGTGCACGGACCTGATCAGCGCCCTGCTGATGCTGTCGCGGAACGAGCGCAACGTCGGCGCCGGCGAGCGTACCGACATCGCCCGCCTGTGCGCGCAGCTCATCCAGGACAACCGGCACACGCTGGCCGGCAAGCCGATCGACATCCGCCTGGAGGCGTTGGCCGAGCCCCGGGTGCTGGCGCCGGAATCGGTGTTCGCGGTGGCGCTGGGCAACCTGGTCAGCAACGCCTGCAAGTACACCCGCGAAGGCGAGATCGTGGTCCGCGTCCTCGACGACCGGGTTGAGGTGGTCGACACCGGCCCTGGCCTGAGCGAGGAGGATGCCGCCCACGCCTTCGATCGCGGCTACCGGGGCACGGCCGCCACCGGTACCGGCGGCGGCATCGGCCTGGCGATCGTGGGCCGCCTCAGCCAGCTCTACGGCTGGCGGGTCAGCCTGGTGCCCCGGCGGCCGCATGGCGCCACCGCGACCCTGGTGTTCGGGCGTTGAGGCCGGCGCGGGCGGGCCAGGCGGCGAACTGCCGGGGTACGGTTCGCGGCCGCGCCCGGACCGGGTTCAGGCCTGTTCCAGCCAGCCGTGGCGATCCGGCGTGCTGCCGTCGAACAGGCCGAAGAACAGCTGCTGCATGCGCCGCGTCAGCGCACCGGGCTTGCCGGCGCCGACCGGTCGGCCGTCGACGCTGCGGATCGGCGTGACCTCGGCGGCGGTGCCGCACATGAAGATCTCGTCGGCCAGGTAGAGGTACTCGCGCGGCAGGTCGCGCTCGACCACGGTCATGCCCTCGGCGCGGGCGAGCTGGATGATGCTGTCGCGGGTGATGCCATCGAGGATCGCCGCCGACACCGGCGGCGTGTGCAGGACACCGTCGAAGACCAGGAACAGGTTCTCGCCCGCGCCTTCCGACAACAGGCCGTTGGCGGCCAGGGCGATGCCCTCGCCGAAACCCAGCCTGCGCGCTTCGCGGGCGATCAGCTGTCCGGACAGGTAGTTGCCGCCCGCCTTGGCGCCGGTGGGGATGGTGTTGGGGGCCATCCGCTGCCAGCTCGACACGCAGGCATCGATGCCGCGCTCGAGCACGTCGGGGCCCAGGTAGGGGCCCATCCGCCAGGCCGCCACGGCAACCTCGATCGGCGTGTCCGCGCTCAAACCGAAACCGCCCAGGCCGCGCCAGACCACCGGTCGCAGGTAGGCCGCGTCGAGGCCGTTGGCCGCCAGCACCTCGAAGCAGGCGGCGCGCAACGCGGCCTGGTCGAACGGCAGGACCATCTCGTAGATGCGCGCGGAGTTTTGCAGCCGCCGCAGGTGCTCGGTGAGGCGGAAAACGCGCGCGCCATCGGGCGTGGCATAGCTGCGGATGCCCTCGAACACCGACGACCCGTAATGGACCACGTGCGACATCACGTGCAGGCTGGCGTCCTGCCAGGGCACCACGCGGCCGTTGAACCAGATCCAATCGGGGTAGTTCGCTGCTGCCATGGCCGCCCTGCCTTTGGGGAAAGCGGCATGGTGCCGGGAAACGCCGCCGGCCGCATCCATCCAGCGGCAGCCATTATCCGGCAGCGGCGAACTCAGCCCGGTGGCTGCGGTGACGCCAGTACCACCACGTCGCTGGCGACGGCACGCCGACGACGCGGACGTGGCGGCGGCTTCAGCAGCCGACTGCGCTCCCGTTCCGGGGACACCGGCACCGCCGGACCGAGCAGGCGCGCGAGCGGCGCCCAGCCAGGCACCTGCTCGGCGCAGATGCGCAGGCAGGTCAGCAGGGGGACCGCCATCAGCAGCCCGACCACGCCCCACAGCCAGCCCAGCAGGAGCAGGGCGACGAACACCATCACCGGGTCCAGGGACATGCTCCGGCCGAGCACGAGGGGCGTGAACAACTGGCCCTCAAGGGTCTGGATGACCAGGAAGGTCGCGGGCACCAGCAAGGCCTGGGCGGGCTCGTCGAACTGCGCGAAACCGGCCAGCGTCAACAGGAACAGACCGATCATCGGCCCGACGTAGGGTGCGAAATTGAGCAGGGCCGCCAGCGCCCCCCAGAGCATGGGATTGGCGACGCCCAGCAGGTGCAGCGCGCCGGCGACGACCAGTCCGAGCACGGCGTTGATGGCGGTGATGGTGAGTACGTAGGTTGAAAGCTGGTGCTGGGTGTAGCGGGTGGTCTGCACCAGGCGGCGTCGCCCGGCGAAGCGCGGCGTCATGGCCGCCGCCTTGCGCAGGATCGCGTCGCCGTAGAGCAGCAGCAGGAAGGTCAGGAACACGACCACGACGAGACTGGCCAGCAGCACGGGAACCGCGGCGGTGAGTTGACCGGCAAGGCGTGGCGGCGGCGCGACCTCGGGCTCGGTGCGGGGCCGTTCCTGGCCGGCATCGATGGCGAGTTCGGCAAGCCGATCGATGCTCTGGCTGGCGCTGCGCGAGACGTCCTCGATCGGGCGTCGCAGCTCCTTCACTGCCCGTTCGATGCGCTCGACGCCCTCCGGAAGCGTCGCAAGGAAGCTGTGCGCCGGGGTGGTGAGCATCGAAAGGCCGGTCGCGGCAAGCCCCAGCACCGCGCCCAGCACCACGAACGCCGCCACGGGCCTGGGTACGTACCAACGGCAGAGACGACGCACCGCGGGCGCCAGCAGCAGCGAGAGCAGCCCGGCCAGCAGGACCGGCACCACCACCGCCTTGGCCAGCGCGAAGGCGTACAGGGTGAGCAGTGCCAGCATCGCCGCGAGCAGCCGGTTGCGCCAGCGCGCGCCGGACAGATCGCGGCGACGGCGCTGGGTCAGCCTGGAGGGTGTCGTCGGCTGCGGCGGGGGCGCCGGTTCGGGATCAATGACCATGGACGGGCCCGCTCGCTGGCGGTACCGCCTTGTCGGCATTGCGCGCCGCCCGTGCCCGGGTGAGCATGACCGCGCCCCAGGGCGTGCTGGCCAGGCGAATGCCCCAGGCGGTGGTGGTGGCGGCCATCGCGGCCAGGGCGCGCAGCGGCAGGCGCGCCGCCAGCAGGCCGGCCAGCAAGCCGCCACCGACCCAGGCGAGCGGTGGCACGCGGCGGACGGCAAGTCGCAACCCGACGACCGCGGCCCGGGTGCGGTCGACCTGCCTGGCGACCAGCAGCCGGTCGGCGGCGACCCGCCGTCGAAGCGCACGCAGACTCATGACAGCGCCTTGGCCAGCTCGCCGAGCGCGGCCCGGCTGCCGGTCATCCGGGTGTCCCGCGCCCAGCGCCGGATCGCCAGGGCCAGGCCCAGGACCAGCAGGGCGTTGAATCCCGCGACCAGGGCCATCGCCAGGTCGGTGCGCGCCAGCAGTCCGGACAGCCAGTAGCCCAGGGCAAGGCAACCGAACAGCCAGACCATGACCAGCAAGGGCACGGCCAGGACCGTACCGATCACCAGGCGCTGTGCGCTGGCCTTCGCCAGCGCGGCCTCGGCCCGGAACAGCTCCAGCCATGCGGGGGCGAGCTCGCGCAGGCGGCCGGCGACTTCGCCGGCCGCATCCAGCGTGCCCGGCGCCGCGGCAGCAGGTGCCGCCGACGGCGCTTGCGTCACCTCGGCGGCGACCATGGCTCAGCGCCGGATCAGGCGGGACAGCACCAGACCCGCCGCGAAGGCGATTCCGGCTGCCGCCATGGGGTGCTTGCGGATCGCCTGGCCGGCCTGGTCCCAGAGGTCCTGGGCGCCGCGGGCGGCGGCCGCACCGGCCTCGGTCAGTTCTTCGGTGGCGTGGCTGGTCGCCTCCTTGAGCGATTCCGCGGCCTTCCGGAAGCCGTCGGCCGCCGCGTGGGCGGCCTGCTTGAGGTGCTCGGTGCCTTCGGTGCCGCTGCGCAGGGGAGTGGTGTTCATGGTCTAGCTCCTGGGTGGTGGGATGGGGCGCGATGGCGCGAGGCCATCGCTGCAATCGGATCAGCGCCCGGCGCGCGCGCCGTGACCGGCCATTGCCGGCCGCTCGGGCGGACGACGGCCGCGCTGGGCGCGGATCGGCGCCCGGGTCTGGCCGCAGTCGTGGACCTCTTCCAGCCAGTCCAGCCCATCGGGCGTCGCCCGGCGCCAGTGGTTGAGTTCGCAGCGAAGCTGCTGCCAGGCACAGTCGGGAGTGTGTTTCATGGCGGGGCGTCCTCAGTCGTTGCGCTCGGCGGCGTCCTGGATCTTCTCGCCGGCGCGTTCGATGTCCTTGCCGGCGCCGTGCATGGTGTTGCAGCCGGAAAGCTGCGGCAGGACCAGCAGGGCTGCGGTCGCGGCGAGCAGGAATTTGATGCCCAGGGAGTCGTTGCGGGTCATGTCGGCTGCTCCTTGCGTAGATGTCTACGTGAAATGCGGTCGCGAACGGTCAGCTCGCCCGCTCCATCCGCTCGGCTTCCTGGAGCGCTGCGGCACGGTTGGACTCGGCGGCGCTGCGCGCGGCATCCCGCTCGGCCCGGGCCTGGGCCTGGCAGGCATCGCGGGTCTCGCCGTCCAGCGCCTCGCAACGCTTGTCGGCGACGTCGTACTCGGCTTCCGCGCGGGTGATCGCCAGGTCGTACTGCGCCTTGGCGGTCTCGCGCAGCGCCTCGGCCTGGGCGTTCATACGCTCGGCCTGCGCGTCGGCGATGCGCTCGGCGGCATCCTCGCGGGCGTCGCGGATGTCGGCCGCGGCGTCCTGACGGGCCTGTTCGACGTCGCGGGCATGCCGCTCCGGATCCTTCTGGCAGGCGGCCAGTCCCAGGCTGACGGCGGCGACCAGGGCAATTACGGGCAAACGCTTCATCGTCGATCTCCTTGTGGTGTGCTCGGGCGTATCTGGCGGCGTTCGGCCGCTGGAGATCGATACGCACACCCCGTGCCAAACCAACGGCACCTTCTGGATCAAGCGGTTGCCCTGGCGCGACCGGGGTGCCCCTCGGCCGCCCCTTGCAGTCTGCACGGCCCCCGGGGCGACGGAATGCAGTTCGCGACTACCGGCCAGGCTGGCGACGCTGGTGCGGAACAGACCGGCGGGATACCCGAGCGGCAGGACGCCCGCGGAATGGAGGGTGTCGCCACGGCATGGCCCGCGAACGGGGACGGGACGATCGGCTCCCCCGCTCCGGCCACCATCGCACGAGGCGAAGGACGGGTCGGGGGTGCCGGCCTGCCAGGCTTGTCTAGACCAGGGCCCTCCAGCGGCCTCGGGGTCTCCGGAGGTTATAGGCGCTCAACCACCGCCAGGGTGGGCCGGGCCAGGTTGAGCGTGTAGAAGTGCAGCCCGGGCGCGCCGCCCTCCAGCAGTCGCCGGCACAGACTGGCGACCACGTCGGCGGCCAGCTCGCGGATCGCCCCGGTGTCGTCGCCCAGGGCCTGCATGCGCTTGCCCAGCCAGCGCGGGATCTCCGCGCCGCACAGGGCCGAGAAGCGCTGCAACTGGCTGAAGTTGGCGATCGGCATGATGCCCGGAACGATCGGCAACTCCAGTCCCAGCCTGCGCGCCTCCTCTACGAAGCGGAAATAGGCGTCCGGGTTGTAGAAGTACTGGGTGATGGCGCCATCGGCGCCGGCTTCGACCTTGCGCCGCAGGGCATCGAGGTCGCTGGTCGCGCTGTCCGCCTGCGGGTGGACCTCCGGGTAGCAGCCGACCTCGATGTGGAAGTGCCCGCCGCTGTGCTCGCGAATGAAGGCGACCAGTTCGTTGGCGTAGCGGAAGTCACCGTAGGCGGCCATGCCCGACGGCAGGTCGCCGCGCAGGGCGACGATGCGGGTGCAGCCCATTGCCCGGTACTGGTCGAGCAGGGCGCCGATCTCGGCCCGGGTTCCGCCGACGCAGGACAGGTGCGGCGCGGCATCGAGCCCATGCTCCTCGCGCAGCCCGCGCACGGTCTCCGGGGTATAGCTCAGTGTCGAGCCGCCGGCACCGAAGGTGACGCTGGCGTACTCCGGCCTCAGGACACGCAGCTTCGGCACCGCCTTGGCGAGCTGGGTGCGCTGCTCGTCGGTCTTGGGGGGGAAGAACTCGAGGCTTATGGCGGCCATGGCGACTCCTGCGCGGGGGCTGGCCGGCAGTCTATCGCTTCATCGCGATGAAAGGAAACGTTACTCCCGGGCTGCCCGTAGCCTCGCCGTCTGTGGCGTGCGGTATAAGGCGCTGGGGGCCGTCTGGGCACGGGCGCGCGGTGGAGCAACGACGGAGGGTGCATGGCAGCCGAAGGCGGCATCGAACTGGTCAAGGCGGTCGCCCTTCTGGGCGCGGCGGTGGTTGCGGTTCCCCTGTTCCGGCGACTGGGCCTGGGCTCGGTGCTCGGCTATCTGGCCGCTGGCCTGGCGATCGGTCCCTTCGGACTGGCGCTGTTCACCGACCCGATGGCGATCCTGCACGTCGCCGAGCTGGGCGTGGTGATGTTCCTTTTCGTGATCGGCCTGGAGATGCGCCCATCGCACCTGTGGCACCTGCGCGGCCAGATCTTCGGCCTGGGCACCGCACAGATCAGCCTGGCACTGGCCGCACTGACCGGCGTCGGGTTGCTGCTGGGCTTCACGCCAGTCACCGCCTTCATCGGCGCCGCCGGCTTCGTGCTGACGTCGACGGCGATCGTCGTGCAGTTGCTGGTCGAACGCGGCGACATCGCCCTGCCGCCCGGCCAGAAGATGGTGTCCGTGCTGCTGTTCGAGGACCTGCTGATCGTGCCGCTGCTGGCGCTGGTCGCGTTCATGGCGCCCGGCGCCGCGGAGGCGCCGGGCAGCCGCTGGCTGGACATCGGGCTCGGCGTGGCGGCGGTGGCCGCCCTGGTGGCCGCCGGCCTGTGGCTGCTCAACCCCCTGTTCCGGCTGCTGGCCGCCGCCAAGGCGCGCGAGGTGATGACCGCCGCCGCGCTGCTCGTGGTGCTGGGCTCGGCGCTGCTCATGGAACTGGGCGGCCTGTCGATGGCGATGGGCGCCTTTCTGGCCGGCGTGCTGCTCTCGGAGTCGACCTTCCGGCACCAGCTCGAGGCGGACATAGAGCCGTTCCGCGGCCTGCTTCTGGGGCTGTTCTTCCTGGCTGTGGGCATGGCCCTCGACCTGACGGTGGTCGCCGCCAACTGGTTGCTGATCCTGACCGCGGTGCCGGCGATGATGCTGGTCAAGGCGGCATGCATCTATGCGGTGGCGCGTTTGTTCCGGAGCCGGCACGGCGAGGCACTGGACCGCGCCGTGGTGATGGCCCAGGGCGGCGAGTTCGCCTTCGTGCTCTACGCCGCGGCTGCCGCGGGCGGCCTGATCGACGGCGTCGCCAACGCCCAGCTCACCGCGATCGTGGTGCTTTCGATGGCATTGACGCCCCTGGTGGTGCTGGCCCTCAGGCCGCTGCTGCGCAGGGCACCGCCCTCCATGGCCGGCGTCGATGCCGCGGACGGCCTGACCGGCAGCGTTCTGCTGGTCGGCTTCGGCCGCTTCGGGCAGGTCGTCAGCCAGTCGCTGCTGGCGCGCGGCGTCGATGTCTCGCTGATCGACACCGACATCGAGATGATCCGCGACGCCGAGCGCTTCGGCTTCAAGGTCTACTACGGCGACGGGACCCGGCTCGACGTCCTGCACGCCTCGGGCGCCGCCAGCGCGCGGGTGATCCTGGTCTGCGTGGACGACCGGGAGGCCGCCCTGCGCATCGCCACCCTGGCGCGCGCCGCGTTCCCCCAGGCGCGCCTGCTGGTCCGTGCCTGGGACCGCGAACACGCCCTGCACCTGCTCGCCGCCGGTGTCGATGGCCTGGTCCGGGAAACCTTCGAATCCGCCCTGCAGTTCGGCGAGGACGCGCTGCGTCTGCTCGGCGTCGACGCCGCCGAGGCGGCGCGGGTGCGCGCCCTGATCCGGCAGCGCGACGCCGAGCGCTTCCAGCTCGAGATCGCCAGCGGCGCCTTCAAGCCCAGCACCGACCTGCTCTACACCAACCAGCCGCAGCGGATGCGCCAGGCGCCGCTGGTCGAGCCGCGCACGGAAGGGCGCCGGCTCGACATCGACCCCGAGAGCGGAAGCGAAGCCGCGACTACGGGCTGAGCGCCGGCCGGGTCGATTGCCGCCGACGCAGGACGCCGCGCGCGATCGGGCGTCGGGCACGTCGGCCTGGAAGGTGTGCGGCCCCGCGGGTGCCAAGGTCGCTGTCCCGCAATTGCACGGCAATCAAAGCAACGCCGGGCACGAGGGCCCGGCGCGCGAAGGGTCCGGCCGGGGCGCGGCCCGGCCGGGATTTACTCAGTAGCGGTAGTGCTCGGGCTTGTACGGCCCGTCGACGGGCACGCCGAGGTAGGCGGCCTGGTCGTCGGTGAGGCGGGTCAGCTTCACGCCGATCTGCTCCAGGTGCAGCCGGGCGACTTCCTCGTCCAGCTTCTTGGACAGGCGGTACACGGTCTTCTCGTAGCTGTCCTTGTTCTGCCACAGGTCGATCTGCGCCAGGGTCTGGTTCGAGAACGAGTTGGACATCACGAAGGCCGGGTGGCCATGCGCGCAGCCCAGGTTCACCAGGCGCCCTTCGGCGAGCAGGTAGATGCTGCGGCCCTCGCCGAAGGTGTAGCGGTCGACCTGCGGCTTGATGGTCTCGCGGGTCGCGCCGCTGGCGTTCAGGCGGTCGACCTGGATCTCGTTGTCGAAGTGGCCGATGTTGCAGACCAGGGCGTTGTTCTTCATCCCCTGCATGTGCTCCAGGGTGATGATGTCCTTGTTGCCGGTGGTGGTGACGAAGATGTCGGCCTCGTGCAGGACGTCCTCGACGGTCTTCACCTCGAAGCCCTCCATGGCCGCCTGCAGGGCGTTGATCGGGTCGATCTCGGTGACGATGACGCGCGCGCCCAGGCCGCGCAGCGAGTGCGCCGAGCCCTTGCCGACGTCGCCGTAGCCGCAGACCACGGCGACCTTGCCGGCGATCATCAGGTCGGTGGCGCGCTTGATGGCGTCGGCCAGCGACTCGCGGCAACCGTACAGGTTGTCGAACTTGCTCTTGGTCACCGAGTCGTTGACGTTGATCGCCGGCACCAGCAGCTTGCCGGCCTCCATCATCTGGTACAGGCGGTGCACGCCGGTGGTGGTCTCCTCGGAGACGCCCTTCCAGTCGGCGGCGACGGTCTTCCAGAAGCCGGGACGCTCGCTGCGGGTGCGCTTGAGCAGGTCCTTGATCACCTGCTCCTCGTGGTTGGCGCCGGGCTGGTCGACCCAGTCGTCGCCGTTCTCCATGTCGACGCCCTTGTGGATCAGCAAGGTGGCGTCGCCGCCGTCGTCGACGATCAGCTCGGGACCCTTCATGCCCGGGTGGGTGAGCATGTCCAGGGTGCAGTCCCAGTATTCCTCGAGGGTCTCGCCCTTCCAGGCGAACACCGGGATGCCGGCGGCGGCGATCGCCGCGGCGGCGTCGTCCTGGGTCGAGAAGATGTTGCAGGAGGCCCAGCGGACCGAGGCGCCCAGCGCGGCCAGGGTCTCGATCAGGACCGCGGTCTCCTTGGTCATGTGCAGCGAGCCGGACAGGCGCACGCCCTTGAGCGGTTGCAGGGGCGCGTACTTGGCGCGGATCTGCATCAGGCCGGGCATCTCCTCCTCGGCCATGCGGATACGGCGGCGGCCGAGGTCGGCCAGGGCGATGTCGCGGACCTTGTAGTCCTGCGCGCCGGGGGTCTTGAGGACAGCGTTCATGAGTGTGCTCCGGATGCGGTGGCCGCAAGCCCCTCCTTAGCGGGGGGACGGATCGGCCGGATGGCCGGGCGCCGTTGGAACCGGTGCGCCTGCCGAGCCTGAGCCCCGGGGCGAATCCACCCAGGCCTGCAGCGCCCCTCGGCAGGGCGGACGCGGAGTATATCGCTTGCTCGCGATGGAAGGATGAATGGCCGGTCCCGGGCCGCTCCCCCGCGCCGCGCGAGCGGCGAGCAGACCGAGTACTGGCCTCCCGCAGCCTGGAACGGACCGATCCGAGCACGCCCCGCCCCACCCCCGAGCCACCTGTCCCGGCCCCGCGCCCCGCCCCGCCCCGCCCCGCCCCGCCCCGCCCCGCCCCGGATCCCGGATCCCGAGTCCCGAGTCCCGTTTGGAACGCAGCACCCCACTTCTCCCCTCCCCCGCCTGCGGGGGAGGGGCGGGGGAGAGGGCTGCCCCGGCACTGCCGCCAGCGCCCAGACCCGCGGACTCTCCTGGCAGGCCCTGCCCTCCGCCCGACCATGAGTTGGAATCACAACCCCTGGTGGAAACCCGCCCCCGGCCAGGGACATGCCCGGCCCTGATAGTTCCGGACCGCTGCCCGCGTTGGTCGAGGTAGCGGGACATCCAGTCCCGGAAGGAGCCGCCCATGTCCAGTCCGTCGCCGACCCGTCGGCCTACCCTGCTTGCCTTGGCGTCGTCCGTACTGGCCGCCGCACCGGGCCTCGGCGCCGCGGCAGTCGAACGCATCAGCGTCGCCAGCAACGGCAGCCAGGGCAATTTCCAGAGCCGCTATCCGACAATCTCGGCCGACGGCCGCTACGTGGCCTTCGAGAGCGACGCCACCAACCTGGTGCCCGGCGACAGCAACGACGCCACCGACGTCTTCGTCCGCGACCGGCTGGCCGGCACCACGGTGCGGATCAGCGTCACGGCGGCAGGCGCCCAGGTCAACGGCCCAAGCCGGCGACCGGCGATTTCCGGCAACGGCCAGCGCGTCGTGTTCGATTCCTTCGGTGCCCTGATCCCGGATTCGGGCTTCCACAACTGCTACCTGGTCGATCGCGCCGCACCCGCCATCGTGCTGCTCGACCGCCGCAGCGACACCGGCGCGCCGTCCGGCCAGGGCTGCCAGTCGCCCGGCATCAGCGTCGATGGCGACCGCATCGCCTTCGCCTCGCCCAACCCGTTCCTGGTACCCGGCGACAGCGACAACAACGGCGTGCTCGACGTGTTCGTGCGGACCGTGTCGACCGCCTCGACGGTGCGCATCAACCGCGGACCGGGCGGCATCGAGGCCAACGCACCGGCCGAGAACCTGCGCATCAGCGCGTTCGGCAGCCACGTGATCTACGCCAGCGCCGCCAGCAACCTGGTCCCGGGCGACAGCAACGGCAGCCGCGACATCTTCGTCTCCGACCTGGCCGGGCAGACCCGGCGGGTCAGCGTCGGCAGTGGCGGCACCCAGGCCAACGGCGTGGTCGTCCCCGAGGCGGCGCTGAACGCCGATGCCAGCCTGGTCGCCTTTTCCGCCAATGCTTCCGCCCTGCCCGGCTGGAACGCCAATGTCGAATCGGTTCTCTACCTGCGCGTACCCGGCGCCGACCTCACCGTGCCGGTGTCGATTCCCGCCGCCGGCGCCCACGAAGGCTCCGCCGAACATCCCGATTTCTCGGCCACCGGCCGCTGGCTGGTGTTCTGGGCCGACGATCAGCTGGTCCCGGGGGTCACCGTCGCCGCCATCTACGTCGTCGATCTGCTGGAGGAGACCATCGCCCTGGTCAGCCGACAACCCGGCGGCCAGCCGGCCGGCGCCGGCAACCACTTCCATCCGCGGATCAGTGCCGACGGCCGCGGCATCGTCTGGTTCTCGAACTCCGCCCTGCTGGTGCCCGGGGACACGAACGGCACCTGGGACGTCTTCCACGCCGACAACCCGCTGTGGGACGACACCCTGTTCGCGGACGGCTTCGAGTAGCGTTCCGCCCGCCCTCGCTTTCCGCACCGCACACCCGACCGAGCGATCCCATGCGTCCTGTCCCGCACCTGTTCCTCACCGCCCTGCTCCTTGCCACTCCCCTGCTGCCGAAGACCGCCGGCGCTGCGGTGCACTGCGTCACCAACGCCGCCGAACTGCAGGCGGCCCTGAACCAGGCTGCCGCATCCCACGGCGATGACGAGATCCGTCTGCGCGAGGGCATCTACACGCCGCAGCAAACGCTGGTCTACAACGCCAGCACCGCCGGCTGGCTGTTCATCGAAGGCGGCTGGCGCCCGGAAGGCGCCAACCCCTGCGCACAGCGCGGCCAGTCGGCGTCGAACACCGTGCTCGACGGGGCCGGCCAGCGCCAGGTGCTGACCATCCAGTACGGCTCGGCGACGGTACCGGTGATCATTCCGCGCTTTTCGGTGGCGAATCTCAGCATCCGCAACGGCGTCGGCGCGGGATTCGTGCGCGGCGGAGGCCTGAGCATGACGTCGAGTGCCACCCATCACACCGAACTGTGGGTGGACAACGTGATCGTCGCCGACAACAGCGGCTACTTCGGTGGCGGCGCCAACCTGTCGGTGCGCAATGGCCTGATCCGGGTCGCCAACAGCCTGTTCGCCGACAACGACGCGCCGACCAGCGCCTATGGCCATCTGTCGATCACAGTCGTGGAGTCGGTCGCAGCCAATGCGGTGATCGTCGCCAACAGCACGTTCGTGAACGGCGCCTGCCAGGGCAATACCGGCGGACAACGCGGCTGCGGCATGGGCGCCGGCCTGGGCGGCGGCGTGCGCATGGACATCGTAAACAGCCTGTTCGTGGACAACGCCGTGTCCGATGTCACCAGCGAGGGCCTGTCTAGCGTCGGCTTCGGCAACGGCAACGTCCATTACAGCCACAGCCGCATCCAGGCCAGCACCGGCACCCTGACGCCGGGCGTCCTCGCCGCGCTGAGCGGCGAGCCCCGCTTCGCGGACGCCTCCGGCCGCGACTTCCGCCTGCGTGACGACTCGCCGTTCATCAACCGGGGACTGGGCGCGGTGCCGATCTACGGCTACCGGGGCTACGACCTGGCCGGCAACCTTCGGGTGCGCTTCGGGGGCCTCGACCCTGGCGCCTACGAGAACCAGACCTGGGATTTCGTTTTCGCAGACGGATTCCAGCCGCTGCCGGAGGGCGACAGCGCCTGGACCAGGTTCGACAGCGCAGTCAGGTGAAGAAGTAGCGCACGATGTGGAAGAACACCGGTGCCGCGAAGCAGACCGAGTCCATGCGGTCGAGCATGCCGCCGTGGCCCTCGATCATCACGCCCCAGTCCTTGGCGCCGAGGCTGCGCTTGACCGCCGACAGCGCCAGGCCGCCGAGGAAGCCGCACAGCACGATCAGCGCCGCGAGCGCGCCGGCCTGCAGCGGCGTGAACGGCGTGATCCACCACAGCGCGGCGCCGACGCCGGTGGCGGCCAGGCCGCCGCCGACCAGGCCCTCGACCGTCTTCGAAGGGCTCACCTTGGGCGCCAGCAGGTGCCGGCCGAACAGCTTGCCGAACACGTACTGCAGGACATCGCTCAGCTGCACGACGATCAGCAGGAACAGCAGCAGCAGCAGGCCGCGGCCCTCGAAGCCCGGGATCTCCAGCATCAGCAGGGCCGGGGCGTGGCTGATGCAGTAGACGGTCAGCATCAGGCCCCACTGGATCTTGGTGTTGCGCTCCAGGAACTGCTCGGTGTCGCCGGACAGCGCCGACACCGCCGGCAGCAGCAGGAAGCCGTAGACGGGGATGGCGATCGCGAACAGCCCGTACCAGCCGTCGTGCACCAGCCAGTACTGCAGCGGGATCGCCACCCAGAAGCACAGCAGCAGCACGGCATGGTCGCCGCGCCGGGTCGGCGTCAGGGTGACGAATTCGCGCAGCGCCAGGAACGAGGTCAGGGCGAACACCACGATGGTGGCGAGCGGCCCGACCAGGAAGCAGGCGCACAGCACCACCACCATCCACCACCAGGCGCGGATCCGGGCGTTGAGGTTGGCGACCACGGCGCCGCCGCGGCCGCCGCGGCCCAGGAAGGCGCCGATCGCGCTGGCCAGCGTGAGCAGGCCGAACAGACCACCGAGCAGCCACCAGAACTGGGGCGGCGCGCCCTCGACCAGGCCGGTCGCGAAGGAAACCAGGGAATCGATCATGCCAGGGCCACCACCGCCGCTCGGGCGCGTTCCAGGAAGGCGTCCTTGTCCTCGCCGGGCGCCGGGGCGATGGCGGCGCCGAAGCGCGCCGTGCAGATGAAGGGCACCGGCAGCAGGCTGCCCTTGGGCAGGCTGCGGCGGGCGTTGTCCAGGAATACCGGCACCAGTTCGACCTGCGGATGGCGCTGCGCCAGGTGGTAGAGCCCGGCCTTGAACGGCCCGGGCAGGGTCTCATCGCGGCGGGTGCCCTCGGGGAACAGGATCAGGCTGTCGCCGGCCGCCAGCGCGGCCTGCAGTGGCGCCAGCGGATCGGCCTCGGCGTCGCTGCGCTGCCGGTCGATCAGCACCACGTTCAGGCCCTGGCGGGCGATCAGGCCCTTGAGGCCGCCACCGCCCCAATAGTCGCGCGCCGCCACCGGCCGGGTCCGCCGGCGCAGCGTCGGCGGCAACGCCGCCCACAGGGTGAGGGTGTCCAGGTGGCTGCCGTGGTTGGCGAAGTAGATGCGCTGCACCGGCGAAGGCGCGCTGCCCTGCCAACGCGGATAGGCGCCGAACAGCAGTCGGACCAGGCCGACCAGTACCCGCGCGATCACCGCGGCACCGTGCCGGCGCGCAGTTGCCGGGCAATGGCGGCGGTGCGTGCCAGGCAGGTCAGGGCGCTGCCGGCGGCGATGATCGCCAGCGCCGCGAGCAGGGCATGGTGGCTGCCGGCCAGGGCCAGCTCGGCGGCGGCCGCCAGGCAACCCAGGGTCATCACCGCCATCCGGTGCGGCTTGGCCTGCGGGCCGCGGAAGTCCTGGGCCAGCCCGAGCGCGCCGCCGGTGACCCGGACATAGGCGGTGGCCATCGCCAGCAGAGCCGCCAGCCAGCCCAGCCAGGGCAGGCCGGCCGCGTAGCCGAGCGGCACCAGGAACAAGGAATCGGCGGCGCGATCCGGCAGCTCGTTCCAGAGCGCGCCGGTGGCGGAGCCCTTGCCGCCCTCGACCGCCACCATGCCGTCCAGCAGGTTGCACAGCAGGCGCAACTGCACGCACACGGCGACCAGCACCAGGCCGGCCGGGGTCGGCCAGCACAGCAGCAGGGCCGCGCCGGCCGCCGCGAACAGCACGCTGGCCGCCGAGATCTGGTCCGGCGTCACCGGCGAGCGCGCCAGCGCCGAGGCCAGCGCCCGCGCCCAGCCGGTGCCGCGCGACTTCAACGGTCGTCGGTCTGCCATCGTTTCTCCCCTCGCTCCAGGCTGCTGCCTTGCGGTGGGTGTTTATAGCACCGGCCAACCGGACTCACAGGCGCCGGCAGTTATACCACTGGACGGTTTTCGGTGGTATAACCGGGGCGTCCTCCGCCGCGAGTCGCCAACATGCTCTTCCGCGAACTGCCCGCTTCCGCACAGACCGCCTATGCGGAACTGCACGAGCGCGTGCAGGTCGCCGAAACGCTGCGCTCGCCGGCTGCGGTCACCGGCACGGTGGCCTACAAGACCATCAAGGGCGCCCGCTACGCCTACTGGGCGTTCAAGGAGGTGGACGGCCGCAAGCGCGAGTACTACCTGGGTCCCGCCGGCCCCACGATCGACGCGATCGAACACGCCCGCCACGCCGGCGCGCCGGTGCTGGACAGCGTGGCACGACAGGCCGCGGCGGCGATCGCACACGGCTGCACGGCGACGCCGCCCAGGCACTTCCGGATCGTCAAGCGGCTGTCGGAATACCAGTTCTTCCGTGCCGGCGGCCTGCTGGTCGGCATCCACGCCTTCGTCGCCCTGGGCAATCAGCTGGGCGTGGCCTGGGATGCCGCAACCCGGACCCTGGACCCGGACTTCGCACATGCCGGCCCCGGCGGCAACGTTTCTGTGGCCCTGCCCGCCGATCTGCGCGCCAATGCCCACGATGCGCTGACCTCGCTGGAACTCGGCTTCCTGCCCGCACTGGGCGGCAGCAAGGGTATCGCCAGTCTGTACGTGAACCAGCGCGACCCCGACCTCCGCGTCGATTTCCTCACGGTGGCGCGCCGTGCCGGGTGCAACGAAGTCCACGCACCCGACCTGGGGGTCGCGCTCAGCCCGTTGAAGTTCCTCGATTACCTCATCGACCGGCCAGGCCAGGCGGTGCTGATCGACCGCGCCGACGCCTGCCTGGTCAACCTGCCCGATCCCGCCCGCTATGGCCTGCACAAACTGATCGTCGCCCACGAACGCGGCCCGCGGCACCCCAAGCACGGCAAGGACATCGCCCAGGCCCTGGCGCTGATCCACTGGCACCTGGACCGCGCCCCGGACCTGCTCGGCGAGGCCTGGGCCGACCTGGCCGACCGCGGCGCCGGCTGGCGCAAGCGGGCGCTGGCCTCGCTGGCCGCGGCGCCGGCTTCGCTCAAGGAGGTGGTCGACCGGTTCCGGCGACTGGCGGGGCTGCGGTAACGCTGAGGCTGAGGGAGTCTGAGCCTTTGCGGCCACGTCGCCAGGCGAAGTCGGGCCGCTGCTGCGGCCCGAAGTGCGTCGCCCCGCAAGCGCCTACCGCTACTTCAGCTTCGCATCCGCCCGCAGCGCCTCGGCGCGGTCGGTGCGCTCCCAGGAGAACGCGGTGGCCTGCACGGCCTTGCCGGCGCCGTCGGTGTAGGTGACGGCCTCCGGCTTGCGGCCGAAGTGGCCGTAGGCGGCGGTGCGCTGGTAGACCGGGTGCACCAGGTCGAGCATCTTGATGATGCCGTACGGGCGCAGGTCGAAGTGCTTGCGGATCAGCTTCTCGATCTTGTCGTCGCCGATCCTGCCGGTGCCGAAGGTGGTGACCGAGATCGAGGTCGGCTCGGCGACGCCGATGGCGTAGCTCACCTGCACCTCGCAGCGGTCGGCCAGGCCGGCGGCGACCACGTTCTTGGCGACGTAGCGGGCGGCGTAGGCGGCGCTGCGGTCGACCTTGGACGGGTCCTTGCCGGAAAACGCGCCGCCGCCATGACGGGCCCAGCCGCCGTAGGTGTCGACGATGATCTTGCGGCCGGTCAGGCCGCAGTCGCCGACCGGGCCGCCGATCTCGAACTTGCCGGTCGGGTTGATGTGGTACTTGGTGCCCTTGTGCAGCCACTTGCCCGGCAGCACCGGCTTGATGATGTGCTCGCGCACCGCCTCGATGAGGTCCTTCTGCTTCACGCCCGGGTGGTGCTGGGTGGACAGCACGACGGCGTCGATCGCCACCGCCTTGCCGTTCTCGTAGCGCAGAGTGACCTGGCTCTTGGCGTCCGGGCGCAGCCAGGGCAGCGGCGAGTTCTTCTTCTTGCGGACCTTGGCCTGCTGCTCCACCAGGCGGTGGCTGAGGTGGATCGCCGCCGGCATGAAGGTGTCGGTCTCGCTGGTGGCGTAGCCGAACATCAGGCCCTGGTCGCCGGCGCCCATCTCCTCGGGCTTCTTGCGGTCGACGCCCTGGGCGATGTGCGGGCTCTGCTTGCCGATCAGGTTGAGCACGCCGCAGGTGGCGCCGTCGAAGCCGACGTCGCTGCTGTTGTAGCCGACGTCCAGGATCACCTTGCGGGTGAGCGCCTCGAGGTCGACCCAGGCGCTGGTGGTGATCTCTCCTGCGACGATCGCCACGCCGGTCTTGACCATGGTCTCGCAGGCGACGCGGGCGCCCTTGTCCTGGGCCAGGATGGCATCCAGGACGGCGTCGGAGATCTGGTCGGCCAGCTTGTCCGGATGGCCTTCGGACACCGATTCGGAGGTGAACAGGGTGCTGCTCATGGGCGATCTATCCTTTGTTCCGGATGAAGCGATAAAGTAGGGCGGGCATCATAGCCAAGCGCGGCCGGGATTGCATCTGCCCGGCCAGGCAGGGTAAACCCCCCACGTGCGGCGACGCCCGACCGGTCGGTCCGTTCACGCCGCCATGCGGCGCCGCCTGACACCGTCCGATTCTCCCCTGACCCCTGCACCGGAACCCGGCCATGGACGACAACGAAGACCGAAACGGCGTCAACCGCGCGCAGGCCGAGGAGGCGATCCGCACCCTGCTGCGCTGGGCCGGCGAGGACCCGACCCGCGAAGGCCTGCTGGACACGCCCAAGCGCGTGGTCAAGGCCTACGGCGACTGGTTCAGCGGCTACGCCGAGGACCCGAACGCCTACCTGCGTCGGACCTTCGAGGAGGTCGAGGGCTACGACGAGCTGATCATGCTGCGCGACATCGCCTTCGAGTCGCACTGCGAGCATCACATGGCGCCGATCATTGGCCGCGCCCACGTCGGCTACCTGCCGACCGACAAGGTGGTCGGCATCTCCAAGCTGGCGCGCGTGGTCGAGGCCTACGCGCGGCGTTTCCAGGTCCAGGAGAAGCTGACCGCGCAGGTCGCCCACTGCATCCAGGACGTGCTGCGACCGCGCGGCGTCGGCGTGGTGATCGAGGCCCAGCACGAGTGCATGACCACCCGCGGCGTGCACAAGCGCGGCGTGTCCATGGTCACCAGCCAGATGCTGGGCTGTTTCCGCGAGGACGCCCGCACCCGCGCCGAGTTCCTGGCCTTCATCGACATGCGGCGGGGCTGAGGCAGCGGCCGTCGGGCCTCGCGACGCCGCAGCGCGTCGCGCGCTACCTGACGTACGAATCCGCGGCACGCCTGGTCGATACCTAGGGGCAGCGTAACTCCCCAACGTCGGTCGCGGGGCGGCTGCCGTTATGGCGCTGGACACGCAGACGGATTCCTGACGTGGGCCGCCGCAGCCATTCGCCGGCCTGGCGGCAGAGGGTTTCGCCCGCTTCCTCGAGGCTGGCCTCGCCGAGCCTGGCGATGACCACGGGCGCGTCGGCGGCATCGCTGACGCCGGCGAGCTGCACGGCCGCCACGCGTCGCTCGCGCTCCCGGGCGAGGCGGCCCTGTCTTGCCTGCTGTGAAGCCTGCCGCGCCTGTTCCGCCTGCTCGGCGAGCGCCGCCTCCATCTGCGCCGCCTCCAGGGCCAGCCTTCTACGATCGAGCAGGTCCTCGACGAACCAGGCATACCAGGGCCAGGCCAGGGCCAGGACCACCAGGACCAGCACACCGGTGCCGAACCGGCGGTCGGCGGCGGTATCCGGGGTCTTGCCATTCTGGCGCGGCGGTCGGTAATTGTCGGGCTCGGTCATTACTGCTGATCCGTGCTTGCGTGGTTCCGGGGTATCTCCGGCATCTTCAGGATCATTCCCTGATGTCGCGCACTGCAGCACGCGGCAGGGAGTTTTTCCACCTCCGGAGACCATTGCCCGCGCACCCAGCCCGCGGGAAGGGCAGCCACGGCTGCGGATGCCATCGCGCCCGCCCTCGGGGAGGGCGCGTCCCGGTGAGGACGACAAGCGTGCGGGGATGCCGGTTCGCGTAGGCTGCGCGCCGCCATCGATCGATGCATGGGCAACCTCGCTCTCCGCGTCCCACCGCGAAGCGGAAGATTCCGGGGTCGTTTCCGGAAAACCGCCGACGGCGCCCGACGCCGGGTTTGCTAGCCTTGCGCGCATGAACGAACGCGCCGCCGACGTCCTGCACCGCATCTTCGGCTTCAGCGCCTTCCGGGGCCAGCAGCAGGCGATCATCGAGCATGTAGTGGATGGCGGCGACGCCCTGGTGCTGATGCCGACCGGGGCCGGGAAATCGCTTTGCTACCAGGTGCCGGCCATCGTCAGGCCGGGCACCGGCATCGTGGTGTCGCCGCTGATCGCCCTGATGCAGGACCAGGTGGATGCCCTGTGCCAGCTCGGCGTCGCGGCGGCCTGCCTGAACTCCAGCCTGGATGCCCAGGCCGCGGCCGAGGTCGAGCGCCGCCTGCTGGCCGGCGCCCTCGACCTGCTCTACGTCGCGCCGGAACGGCTGCTGACGACACGCTGCCTCGATCTTCTCGAACGGGTGGAGGTCGCGCTGTTCGCCATCGACGAGGCGCACTGCGTGTCGCAATGGGGCCACGATTTCCGGCCCGAATACCGGCAGCTCGACGTGCTGCACGCGCGCTGGCCGCAGGTACCGCGCATCGCCCTGACCGCCACCGCCGACGCGCCGACCCGCGCCGAGATCGTCGAACGCCTGGAGCTGGCCGACGCCGCCTGCTTCACCAGCTCCTTCGACCGTCCCAACATCCGCTACAGCGTGGTCGACAAGGACAATCCGCAACGCCAGCTGCTGGCCTTCCTGGCCGGGCACCGCGGCGAGTCCGGCATCGTCTACTGCCTGTCGCGGCGGCGCGTCGACGAGACCGCCCTGGCGCTGGCCGGGCACGGCATCGAGGCGCTGCCCTACCACGCCGGCATGGACGCCGCGCAACGCGCCGCCAACCAGCGCCGCTTCCTGCGCGAGGACGGCGTGGTGATGGTCGCGACGATCGCATTCGGGATGGGCATCGACAAACCCGACGTGCGCTTCGTCGCGCACCTGGACCTGCCCAAGTCGATGGAGGGCTACTACCAGGAGACCGGCCGCGCCGGCCGCGATGGCGAACCGGCCCATGCCTGGCTGTGCCACGGCATGGCTGACGTGGTGAACCTGCGCCGCTTCATCGACCAGCCGCTGGCCGAGGCCGGCGACGACATCGACGCCGACACCCGTGCCCGGCTGGAACAGCGTCGCCGCGTGGAGATCCGCAAGCTGGACGCGCTGGTCGGCTACTGCGAGAGCCTGCGCTGCCGCCGCCAGGTCCTGCTCGAGTACTTCGGCGAGCGCCTGGCGCATCCCTGCGGCAACTGCGACACCTGCCTGGACCCCCCGCAGGCCTGGGATGGCACGCAGGCGGCGCGCATGGCGCTGTCGGCGGCCTGGCGGACCGGCCAGCGCTTCGGGGCCGGTCACCTCATCGACGTGCTGCGCGGCAAGCCCACCGACAAGGTGCGCCAGCAGGGCCACGAGGAGCTGCCGACCTTCGGTGTCGGTGGTGAGCTGGACGAACGCACCTGGCGTGCGGTGCTGCGGCAGCTGGTGGCGCTGGGCCTGCTCGAGATCGATCTCGCCGGCTACGGTGCGCTGCGGCTCACCGAAGCGGCCGGCCCGGTGCTGCGTGGCCAGCAGGACGTGCGGCTGCGCCGGCCCACCGCCCGGTCGGCAGCCCGGAACCGGCGTCCGAAGGCGGCCGCGCCGGCGATTCTCGATGCCCGTGGCGATGCCCTCTTCGAGGCCCTGCGCGCCTGGCGGGCGCGCACCGCGAAGGCCCAGAACGTGCCGCCCTACGTCGTGTTCCACGATGCCACCCTGCACGCCATCGCCGACGCCGCGCCGGACAGCCTGGACGCACTGGCCGGGCTGCACGGCGTCGGTGCCGCCAAGCTGGCGCGCTACGGCGACGAGCTGCTGGCGGTGGTCGCCGGCGCGGCAAGCCCCGCAGTCGCCACCGACCCGGCCTGAACCGGGCACTGCGGCACGTCCGGATCCGCGCGCGGCGGCTAAACTCGCCGCGCCTGCAGGGAGAGTCGCGATGACCCACACATCCGTCCGCGGTCTGGTGTTCGCCCTGGCCGCGGCATGCGCGGCCGGCGCGAGTTTCCTCGCTGCCGCGCAGGCGCCCGCAACCCTCCCCGCCGCTGAGGTGGCAGGCGAGCCGGCATCCGCCGTGGCCATCACCGATGCGCAGCGGCTGGCGGACCGGCAGCTGGGCGATTTCGTCGATGGCCTGGTCGAAGGCCTGCGCCTGCGGACGCCGCTGGAAGGCATCGTGGTCAGCGTGGTGCAGGACGACCGGGTGCGCCTGGTGCGTGGCTGGGGCCGCGCCGGCGTGGACCCGGAACGCCCGGCCGATGGCGAGGCCAGCCTGTTCCGGATCGGCTCGGTGAGCAAGACCTTCGCCTACACCGCCGCCATGCAACTGGTCGCCGAGGGCCGGATCGGCCTGGACGACCCGGTCAACGGACATCTGCCCGACGCCCTGCGGATCCCCGACCACGGCTGGGCCGAGCCGATCCGGGTGCGTCACCTGCTCAGCCACACCGCGGGCTTCGAGGATACCGCGCTGGGCCACCTGTTCGAACGTGAGGCCGCTGCCGTGCTCGCCCCGGCCGACTACCTGCAGCGGCACCGGCCGGCCCGGGTGCGCGCACCCGACACCGCGGCGGTGTATTCCAACTACGGGGTCGCCCTGCTCGGCGCGCTGATCGCCCAGGTCGCCGGCATGCCCTTCGAAGACTACGTCGAGCAGCGCCTGACCGGCCCGCTGGGCATGGCCTCGACCACCTTCCGCGAGCCGCTGCCCGAGGGCAACCCGCGCCGCATCGATCCGCGGCTGGCGGCGCGCCTCGCCACCGGTTTCGAGATGGCCGGCAGCATCGCCTCCCCGCGCGGCTTCGAGTTCGTCAGCCACGGCGCCGCCGCGGGCGCCGCCTCGTCCAGCGCGGCCGACATGGCGCGCTGGATGCGCGTGCACCTGCGCGACGGCGAGCTGGACGGCGTGCGCATCCTGCCCCCCGGCATCGCGGCAGGCATGCGCGAACCGCTGTTCGTCAACGCCACGGGCGCGCCGCCGGTGCTGCACGGTTTCCTGAGCGAGCGCTTCGGCGCCGTCCCGGCCTACGGCCATGGCGGCGCCACCTTGTACTTCATGACCGCGATGGCCCTGCTGCCCGAACTGGACCTGGGAATTTTCGTCAGCGCCAACAGCGGCAACGCCAGGGGCGCCGTGACCGACGTGGTGCGCGCCATCGTCGAGCACGTCCAGCCGCTGGCCCGACCGGCATCGCTGGCGCCGGCAAGCGACGCCGCCGCCCTGACGCGCTACCTCGGCGACTACCGGGGCAACCGCCGGGCGTACACGCGTGCGGAGTCGGCGGTGATGAAGCTGTCCGGCGATGCCCGGGTCGACGCCGACGGCGGCGGCGGCTTGCGCCTGCGCATGGGCAGCCAGACCCTGCGGTTGTTGCCCGAGCAGGGCTCGGTGTTCCGCCAGGACCGGGGCAACCTGCGGGTCGTGTTCGAGGTCGGCAGCGACGGCCGCGCCACCGGCTTCGTGGTCAGTCCCGGCATCCAGCGCCACGAGCGGGTCGGCTTCTGGGACCGGTCGGGTGTGCTGGCCGGCGTGCTGGCGCTGGCGGCCCTGGTCGCGGCCACCCGCCTGGCCGGCAGCCTCCGGCGCGCCAGCCGGCGCCGGCAGCCGACGCGGCCCGGGCTGGCGCCCGTGCGCCTGCTGCGTACCTTCGGGGCGCTGGCCTGGCTGGTCGCCGTGGTCCTTGCGGTCCGCGCCGGCCTTGATCTGGCCGGACGCGGCAATTCGCTGGTGTTCGACTGGCCGACCGGCCAGGCCTGGTGGGCCCTGCTGGCCTTGTCGGTGGCGGCGGCGACCACCGTGCTCGAGCTGCTTGCCCTGCCCGCGGTGCTGCGCAGCCGCTGGCGGGCCAGTGCCCGCCTCGGCCACCTGCTCGGCCTGGCGGTGCTGGCGCTCGCCACCTGGCTGCTGTGGCGCTGGAACCTGCTGGGCATGCAGCTCTAGGTTCCGAAACGAACGCGATCGTGCCCGATCGCCCGGCCCTCCCGAAGCCACGAACCCGGCCCCTGGCCCCTGCCCCCTCGTCCCTGGCCCCTCGTCCCTGGCCCCTCGTCCCTCGTCCCTCGTCCCTGGTCCCTGGTCCCCGGTCCCTGGTCCCTGGTCCCCGGTCCCCGCTCCCCGGTCCCCGCTCCCCGCTCCGTCAGGCCGCACGCGCCCGCACCCCAAGGCGCTCCAGCACCTGGGCGGCGGCCCACTCGCCAGTTTCGCAGCCGCCTTCCATGAAGCCCTGGTTGTCCAGCGCGCAGTGCTCGCCGGCGAAGTGCAGCCGCCCGGCCGGTTCGCCGGCGGCGCCGCGCAGCGTGGTCCACTGGCCCGGCCCGTAGCATGCGTAGCTGGCCTGTACCCAGGGCTGCGACGGCCAGTGGAAACGCACCGCCTTCTGCCCTGCGTGGGCGGCCGCCGCCCCCGGGAAGATCCGGTCGAGGTCGGCTGCCACCGACTGCGCCAGCGCCGCCACCGGCCCACGGCCGATCGAGCGGGCATGGGCGCCGCCGGTGAAGTTGGTGAGGATGCCGTGCCGGCCGGGCTGGGCGCGGCTGGTCTCCCAGGTGCTCTGCAGGGCCAGGTCGGTGAAGGTGCTGCCGTTGCTGCCGTGCTCGCGCCAGACCCGACGGTCGAAGCCGATCATCAGCTTGGCATTGTCGCCGTAGCCCAGCTCGGCGATGGCGCGGCGCTTGGCCGGCATCATCGGCAGGTCGATGCGAACCCGCCGCAAGGTGGTGAACGGCAAGGCCAGGATCACCAGGTCGGCGGCGACCTCGCGACTGGCCTGGCCGTCCTGGCGCAGGCCCAGCACCACGCCGCCGTCGCTGCCTTCGCGCACGGACTCCAGCGCGACGCCCGTCTCGATGGCGTCGGCAAGCCGTGCGGCCAGGGCATGCACCACGAGGTCGTTGCCGCCACGCACGTGGAAGCGCTCGTCGCTCTCGCCGAAGATGCTGAACCGGTCGTCCTCGATGGCCATGAAGTCGATCAGGTTGAGCGCCGACTGGCGGTCCGGTTCGGCGCCCATCTCGGTGGTGTAGGCGACATCCACCAGCCGCCGCAGCCAGCCGTCCAGTCCGGCCGCGTCCAGCCATTGCGAAAGCGGCGTGCGGTCCAGGTCGGCCAGGCCCTGGTCGTCGCGCCAGGTGATGTCGTCGTCGGGCAACCGCGCCTGGTCGCGCGCCAGGGCGCGGGCCAGCGGCGCCATCGCCGCGACCAGCTCGTGCTCGCTGCGGCGCTGGCCCTCGAACCACCAGACCTCCTGATGCAACTCTGCGCCATCGGCGGGCAGGTCGTCCAGGGCCAGGCCGAACTCGGCGCACAGCGCCTGGATGCGGACGTGCCCGGTGTCGATCAGCTCGCCGCCCAGCTCCACGACCTGACCCTCCGGGAAATGGTCGCGCAGGCTGTACATGCGGCCACCGATTCGGTTCCCGGCTTCGTAGAGGCGCACCGGCACGCCCGCCTGGCGCAGACGCCAGGCGGCGGTCAGGCCGGCGATGCCGGCACCGACGATGGCCACTTCGCGAGCGCCGTGCACGGGCGCGGGCAGCACAGGGGCCAGCGGGCGCGGCATGCAGGCAGCCAGGGCCAGGCCGCCCACGGCAAGGCCGGACTGCCGGAGGAAGTCGCGGCGGGTCCGGCCCCGGCGTTGCGCGGCCAAGGCGTCGATGATTTCGTCTGCAGGTGCGCCGCCGGATTCGACGGCGCGCGCCGTGGCCAGGACGCGACGAAGGATGCGGAACAGCGGAGTGCGGGCTGCGGCCATGGTGGTCCTCCCGGTTGGTGGCGAACACAGAGTGTGCCGTGGCCGTTCCCGGCCAGACCGGACGGAGCCGGTCGACGGGCCGGCCGCCGTGGCGGACGCAGGCCCGCCTGCGGCGGTCCGTGCCCGCTGCGCGCGAAGCGGCACTGCGGCCTGCCCGCCCCGATCCCTCCCGGGCAGCACACCGCCGAACCAGTGTAGCCGTCGCTCAGGCCAGCGCCAGCGGCGACGCGCGGGTCGCCGCAAGTGTCGCGTACAGGTCCTCGAGCCGGCGTGTCAGGACAGGCGCGGACCAGCGGGCCGCATCCTGGGGCCCGGCCTGGGCGAGCGCCGACCTGCGCACCGGGTCGCGCAGCAGGCGGTCGACGGCGTCGGCGAAGCCTGCCGGATCCTCGGGCGCGACCACGGCGCCGGACGCGCCGGCGAGGACCGCTGCGGTGCCCATCACGGCAGTGGAGACCACCGGCACGCCCAGCGCCAGCGCCTCGATCAGCACCAGCCCCTGGGTCTCGGTCGGCGAGGCGAACACGAAGGCATCCCCGGCGCGGTAGCAGTCCAGCAACTCGGTGCGCCGGTCGAGGTTGCCGAAGAAGCGCACCTGTTCGCCAAGCCCCAGTTCGGCGACACGCTGGCGCAGGCGACGCGCATCCGGCCCTTCGCCGGCGACCAGCAGCAACAGGCCGGGATGCGCGCGTTGCAGCCTGTGGGTGACATCCAGCAGCAGGCCGATGTTCTTCTCCGCGGCCAGCCGGCTGACCGTGACCAGCACAGGCCGGTCGGCGGGGATGCCGTGGCGCGCGCGGAAAGCCGCGCCGTCGCCGCCCTTGAACTCGGTGAGATCCAGGCCGGTCGGGAGCACGGTGAGCGGTGTCGAGATGCCATAGCCGGCCAGCACGCCGGCCATCTCCCCGGTCGGCACGACCAGATGGTCGAGCACCCGGCAGTGGCGCCTCGACAGCGCCCTGGCGCCGGCCCGCAGCAGGCGCCCCGGCAACCAGGGCAGGTAATGCCGCGCGTACTGCTCGAACCAGGTGTGGTACGAGGCCACCAGGGGACGGCCGGTTCGCCTTGCCACCCGCAAAGCGAGGGCATGGGCGCGGAATGGGGTATGCACGTGGATCACGTCCCAACGCCGAGCCGCCAGCTGCGCCGCGGCGGTGCGCACGGCGTTGCCGGAGATCAGGCGGTCCTCGGGATCGAACGGTACCGGGCGGCCCGGCAGGCGCAGCACCTGGAAGGGCTCGGACTGTCCGGGCGCGTCGTAGCCGGGCGCGACCAGGGTGACGGCATGGCCCAGCCGGACCAGTTCGCGGGCGAACGACCGGATCGAGGACGACACGCCGTTGACCCGGGGAAAGTACACGTCCGAGAGCATCAGGATGTCCACCTGCCAAGGCTGGCGGACGTTGATTGCGGCAATGCGACAGCGAGCGACCCTTCGCGCCGGCTTCAGGACGCGTCGCCGACCATCGGCGCATGTCGCCATCGCCTGACACAGCGCATCGGCACCGCACCGGGCCGCCGGTGGCGGGACTGGGCAGGCCTGCCCGGGTCCTGGTGACCGGCGCCAGCGGCGGTGTGGGCGGTGCCCTGGTCGCGGCGCTGGATGCCGACCCCGGCGTTGCCGTGCTGTTGGCGGTCGGCGGCCGCAGGCAGCCCGCCCTGCCGCGGCCGGACCTCCCTGGCCGGCACAGCCTGGCCTGCGACCTGACCGACCCCGGGGAACTGGCCGGGCTTGCGACCCGGGCCGGGGAACTGGCCGGCGGCGGCCTGGACCTGGTGATCAACGCTGCCGGCCTGCTGCACGGACCGGGCGTGCGCCCCGAGAAGGCGCTCGCCCAGCTTCGCCTGGAGGCCCTGCAGGCGGTTTTCGCGGTCAACGCCTTCGCACCGGTGCTGCTCGCCCAGGCGCTGCTGCCACTGCTGCGTCACGGCGAACCGGCGGTGTTCGCCTCGCTGTCGGCAAGGGTCGGATCGATCGGCGACAACCGCCTGGGCGGCTGGTACGCCTACCGGGCCGCCAAGGCCGCCCAGAACCAGCTGATGCGCAGCTTCGCGATCGAGCTGCGGCGGCTGAATCCCGCCGCTGCCTGCCTGCTGCTGCACCCGGGCACGGTCGACACGGCCCTCTCGCAGCCCTTCCGGGCCGGCCTGGGGCCCACGCAAGTGATCTCTCCGACGCAGGCGGCCGGGCACCTTCTGGCGGTGATCGCGAATGTGTCGCCCGCCGACAGCGGCAGTTTCCTGGCCTGGGACGGGCGCCCGATTCCCTGGTGAGCGGCGCCGCTCAGCCGACCGCAAGAACCAGCAGGGCGACCAGCAACGCCAGCCTGGGCCGGCCGCCGCCCGACCACGACGGGACGCGCGGCGGCGCCCGGAACGGCACGGCGTCGACTCTTTTCGTCCTGGATTTCATGCGCCTGCTCCTCAGCCCGTCATGCAGGGGCCTGGCGGGAACCCGACCCAGCGAACGCCGGATCCCGGCGATGCCCGCGACCCCAAGGGGGCGAACCTAGCCCGACACGACCCCGGCATCTGCGCATTGGCGCACGGGTCCCGGCGCGCACGCACGCCTGCGCGACCGGCCGTCTCGCCAACGCGCCGGAACGTTTCCCGGCCGTGGCGACCACGACCCTGCGGCGTCGGCGTCAGGCGGACCCCGGGGACGGCTGCCAGTCGGTGTCCGACAGCGGTGGCAGACCGTGTGCCCGGCGGGCGCGGTCGCACTGCGGGCTGGGCACGCCGTCCTGCCCGGCCGGTTGCAGGGCCCGGCACGGGCTGGGGCGCTGTTCATAGATGCTGCAGCGGGCTGCACCGATGTCGCCCAAGAGCGCGATACAGCGTGGTTGCCTGGCCTGGGTTCCACGCATGACCAGGCGATGACGGTCGAACGGCTCGGCCAGGGCGGCCGGCACCGTGCCACCGCCCCCGGCATCGGCCTCCAGCCAGTGGAAGGCAACGCGGAAGTGGGCGCAGCAGGCGCCGCAATGCAGGCAAGGATGCGACATCGGGGTTCGTGCGGTGGGAGGGCGGCGGCCGGAGGTTGGCGGCGGACGGCGCGGGATTCTAGTCCGGATGCTTCACAAGACCGCACCTGCGGTCGCCGCCCTTGAGCGCTGCGGCGCTGTGGCGCGGTATCGACGACATCGCCACGCGTTCTCATGACGGTTCCGGGCTGGATAATGGGGCGGCCGTCCGGCAGGGGGGACGGCAACGGCCCATTCGTGCCCCCGCGCCTGACCCCCCGAACCCTGAGCCGGGCCCATGGACAAGCCGTACTCCCCTGCCTGCGAACGCAACCGTGCGCCGATCCTCGCGGTGCTGCGACGGCACCTCGCCGATTGCCGGACGGTCCTGGAGATCGGCAGCGGAACCGGCCAGCACGCGGTGCATTTCGCCGCCGCCCTGCCCCAGGTGACCTGGCAGGCCAGCGACCGGCCCGGCCAGCTGGCCGGGATCCGGACCTGGCTCGACGAGGCCGGCCTGCCCAACACGCCACCGCCCCTGGCCCTGGAGGTCGCCGGCCCCTGGCCGGACCTGAAGGCCGATGCGGTGTTCACGGCGAACACCCTGCACATCATGGCCTGGTCCGAAGTCGAGGCGTTGTTCGACGCGCTGCCGCGCGTGCTGGCCGGGCCACGCAGGCTGGTGGTCTACGGGCCCTTCCTGGTCGATGGCGAGACGCCGGCAGCGAGCAATCTCGCGTTCGACGCTGACCTGCGGGCGCGCGCGCCGCACATGGGCCTGCGCCGTCTGGCCCGGATCGATGCCCTCGCCGCCGCCGCCGGGCTGGCACGCCACGCCCGCGACGACCTGCCGGCGAACAACCTGTGCCTGTGCTGGGCGGGAACCTGACCTGCGCCGGCCACGGCCGTGGCCAACCCGTTCGGCAGGCGGGATCGCTCCGGTGCCGCCCCCGTCGGCGGCCGGCGGCAGGCGGTGGCGCAAGGACACGGGTCCTTGCGCCACGCCGGCGTCATCGTGGGGACGCACCCCGGCAGACCGTCATGCAACGGCCTGCCGGGCGCCCGTCAGCCGCCGTCAGCGAGCAGGCTGACCGTGTCGACCCGGAACTGGGTCGTCAGGGAGCCGTCCGTCGTGGCGCGCAGCCGCACCTTCACGTTGCGGCCCTTGTGGGCGACCACGTTGTAGCTGCGCTGCACATAGGTCGAGGCGCTGCTGGTGCGGTCGAGATTGGACAGCGTCGCCAGGGTCTGGAGCACCTGGTTGTTGGACGCGTCGACCAGTTCGATGAACAGGCGGTCGTAGACCTGCGTGGTCGTGGTCTCCTGGGTGACGATGGAGACATGCAGGGACAGCGTGGCCGTGGTCGCCGCCGCCGGAATCGACGCGGCAGCCGAATCGACCGTCTGGCTGGCGCTGTTGTTGACCCCCAGGTAGGCGTAGCTGCCCCCGGTGTGGGCATTGCTCTGCCCGGCCAGCAGCGTATTGAACGAGGTTCCGCTGAAGGCCACCCGCGACCAGGAACCATCCGGTGCACTGTTGGTGCTGGTGGTGATGGTGTCGAAGTTGCCGTTGGCCAGGCGCTGCACCGGACCGCCGCCACCCGCCGTCCAGCTCGCGGTGATGGTGAAGGTACGCAGGCCGGTCGCATAGCCGTAGACACGGGCGAAGTAGGTGCCCGCCTGCGGACTGGCGACCGTGCAGGTCTCGTTGCCGCTGCTCTGGTACGGGCGGCAGTCCCACTGGCCGGTGCCGGTGCCCGGGGACTGCCCGAAGCGCAGGTACAGGTCGACATCGCCGGTGGCGTTGGTGGTCGCCACCACCAGGTTGCTGGCCCCTGCCGGCACCGCGATGGTGAACTCCTTGTAATCGCTGTTGGCGGTGGTGGAGTTGACCGACGAGTTGACCGGCACGCCATTGGCGAGCGCGACCGGACCGGAGCCGGAAGCGGTGCCGGTGAAGTTCTGGCCGGTGACGTTGGCGCCGTTGACCGTGACGCTGCGGCTGACCGGCGAGAAGGTGTAGCCGGACAGGCTGGGCGTCAGCGTGTAGCCGCCATTGGCCAGGCCGCTGATCGTGTACGCGCCGGCGCTGTTGGTGGTGGCGCTGGCGCTGCCCGCGCTGACCGTCACGCCGGCGATGCCGGCGCCGCCGCTGGTGGTCACGCTGCCGGACACGCTGAAGGTGGTCGGCGTGGCGGTGCCGGTGAAGTTCTGGCCGGTGACGTTGGCGCCGTTGACCGTGACGCTGCGGGTGACCGGCGAGAAGGTGTAGCCGGCAAGGCTCGGCGTCAGCGTGTAGCCGCCGTTGGCCAGGCCGCTGATCGTGTACGCGCCGGCGCTGTTGGTGGTGGCGCTGGCGCTGCCCGCGCTGACCGTCACGCCGGCGATGCCGGCGCCGCCGCTGGTGGTCACCGACCCCGATACCGTCCAGGTGGGCGGTGCGCCGGATCCGAACGCGCCGGTCGCCGCCAGCGCATAGCGCTGCGGACCCTGCGCCACCTGCACGCCGCGCACGCGCACGGTGTAGGTGCCGCTCTGCGGGGAGGCCAGGCGGATGTTGTGCACGGTGTTGACCGTGTCGTAGTTGCTGGTCGTGGTGTCGGCGAACGGGTTGGGGCTGTTCAGGCCGCCGGTGGCCGGCAGCTTCTGGGTCCAGACGCTGCCGTCGGGGGCCACGACCTCCAGCCGGAGGCGGTTCACGCCGTGCGGATTGGCATTGAGGAGGGCCGGCGCGTCATGCCAGACCAGGGTCACGACCAGCGGCTGGCCGGCCTGCACGTTCAGCGTGTGCGAGTCCAGGCCGTTGGTCTGCAGGCCGGTGCCGGCGTCGTGCAGCCAGAGTTGCCGGGCATTGCCGGCGAAATGCAGTGAGTTGTTGAGATTGATGCGCCCCCAGCCCTGCGACTGGCTCGGCGCGCCGCCCTGGGTACCGGTCCCGGTGATCGAATGCGCGCCGTTGACCATGATCGACTTGACCAGGGCCGCGGAAGGCGTGGCGATCGCGTTGGCCGCCACCGCGTTGCCGGTCGGGTAGTAGCCACGCGCAAGGTAGTCGCGGACCAGGGCCGCCAGACCGGATGCGGTGGGCGTCGCCATCGAGGTGCCGCTCATGGTCGTCGTGCCACAGGTCGTGCGCGACGAGGAGACGATGCTGCCGCCCTGGGCGGTCATGTCCGGCTTGCTGCGGCGGTCCGAGGTCGGGCCGCGCGAGGAGAAGCTGGACATGTCGTTGCCCGCGGTACCGCGGTTGTTGCTTCCGATCGAGAACACGTTCTTGGCATTGCCCGGGGCGCCGACGTCCGCGCCCGGTCCGCATCCGCTGCTGCCGCCCAGCCCGCCGCTGTTGCCGGCAGCGACAAACACCGCCATCTCGGGGAAGTCCCAGGCGACCCGGTCGGCATCGCGCGTGCTGGCGATGTAGTTGACCTGGCAACCGGAGATGCACTGGTTCGACTGGTTGCGGCAGCTGCTGCCCCAGGAGTTGTTGTGGATACGCGCGCCGTTCTGGTAGGCGATCTGGACCGCGTGGTAGATGTTGCCGCCGCGCGTGTTGAGGTACTCGAGGCCGGCGCCTGCCTCCTGGGAGATGATCCGGGCGCCGGGTGCGGTGCCGTCGAGGTTGGTCAGGCCACCCGGTGTGGTGAAGTTGGCGCAGTCGACGGCGCCGGTGGGATTGTTGCCGAGGATCGAGCCGGCCACGTGGGTGCCGTGGCCATGGCCGTCCGCGGGACCGCCGGTGCCGCCGTTCCACTTGTAGTGCGCGCCGATCTTGCGGTGCACGTTGTCGACGGCGATCGCCGTGCAGGACGTGCCGCCCGTGCAGCTCGATGTGTTGACCGCCCTGGGCTGGCCGGTCTGCGGATTGATGTCGCTGAATGCGCAATTGGCTGCGTGCAGCCCGCTGTCCAACATGCCGATCAGCTGGCCGCAACCGAACAGGCCGCGCTCGAAAACGGGCAGCTGGCTGGGCCCTGAATTGGTGCCGCTCTGGTGCAGCCAGCCCGCCTGCGAGTTGAAGTTCTCCGCCGGCCAGTGGTAGCCGACCGCGCCGACTTCCGGATTGCCGGCGATCTCGAACACGGCGTCGCGCAGGCTGGCTGCCTGGAAGGAGACGACCAGTCGCTCGCTGGCCCCGACCTCCTGGATCGAATGCAACGCGATGCCGGGCGCCGACAGCAGCGCGTTTCGCGTGGCGCTGCGGTCGGCGCCCTCATGAAGCTCGATGCTCAGGTACTCGAGTCCCGCCTGCGCGAACACCGTCTCCGAGAGACGGCCGGCATCGCCCGCACGGGCCAGGTCGGCGGCGAGATTGCTCTCGAGTTTCCAGGCCGGAAGGAACGGGCCGCTCCACGCGACACCGGGAAGCGCACGGATCGCCGCGTCGTTGGTCGCGGGCATCCGGACCAGAAACGCGAAGTGCGGCACGTAGGCGATCACCGTCGCGCCGAGCCGCTGCAGGTCGTCGCGGTCGGCCTGGCCGACCTCGCGGCCGAACTTGACCACGCGCAGCGGCGATCCGGCATGGCGCCGGAGGTCGGCCAGCGGAGCGATGTCGGGGTTCAGCGTTGTGACGCGACCGGAACAGACATCCATTGACGCGCTGTCGAACGAAATGGTGCAGGCCTGCACGTGGGCATCGTTGTTGCCCACCAGTTGCGCGCCCGCGGTACCGGACAGGCCGGCCGCCATGACGACCAGCCCGACCAGCAGGCCCAGCCCTCTCCCCGCCGCTCGCGGCAGGATCGTGATGTTCGGATTCATTGTGCTCCCTCCTGGCGCCGGTTCTACCGGCCAGATCGATGCTTGGATGGCACGGCCCCGCAACCGGAACCGGTGCGCCTGTCGGCACACGCGGCGCGCAAGGGCCGTCTGGAGATGCATGCCGGGGGCCGGGCCGGACGCCGTGGCCGCGCGGGCGAAGACCCCGCAACGACCTGCTTGCGCTGCCGCACCGCTCACGTCGATCGCTGCCTGCCGCTCGCCCGTGGTCCACCGAGTTCGGACGACCAGACGGACCTTGCGGATCGGCTCGCTCTTCGACATGTCGCACGCAGGCAAGCGCCTGGCGACCTGTTCGACCGGCCGGCGTCAGCTAATGATGAGGTTCGACCACTGGTGTCCTCCCGGAACGTCGGAACGACCTGTCGGTGGGCCCTCTCCAGCCCGGCCGCAGGGGCGGCACATCGACCTGCCGGCATCAGCGACGACGGCAACCACAGCCGGCCCTCCAGCCGGCACCTCCTCCCGAGGCGACGCCGACGCTAAGCAGGCCCGATACAGCTGTCAACTGGTGGAGGAACCATCTTGGAAAGTCGCCGTAACATTCTGTTTATGAATGGAACGGATGACTCTGAACGCGAGCCCTTCACGGGAAAAGGCGATGACCAGCGCTGGACAATGTGCTGGTGCGCACATCATGAGCGTGATTCCACTCACAAAATGCGAATTCCCTCCACTTGCCCTCGCCCGGTCTTCACGGGTCGGGCGGTCCGCCCGCCCTGTGGCGAGCCCGTTTCCGGGCCTGCCATACCCCGGCCTGCGCCTGGCCGGCCAGGTGCCCGGCCTGGCCGCACGCCCGTCCACGCCTGGCCGACACCGTCGCCGGGCCAGGGCGCGCGACATGCCGATCCGGCATCATCGACGCCATGACCAGCCATCGAATCGCCCTTGCCCAGTTCGACTTCCCGGTCGGCGCCGTCGACGACAACGCCGCCCGCATCATCGACCTGATGCACCAGGCCCGCGACCGCCACGGCGCCGGCCTGGTGCTTTTTCCTGAGCTGGCCCTGTGCGGCTACATGCCCGAGGACCAGCTTTACCGCGACAGCCTGATCGAGGCCTGCGAGGCGGCTCTGGCACGGGTCGCGGCGGCCGCGGTCGGCATCGAGGCCGTGGTCGGCCACCCGCTGCGGGTCGGCAAGCGCCTTTACAACGCAGCGAGCTGGCTGCGCGACGGCCGGGTGCTGACCACCTGCCGCAAGCAGGCCCTGCCGAATTACGCGGTGTTCGACGAGAAGCGCTACTTCGAGGCCGGCGACGCACCCTGTCTGGTCGACTGGCAGGGCCTGCGGGTCGGCCTGCTGATCTGCGAGGACCTCTGGCACGAGGTGCCGATCGCCCGGGTCGTCGAAGGCGGCGCCGAGCTGGTGTTCTCGGTCAACGCCTCGCCGTTCGAGGACCAGAAGGCGGATGCCCGGCAGTCCCTGCTGACCTCGCGGGTCGCCGCCCATGGCCTGCCGCTGGCCTACGTCAACTGCGTGGGTGGCCAGGACGACCTGGTGTTCGACGGCGGCTCGCTGATCGCCGACGGCGACGGCACGGTTCACGGTCCGCCGGCCGCCTTTTCGGACGCCCTGCTGGTCTGCGACTACGACGCCGGGGGCCGGCGCTGGCGCGCCCCCGACTGGGCGCCGGCGGCACGCGAAGCCCACGAGGCCGTGGTCTGGCGCGGCCTGGTGCGCGGCATCGCCGACTACGTCGGCAAGCATGGTTTCCCGGGCGTGCTGCTCGGCCTCTCCGGCGGCATCGACTCCGCCCTGACCCTGGCCCTGGCGGTCGACGCGCTGGGTGCGGACCGCGTCCATGCCGTGTTGCTGCCGTCGCGCCATACCTCCCAGGACAGCATCGACCTCGCCCTGGCCCAGGCCCGGGCCCTGGGTGTGCGCCACGACCGCATCGACATCGAACCGGCCTACCAGGCCTTCCTGGCCAGCCTGGCGCCGCTGTTCGAGGGCCACGACCCGGACCTCACCGAGGAGAACCTGCAGGCGCGCTGCCGAGGCACCCTGTTGATGGCCCTGTCCAACAAATTCGGCCACCTGCTGCTGGCGACCGGCAACAAGAGCGAGATGGCGGTCGGCTACAGCACGCTTTACGGCGACATGTGCGGCGGCTATGCGCCGATCAAGGACTGCTACAAGACCCAGGTCTACGCGCTGGCGCGCTGGCGCAACGGCCGCGGCGACGGCGAGGGCATCCCGCAGGCGGTGATCGACCGTCCGCCCACCGCCGAGCTGCGCGACAACCAGCGCGACGACGACTCGCTGCCCCCTTACGAGGTGCTCGACGCGATCCTGCACGGCTTCATCGACCGCCAGCGCTCGCGCGAGCAGATCGAGGCCGATGGCCACGATGGCGCCCTGGTGACCCGGGTGATCGCCATGGTCTACCGGGCCGAGTACAAGCGCCGGCAGTCCGCGCCCGGCCCCAAGATCACCGGCAAGGCCTTCGGCCGCGACCGCCGCTATCCGATCACCTCGGCCTGGCGCTGAGGCGCTTGTTGGGGACGGGGGACGGGGGACAGGGGACCGGGGGGGGGCGGGGGACAGGGGACCGGGGACCGGGGACCGGGTGGGATGCCCCGATCCCGTGCTCACTGCGCCCTGCGCCCTGCGCCATGCTCAGTGATTCCCTGATCAGCACTCCAAGGCCTCCTTTTCCCAGCCCCCACTCCTGCTCCTGCTCCTGCTCCCCGCTCTCCCTGCTCCCCGCTCCCCGGTCCCCGGTCCCCGGTCCCTGGTCCCCTGTCCCCTGTCCCCGGTCCCTGGTCCCCTGTCCCCTCCCCGGTCCCCGGTCCCCGCCTCTTGTTAAGAAGTTGTTGCACGGAAACAACAGTGTGTTGCGTTTGGCGTTGCGCCCCCGGGGGGCCGTGCTATCCTCCGGGTCGTTTTGCGCCCAAGGCCCCACGAAGCGCCTGCATGCTCCGTCAGAAGACGCTCAAGAACCTGATCCGCGCCACCGGCGTCGGCATCCACACCGGAGAGAAGGTCTACATGACCTTGCGTCCGGCACCCGTGGACACCGGCATCGTGTTCCGGCGCGTGGACCTGGCTGAACCGGTGGACATCCCGGCACGCGCCGACCTGGTCGGCGAAACCACCATGTCCTCGACCCTGGTCAAGCACGGCGTCCGCGTCGGCACCGTGGAACACCTGTGCTCGGCCCTGGCCGGCCTGGGCATCGACAACGCCTACATCGACCTGTCCGCGCCGGAAGTGCCGATCATGGACGGTTCGGCCGGCCCGTTCGTGTTCCTGCTGCAGTCGGCCGGCGTCGAGGAGCAGGCCAAGGCCAAGCGCTTCTTCCGCATCCGCAAGCCGGTCGAGGTCCGCGACGGCGACAAGTGGGCGCGCTTCGAGCCCTACGACGGATTCAAGGTCGCCTTCGAGATCGATTTCAACCACCCGGCATTCGACCGCAGCCATTCGCGCGCGGAGATCGACTTCAACACCACCTCCTTCGTCAAGGAAGTGGCGCGCGCCCGGACCTTCGGTTTCGTCAACGAGATCGAGGCGCTGCGCAGCCGCAACCTGGCGATGGGCGGCAGCATGGACAACGCCATCGTCCTGGACGATTACCGCGTCCTCAACGAGGACGGCCTGCGCTACGAGGACGAGTTCGTCCGGCACAAGATCCTTGACGCAGTTGGCGATCTGTTTCTGATCGGCGGCAACATCCTGGGCGCGTTTTCCGGGTACAAATCCGGCCACGCACTGAACAATCGTCTGGTGCGCGCCGTACTGGCGGACGCACAGGCCTGGGAGACCGTGTCGTTCGAGGATTCCGGCACGGCGCCGGCGGGCTATTCGGCACCGGCCATGGCCGGTGCCTGGTGACGGGGGAGGCGGAACACGCGACCGGCGGCAACGGTCGGCAATTCCAGCATCGATTGGGCGGAACGGCAGGGGCCGTTTCGGGGATCACGGCTCAGGAGTGGCCGAGGATCCGGGCGGCCAGGGCGAGGTGCCTGGCGGCCGATTCGGAAGGCGGTGCGGCGGGTTCCGGGGCAGGCTCCGGCGCCGGCAGCGCACCGACCTTCACCACGACCGCCTCCGCATCGACGCCGAGCTGACGCGCGGCCTCGAGGACGAGCCCCTGCAGATAGCGCAGGCGGGTCGCCCAGGCGGAGGAGGTGGCGAGAAAAACGAGCTTTCGGTCGCGCAGGTTGATGAACCTGACCTGGGCGCCGACGGCAGACGGAAGAACGCGGTCCAGCCGCGCACCCAGTTCGGCCAGCCGGCCGGCGTGCGCAGCCAGGCCGCCGACATCGGAGGAGAGGACGATGTCGGCGAGCGGCCTGGGTGCGGAAGGTGGTGCGGACCTGGACATGTAGGGACGAGTTGGCTGCAATGAACATTATCATCCTGTCTGACCGGCTTTCGGCGCCGGTACGTCTGGCCTTCAGCGGCCGTCGCGGCGTCGCGCTGCTGTCCGCGCTGGCCCTGGGCCTGTGCGGCATGGTCGCCCTGGCCTTCCTGGGCGGTCACCTGCAAGGCATGTCGCGCAACGCCGCGGCCGGCGAGATCGACGCGCTGCGCGGCCAGCTCGACCGCTACGAGGCCGAGATCGCCGAGGCCCGGCGCGCCTCGGAGCGCGAGATCAACGCCCTGGCCCTGCGCCTGGGCGAGCTCAAGGCCGAGGCGACCCGCCTCAACGCCCTGGGCGAGCGGCTGACCGCGGTCGGCCAGCTCGAGGACGGCGAATTCAATTTCCGCGAGCCGCCGGCGATCGGCGGCCCGCAGACCTTCGGCGAGCTCAGCCAGGTGGATCCGGTCGAGTTCCTGCGCTCCCTGGGCGACCTGGAGCGGCAGTTCGCCCAGCAGTCCCAGCAGCTTTCCGTGATCGAGGAATTCCTGCTCGGCCGCGAGGTCGAGCGCAGCCTGATGCCCTCGGGCTGGCCGACGCGCACCGGCTATGTCTCGTCCCACTACGGTTACCGGACCGATCCGTTCACCGGTGGCCGCGACCTGCACATGGGCCTGGACATCAACGGCAACCGCGGCGACGACATCCTGGCGGTCGCCGACGGCGTGGTCAGCTTCTCCGGCGTCCACTTCGGCTACGGCAACATGGTCGAGATCGACCACGGCAACGGCTACCGCACGCGCTACGCGCACAACGACCGCAACCTGGCGAAGGTCGGCGACGTGGTCAAGGCCGGCCAGCACATCGCCGAGATGGGCCGCACCGGCCGTGCCACCGGCGTCCATCTGCACTTCGAAGTCTGGCACAATAACCGGCCGGTCAATCCGATGACCTTCGTCAAGGCCGCCCGCGAGGACCGCGAGGCGTCTTGACAACGCGCCCGCAGGCCCCCACCTGACCCTGGCAAGGCCGCGTTGCGCGGCCTTGTCCGTTTCCGGCAGGGGCCGGCCCGCCCGCGTCCCGGCCCGACCAGGGCGGGCCTCGGCCGCCGGCCCTGCCCGCCCCCCGATCCCAGGTAGCCCGCCATGCTCCAGAACGTCCTGACCCGCCTCTTCGGCAGCCGCAACGACCGCATGGTCAAGCAGCTCGGCAAGACCGTGCAGCGCATCAATGCGATGGAGCCCGAGCTCCAGCAGCTGGACGACGCGGCGCTGCGGGCCCGGACCGAGGCGTTCCGCCAGCGGCTGGCGCAGGGCGAGGCGCTGGAATCGCTGCTGCCCGAAGCGTTCGCCACCGTCCGCGAAGCCGCCCGGCGCGCCCTTGGCATGCGTCACCACGACGTCCAGCTGATCGGCGGCATGGTGCTGCACCAGGGCAAGATCGCCGAGATGCGCACCGGCGAGGGCAAGACCCTGGTCGCCACTTTGCCGGTGTACCTGAACGCGCTGACCGGCAAGGGCGTGCACGTGGTCACCGTCAACGACTACCTGGCCAAGCGCGATGCCGCCTGGATGGGCAAGGTCTACGAGTTCCTCGGCCTGAGCGTCGGCGTCGTCTACCCGGGCATGCCGTTCGCCGACAAGCGCGCCGCCTACGCCGCCGACATCACCTACGGCACCAACAACGAGTTCGGCTTCGACTACCTGCGCGACAACATGGCGCTGGCCAAGGACGACCGCTACCAGCGCAGCCTCAACTACGCGATCGTCGACGAGGTCGACTCCATCCTGATCGACGAGGCGCGCACGCCGTTGATCATTTCCGGCCCCGCGGACGAGTCGCCGGAGCTGTACGTCAAGGTCAACCGCATCGTGCCCTCCCTGGTCCGCCAGGAGAAGGAGGACGCGGCAGGCGACTACTGGGTCGACGAGAAGGGCAAGCAGGTGCACCTGTCCGAGCAGGGCATGGAGCACATCGAATCCCTGCTGCGGCGTGCAGGCATCCTCGCCGAGGACGACGCCCTGTACGACGCCGCCAACATCGCCGTGGTGCACCACCTCAACGCCGCCCTGCGCGCGCACGCGCTGTTCCAGCGCGACGTCGACTACATCGTCCGCGACGGCGAGGTGATCATCGTCGACGAGTTCACCGGCCGCACGCTGCCGGGCAGGCGCTGGTCGGACGGCCTGCACCAGGCGGTCGAGGCCAAGGAGGGCGTGCCGATCCAGCGCGAGAACCAGACGCTGGCCTCGATCACCTTCCAGAACCTGTTCCGCATGTACGGCAAGCTGGCCGGCATGACCGGCACCGCCGACACCGAGGCCTACGAGTTCCAGGAGATCTACGGCCTGGAGGTGGTGGTGATCCCCACCCACCGGCCGATGGTGCGCAAGGACGAGGCCGACCTGGTGTTCCTGAAGAAGGAGGCCAAGTACAAGGCGATCGTCGAGGACATCCGCAACTGCAACGAACGCGGACAACCGGTGCTGGTCGGCACCACCTCCATCGAGGTGTCCGAGTACCTGGCCGGCCTGCTGCAGGAGGGCAAGGTGCCGCACGAGGTGCTGAACGCCAAGCAGCACGCCCGCGAGGCGCAGATCGTCGCCCAGGCCGGCCGGCCCGGTGCGGTGACCATCGCCACCAACATGGCCGGCCGCGGCACCGACATCGTGCTGGGCGGCAACCTCGAGGTCGAGCTGTCGCAGCTGCCCGAGGACGCCTCGGAGGCCGAGCGCGAGAAGGTGCGCGGCGACTGGCAGGTTCGACACGACCAGGTGATCGCCGCCGGCGGCCTGCACATCATCGGCACCGAACGCCACGAGTCGCGGCGCATCGACAACCAGTTGCGCGGCCGCTCCGGTCGCCAGGGCGACCCGGGCTCCAGCCGTTTCTACCTGTCGCTGGAAGACACCCTGATGCGCATCTTCGCGCCGGACTGGGTGGCGCGGCTCATGGCCTTCGCCGGCATGAAGGAGGACGAGGCCCTGCAGGACCGCATGGTCAGCCGCCAGATCGAGAAGGCGCAGCGCAAGGTCGAGGCGCACAACTTCGACATCCGCAAGCACCTGCTCGACTACGACGACGTCGCCAACGACCAGCGCAAGGTCATCTACGAGCAGCGCAACGAACTGATGGAAGCCGAGTCCGTGCAGGACTCCATCGAGGGCATCCGCCACGACGTGGTCGAGGCGCTGGTGCGCGAGTACGTGCCGGTCGCATCGATCGACGAGCAGTGGGACCTTGCCGGCCTGGAGAAGGCGCTGGAGTCCGATTTCGCCGTGCACGTCGACGCCCGGCGCTGGCCGCAGGACGATGAGGGGCTGGACGCCGACGGCATCCTGGCGCGCGCCCAGGACGCCGTCGACCGCCACTTCCGCGAGAAGGAGGCGATGGTCGGCAGCGAGGTGATGCGCCAGCTCGAGCGCCACATCATGCTCAGCGTGCTCGACCAGCAGTGGAAGGAGCACCTGGGCAGCATGGACTATCTGCGCCAGGGCATCCACCTGCGCGGCTACGCGCAGAAGCAGCCCAAGCAGGAGTTCAAGCGCGAGGCCTTCCAGCTGTTCTCCGGGATGCTCGACCGGATCAAGCGCGAGGTCGTGACCCTGCTGTCGCGGGTGCGCATCCGCACCGACGACGAGATCGCCCAGCTCGAGGCCCAGCAGCGCGCCGCCCAGCAGCGCGTGCCCCTGCAGATGCAGCACGCCGAGGCCGCCGCCCTGGGCGGCCAGCCCGACCCCCTGCCGATGCCGACCGCCCAGGCGGCGGGCACTTTCGCGCGCAGCGAGCCCAAGGTCGGTCGCAACGACCCCTGCCCCTGCGGCTCCGGCAAGAAGTTCAAGCAGTGCCACGGCAAGCTGGCTTGAACCCTTGAGCCAGGCATGACCGGGCCCCGCCGACCGCACGGAGCGGGGCCCGCGCAGGCGCCGCGTGCCGATCGCGACGCGCCCTTGCTGGAGGTGGTCGCCGGCATCATTCGCGACGACCGCGGGCGGGTGCTGCTGGCCCGGCGGCCGCCCGGCCGGCCGCTCGCCGGCCTGTGGGAATTCCCCGGCGGCAAGCCCGATGCCGGCGAGTCGCTGGTGGCCGCGCTGGCGCGCGAACTGCGCGAAGAGCTCGGCGTCGAGCTGCACGACCTCGCGGCCCTGGGGTGCACCACCCACGCGCAAGCCGGCCGCCGGCTTCGCCTGCATGCCTTCGAGGCGACCGCCTGGACAGGCCCGGTACGGGCGCTGGAAGGCCAGGACCTGGCCTGGGTTGCGGTCGACGACCTTGATCGCCAGGCCATGCCGGCAGCCGACTGGCCGATCGCCGCCCGATTGCGCCTGCCGTCCCTTTGCGCGATCAGCCCCGATCCGGGCGCCGAGGGCGTCGGAAGAATGCTGGCCGGCGCATTGCAGGCGCTGGCCGCGGGCGCCCGACTTCTCCAGGTCCGCGTTGCCGACGCGGACGACCCGGCGCTGCAAGCGCTGCTGTTGGCCCTGGCCGGTCCCGCCCGCGAGGCCGGCGCCACGGTCCTGCTGAATGGCCGGCCTGCGCTGGCCGCCCGGCTGGGGGTCGGCCTGCACCTGCCCTCGCGCCTGCTGGCACCGGCCCTGGCCGGTCGGCTGCCGGGCTTCGAGGCCTGGCAGACGGCCGTGGACGACGACGGTGGCGATACGCCACCCCGGCACCGTCGCAGGGCCGGCGCCTGGCTGACCGCTGCCTGCCATGACGCCACGCAGCTACGCCAGGCCTGGGCCCTGGGCTGCGACGCCGCCCTTGTTTCTCCGGTACAGGCCACGGCCAGCCATGCCGATGCGGCGCCGCTCGGCTGGGACGGCCTGCAGCGGCTGCTGGACGACGCGCCCCTGCCTGTCTATGCGCTGGGCGGGCTCGCTCCCGGCGACCTGGCACGTGCCCGCGCCGCGGGCGCCCATGGGGTGGCCGGCATCTCGGCATTCTGGCCCCGGCGCTGAACCCACCGCAGGGCGGCTGCGCCGCTGCCGGGTGCGCAAGTCGTGGGACGCCGGCAGTCCACCACTTGCGACTCCGTCGCCATTGCGGGTGGCTTTTTCACCCGGCTGAATCGATGCGCCACCCGCCCAGGTCGAACGCTCGAGCCAGCGCTGCGCCGGGTCTGCCGCACCCCGGCCCCTGCGCCGCACACCCGCCCCGCCCACGGACAGGGCGACTATGCTGGCCTGGCGCCCGCTGCCCAGGAAGCCGACCATGGCTGTGCCCGATCCTCGCATCGATGCCTACATCGCCCGCGCCGCGCCGTTCGCGCGGCCCGTCCTGGAAGAGCTGCGCGCGCGCGTGCACGCCGCCTGCCCGGATGCCGAGGAGACCTTGAAGTGGAGCGCGCCGGCGTTCACCTGCAAGGGAAAGCTGCTGGCGGTGATGGCGGCGTTCAAGCAGCACGTCGCGTTCAACCTGTGGCAGGGCGCCCGGGTGATGGCGCAGGAGGCCGGCAGCGAGGCCATGGGCCAGTTCGGGCGGCTGGCCAGCGTCGCCGACCTGCCGCCACGACCTGCCATGGCCGCCCTGTTGCGCCAGGCGCGCGCGCTGGGCGCGGCCGGCGAGCCCGGCGGCGGTCGCAAACGGGCAGCCCCGAAGCCGCCACCGCAGCCGCCGCCCGATCTCGTCGAGGCCCTGGCGGCAAACCCCGCTGCCCGCGCCACCTTCGAAGGTTTCCCGCCCGGCAAGCGGCGCGACTACGTGGACTGGATCGTCGAGGCGAAACGCGAGGCGACCCGCCGCAACCGCATCGAGCAGGCCGTGGCCTGGCTGGCCGAGGGCAAGGCCCGGCACTGGAAGTACGAGAACTGCTGATCCACGGTCGGGCCGCGGCAACCCGGTTCAGCGATGCCCCCCCGCCAGGGCACGGATCCTCGGCGGCGGCAGGCCGCCGTCGCGCTTGCGCCGGGCAAGCTCCAGGTACTGCGCGTGCAATTCCAGCACCCGGGCATCGAGCGCCTCGATCGGTCCGCTGGCGTCGTGGACATCGTCGGCCAGCGCCAGGCGGACCTCGCGGCTGGCCTGCGCGGCCAGGATAGAGCGCGCCAGCGACTCGGCGACGCCATCTCGACGCACCAGCCTCTCGATCTGGACCTCCGGGGCGACATCGACCACAAGGACGCGGTCGACATCGACATAGGCGGCGGCGTTCTCGGCCAGCAGGGGGATGGCGAGCAGGCCGTAGGGCTGCCACCAGGCGGCCACCTGCGCGCGCAGCAGACGGCGCACACGCGGATGGATGATCGCCTCCAGGTGCCGGCGCGCCTCGGCGTCGGCGAACACGCGCGCGCGCATGGCGACGCGGTCCATGGCGCCGTCGCCGCCGAGCACGCCGGGGCCGAACGCCGCGACCACCTCGGCCAGCCCCTCGCTGCCTGGCGCGACCGCTTCGCGGGCGGCCAGGTCGGCATCGGCGACCGGCACGCCCAGGGATTCGAAGCGGCTGGTCAGCGCGCTCTTGCCGCTGGCGATGCCGCCGGTGACCGCGACCAGCAGCGGCGGCGCCGGGCCGCCGTCGGCACTTCGCATCAACACCGCCTCGATGCCGCCGCCGCTCACAGGCCGATCAGGTTCCAGTACCAGCCGACCAGGCGTTCGCCGGCGACCAGGTAAAGCCAGCCGGCGATCGCAAGGTAGGGGCCGAACGCGAACGGCTTGCTCTCGCCACGGTGGCGCAGGGCCAGCCAGAGGCCGCCGATCAATGCGCCGCTGATGCTGGCGAGCAGGACGATCGGCAGGATCGCGGCCGGCCCCATCCAGGCGCCGAGCGCGCCGAGCAGCTTGAAGTCGCCGTAGCCCAGGCCCTCCTTGCCGGTCGCGAGCCGGAACAGCCAGTACACGCTCCACAGGCTGAGGTAGCCGACGGTGGCGCCCAGGATCGCCTGCACCGGTCCCACGAAGACGCCGGCCAGGGCCAGCAGCAGGCCGGCCCACAACAACGGCAAGGTGATCTGGTCGGGCAGCAGCTGGGTGCGGAAGTCGATGCCGCACAGCGCCACCAGCGCCCAGGTGAAGGCCAGCGCCGCCAGCGCCTGCACACTGAAGCCGAAGGCCAGGGCGACCGCCAGCGAGGCCAGGGCGGTGGCCAGCTCGACCAGCGGGTATTGCCAGGAGATCGGCGTGGCGCAGGCGGCGCAGCGGCCGCGCAGCAGCAGCCAGCTCAGCACCGGGACGTTCTGCCAGGCGCGGATCGGCGCCTTGCAGGACGGACACTGCGAGCGTGCCACCACCAGGCCCGGCGGTTTCGGATCGTCGGCCGGCGCCGGCAGCGCCAGGAACTCGCGGGCCTGCTGGCGCCAGCTCCACTCAAGGCGCGGCGGGAAGCGCAGGATCACGACGTTGAGGAAGCTGCCGACGATGGCGCCGAGTACGGCGGCGATCAGCGGCCACCAGGGCGCCAGCGGGCTGTCGGCGGCGAACAGGGTCAGATCCATGCGCGAGGTTCCCAGGACTTGGCGATTGTGCGGCCTGGCGGACGACGAGGCCAGCGTGCGGCGCCAGGCCCGAGTGCCCGCGCACCCGATACCGGGTGCGCGCCCGTCGAGCCCGTGACCGCGGTCGGACCGCCGCCGCTCAACCGAAGAACCGGTAGCACACGGCGATCGCGGCGATCACGCCGGCGGCCTCGGCGACGAGGGCACAGCCGACGGCGTGGCGGGCGCGGCGGATGCCGACCGCGCCGAAGTACACGGCGAGCACGTAGAAGGTCGTCTCCGTGCTGCCCTGGATGGTCGCGGCGACCAGCGCCGGGAAGCTGTCGACGCCGTGGGTCTGCATGGTCTCGATCAGCATGGCGCGCGCGGCGCTGCCGGAGAACGGCTTGACCAGGGCGGTCGGCAGGGCATCGACGAAGCGGCCGTCGGCGCCGGTCAACAGCACCAGGGCGCGGATGCCGTCCAGCAGGTAGTCGAGCGCCCCGGAGGCGCGCAGCACGCCGATCGCGCAGAGCATGGCGACCAGGTAGGGCAGCAGGTCGCGGGCCACCTCGAAGCCGCCGCGCGCGCCTTCCACGAAAGCCTCGTACACCGGCACCCGGCGCAGCGCGCCGGTCAGCAGGAAGGCGACGATCACGGAGAACAGGACCAGGTTGCCGAGCAGCGAGGACAACGCCGCCAGCGCGGTCGCCGTCAGCGTCGCCAGCACCGCCATGAAGCCGCCCAGCAGCAGGCCGGCGCCGCCCAGCCAGGCCAGCACCACCGGATCCCACAGGCGCAGGCGCTGGACCACGGCGACCACCAGCAGCCCGGCCAGGGTCGAGGCGCTGGTGGCGAGCAGGATCGGCAGGAACACCAGGGTCGGGTCGGGCGCGCCCTGCTGCAGCCGGTACATGAAGATCGACACCGGCAGCACGGTCAGCGACGAGGCGTTCAGCACCAGGAACAGGATCTGCGCGTTCGACGCGGTGTCCGGCCGCGGGTTGAGCGTGTGCAGCTCGCGCATCGCACGCAGGCCGATCGGCGTCGCCGCGTTGTCCAGGCCCAGGCCGTTGGCCGCGAAGTTGAGCGTGACCAGGCCGATCGCCGGATGGCCGCGCGGCACCTCGGGCATCAGCCGCGCGAACAAGGGCCCCAGCGCCCGCGCCAGGGCGTCGACCAGGCCGGCGCGCTCGGCGATCTTCAGCAGTCCCAGCCACAGGGTCAGGGTGCCGAACAGCAGCACCATCACCTCGACCGACAGCCGCGCCATGTCGAACAGGGCGGCGACCATGGCAGCGAACACCTCGGCTTCGCCGCCGACCAGCCAGCGTGCCAGTCCGGCCACCGCCGCGGTCAGGAAGAAGGCCAGCCACAGTCCGTTGAGCATGCGCGCTTCCGCTTCGCCAGGGCGAAGGATGGCATGCGCGGGCCCGCTCAGTCAGCGGGTCCGCCCCGGTCGCCGGACGGCGGCGCCAGGCGCCGGCGCCGCTCGCGCTCAAGCCAGCGTTGCATGGCCCGCGCGCGGCGCGGGCCGGTGCGCGGGTCGCGCAGCACCGCCTCGACATGGCCGAGCAGGTCGTCGACATTGGCGGCGTGCGGCTGGCCGGGCTCGCGCGCGGCACCCCACAGGTCGATCCAGTCCTCGCTGCGCCGGCCGACGCGCAGCAGGCGGTAGAACAGGGCATCGCGGTCGCGGCGTCCGCTCAGTCCGTCCAGGGCGGCCGCCGCCAGCGACAGCGGGCTCAGCGCCACGTCGCGCAGGGCATCGAGCAGCAGCTTGAGCTGGAAGCGCAGGACATCGCGCAGCAACGGGCGCGGCGCGCCGGGGCCGGTCATGGCCGCAGCCGCCAGCCGGTGCGGAAGATCCACCACACCAGCCCCAGGCACAGCGCCAGGAAGCCGCAGATGGCGGCCAGGCTGATTCCGACGTTGACGTCGGAGATGCCGAAGAAGCTCCACCTGAAGCCGCTGACCAGATAGACCACCGGGTTGAACAGGGTGATGGTCTGCCAGACCGGCGGCAGCATGCTGATCGAGTAGAAGGCGCCGCCCAGGAAGGTCAGTGGCGTCACCACCATCAGCGGCACCACCTGGAGCTGCTCGAAGTTGTCGGCCCACAGGCCCAGGATGAAGCCGAACAGGCTGAAGCTGACCGCGGTCAGCACCAGGAAGGCGATCATCCACAGCGGATGGGCGATCTCGTAGGGCACGAACAACCGGGCCGTCAGCAGGATCAGCAGGCCGAGCAGGATCGACTTGCTGGCCGCCGCGCCGACGTAGCCGATCACCACCTCGATCCAGGACACCGGTGCCGACAGCACCTGGTAGAGCGTGCCCGACCACTTGGGCAGATAGATGCCGAACGAGGCGTTGCCGATGCTCTCGCTGAGCAGGGACAGCATGATCAGGCCGGGAATGATGAAGGCGCCGTAGCTGACCCCGTCGACCTCGCCCATGCGCGCGCCGATGGCGGCGCCGAACACCACGAAGTACAGCGTGGTCTGCAGCACCGGCGAGGCGATCGACTGCATCAGGGTGCGGAAGGTGCGCGCCATCTCGAAGCGGTAGATGGCGAGGATCGCGTGGCCGTTCATGCCGCGGCCTCCCGCACCAGGCCGACGAAGATGTCCTCCAGCGAGGTCTCCGAGGTGTGCAGGTCGCGCACGTCGATGCCCTGCCCGGCCAGCCGGCGCAGCAGGTCGGCGATGCCGCTGGACTGCGCCTGGGCATCGAAGCTGTAGGTGAGCGTGACGCCGTCGTCGGACAGCGACAGCGGCAGGTCGGCCAGGGCCGGCGGCACGGCCGGCAGCGGCGACTGCATGACCACGGTCAGCTGGCGGCTGCCCAGGCGGCGCATCAGCGAGGCGGTCTCCTCGACCACCACCAGCTCGCCGCGGCGCATCACGCCGATGCGATCGGCCATCTCCTCGGCCTCCTCGATGTAGTGGGTGGTCAGCACCACCGTGGTGCCGCGCTCGCGCAACTCCCGCACCATCGCCCACATGTCGTGGCGCAGCTCGACGTCGACGCCAGCGGTGGGTTCGTCAAGGAACAGCAGGGACGGCTCGTGCGCCAACGCCTTGGCGATCAGCACCCGCCGCTTCATGCCGCCGGACAGCGTGCGCACCTGGGCGTCGCGCTTGTCCCACAGGGAGAGCTGGCGCAGCACCCGCTCGACATGGCCGGGGTCGGGCGGCCGACCCATCAGCCCGCGGCTGAACGCCACCGTGGCGCGCACCGTCTCGAAGGCGTCCACCGCCAGCTCCTGCGGCACCAGGCCGATCCGCGCCCGGGTCTGGCGGAAGTCGCGGACGATGTCGAAGCCGTCCACCCGCACCGTGCCGGCGCTGGCGTTGACCAGACCGCAGACGATGCTGATCAGCGTGGTCTTGCCTGCGCCGTTCGGCCCCAGCAGCGCGAAGATCTCGCCGCGCCGGATATGCAGGTCGACGCCGCGCAGCGCCACCAGGCCGTCGCGATAGCGCTTGTCCAGGCCCTGGATGTCGAGGATGACGTCGTCGTCGGGATTCATTGCCGCTCCTTTCGGGCCAGGCCGGGAATCCTAGTCGGCCACCGACCGGGCAACCACCCGCCAGTGGTCATGGCAGTGCCGCCAGCCGGTCGGACAGGAAGGCGCGTTCCGGCAGTTGCCGCACCAGGCGGAGCGCACGCTGGTAGGCGGCGCGCGCCTCGTCGGTACGGTCCAGCCGGCGCAGCAGTTCGGCGCGGGTGGCATGGGCCAGGTGGTAGCCGGCCAGAGCCCCCTCGGCGAGCAGGTCGTCGACCAGGGCCAGGGCCGGCGCCGGGCCGTCGCGCTCGGCGACCGCGACGGCGCGGTTGAGCGCGACCACGGGTGAGGGATCGACGCGCAGCAGCAGGTCGTAGAGGGCGACGATCTGCGGCCAGTCGGTGGCCTCCGCGGTCGCCGCCTCGGCGTGCACGGCGGCGATCGCCGCCTGCAGGGCATAGCTGCGCGGCGGCCGGGCGCGCAGGGCCAGGCGGACCAGGGCCAGGCCCTCGTCGATCAGGGCGCGGTCCCAGCGGCCGCGGTCCTGGTCGGGCAGCAGCACCAGGGCGCCGTCGGCGCCGATGCGGGCGTGACGGCGCGAGGCGTGCAGCAGCATCAGGGCGAGCAGGCCGACCGCCTCGGGTTCGGGCAGCAGGGCGACCAGCAGGCGGCCCAGGCGGATCGCCTCCTCGACCAGGTCGTGGCGCACCGCCTGCGCGCCGGCGCTGGCGCTGTGGCCCTCGTTGAACACCAGGTAGACCACCTGCAGGACGCTGGCCAGGCGCGCCGGCAGCTCCGCGTGCCCCGGCACCTGGTAGCCGACCCGGGCCTGGCGCAGCTTCGCCTTGGCGCGCACGATGCGCTGCGCCAGGGTCGGCACCGGCACAAGGAAGGCGCGCGCGATCTCCTCGGTGGCAAGGCCGCAGACTTCGCGCAGGGTCAGGGCGACGCGCGCCTCCGGCGCCAGCACCGGATGGCAGCAGGTGAACACCAGGCGCAGGCGGTCGTCGCCGACCGCGTCGATCTCGGCCTCGGCCGGGTCGCCGTCCGCGGCGGCGACCCGCTCGGCGATGCGGCCATCGTCGAGGTCGTAGCGGCGCCGCCGGCGGATCTGGTCGATGGCCTTGAAGCGGCCGGCCGAGACCAGCCAGCTGTAGGGATTGCCGGGCACGCCTTGCGCCGGCCACTGCTCGAGCGCGGCGCGGAAGGCGTCGTGCAGCGCCTCCTCGGCCAGGTCGAAGTCGCCGAGCAGGCGTACCAGGGTGGCCAGCGCGTGGCGGGAATGCTCGCGCCAGGCCGACTCCACCGCCGCCCGGGCGGCCGCGACGGCGGCCGGGCTCAGGGCCGGCACGGCAGCGTCCGGCGGCGCGTCTTCGTCATCGCGGTCCGGCTCGCTCAGCCGGGCAGGGACTGCGCGATCGGCCGAACCTCGACGCTGCCGGTGCGCGCCCAGGGAAAGCCGGCGGCCAGGCGGATCGCCTCGTTCATGTCGCGCGCCTCGACGACATTGAAGCCGGCCAGGTACTCCTTGGTCTCGGCGAACGGGCCGTCGGTCACCGCCAGCTCGTCGTCGCGGATGCGCACGGTGGCGGCGGTCTCCGGCTTCTCCAGCCGCTCGGAGCCGAGCAGGCGGCCGTCGGCCATCAGCTCGCCGGCGCGCTCGTAGCAGTGCGCCAGGCGGTGCTCGAACTCTTCGGGCGGCAAGGCGTCGAGCAGGGCGGCATCGTTGTAGATCAGCAGCAGGTACTTCATGGCAACGCTCCTGTGGACGGTCTGGTGCGACGGGCGGGTCGACCGGCGAAGGAATCCGGCAGCCTCACCGGCTGGTCGGTCGGACGCGGCGCGGATCGACCGGCGCGCGGCACCCTGCGGCAGGGCCCAGCCTGCCCGCGCCCGGACGAGGCCGCAAGCACGCCGCCGCGCGCCTGGCGCCGGTTGCTGCGATCATTGCGCATGGATTCCTTCGACACCCTCGCCCTCGACCCCGCCCTGCGCCAGGCGGTCGCCGCCGCCGGCTACACCACGCCGACGCCCATCCAGGCCCGCACCCTGCCGGTGATCCTCGCCGGCCAGGACCTGCTGGCGATGGCGCCGACCGGCAGCGGCAAGACCGCCGCCTTCGGCCTGGGCCTGCTGCAGCGGCTGCAGCCGGGCCTGCTGCGCACCCAGGCCCTGGTCCTGTGCCCGACCCGCGAACTGGCCGACCAGGTGGCGCGCAGCCTGCGCAAGCTCGCCGCCGGCATCGGCAACGTCAAGCTGACCCTGGTCACCGGCGGCGTGCCGGCCGCACCGCAGCGCGCCTCCCTGGTGCAGCCGCCGCAGGTGGTGGTCGGCACCCCGGGGCGGGTGCTGGAAATGCTCGAGCAGGGCCTGATCGACCCGGACGCGATCGCCGGCTTCGTGCTGGACGAGGCCGATCGCATGCTGGACATGGGCTTCGCCGAGGCCATCGAGGCGATCGTGCGGCGGCTGCCGTCCGGCCGCCAGAGCCTGCTGTTCTCGGCGACCTGGCCGGACGCGATCCGCGCCATGGCGCGCACCACGCTGCACGAGCCGGTCGAGGTCACCGTCGACGAGGCCGGCCAGCAGCCGCGCATCGAGCACGTCTTCCACGAGACCGACCCGGCCCGCCGCAACGACGCCCTGGTCGCCCTGCTGCTGGTCAACCGGCCGCGCGCCGCCGTGGTGTTCTGCAACACCCGCAAGGAGGCCGACGAGGTCGCCGCGCGCCTGCGCGACGAGGGCTTCGACGCCCTCGCCCTGCACGGCGACATGGAGCAGCGCGACCGCGACGAGACCCTGCTGCGCTTCGGCAACGGCAGCCTGTCGGTGCTGGTCGCCAGCGACGTCGCCGCGCGCGGCCTGGACATCGACGAGGTGGACTGCGTGGTCAACCACGCCCTGCCCTCCGACGCCGACGCCTACACGCACCGGGTCGGCCGCACCGCGCGCGCCGGCCGCACCGGCCTGGCGCTGAGCCTGGTGGCGCCGGCCGAGATGGCGCGCGCACAGCGCATCCGCGACGCCCTGGGCATCGAACCGCGCTGGGCGCCGACCGGCCTGCCCGTCGGTGGCGCGGCGCGAGCGGCGCCACGTGCGGCGATGGCGACCGTGCGCATCGACGCCGGCCGCGTCGACAAGCTGCGCCCCGGCGACATCCTGGGCGCGCTGACCGGTGCCGCCGCGGTACCTGCCGAGGCCATCGGCCGCATCGACCTGTTCCCCACCCGCGCCTACGTCGCCATCCGCCGCGACCTGGCAAAGGCCGCCGCCGCGGCCCTGCAGGCCGGCCGCATCAAGGGCCGCAGCCGCCGCGTGCGGCTGGTCTGAGCCGGACCCGCCGGCAGCCGACTGGCGCCGGGGTCAGGACGAGAGTGCGGGCTGACCTGGGCCGCGAAGCCGCTGTCCCGCGCCGGACCGGATCGCCGGTCGATCCAGCCCGCGCCGGTTCGACCATGGGGCAAATCCCGGCGGCGCGGCCGCCCCGTCCAGCAAGGAGCGTCCCATGTCCACCTATGTCGATGGCTATGTCCTTCCCGTCCCCCGCGCCCGCCTCGAGGAGTACCGGCAGATCGCCGCCAGGGCCGGCGCGGTCTGGCGCGAGCACGGCGCGCTGTCCTACCGCGAGTGCGCCGGCGACGACCTGGCCGTGGAAGGCATGCTGCCGTTCACCGAGCTGTCCGGCGCCGGTCCGGACGACACCGTGGTGTTCGCCTGGGTGGAGTTCGCCTCGCGCGCCGAGCGCGACCGCATCAACGCCCTGGTGATGAACGACCCGCGCCTGGCCGGGATGTCGCCGGAGGCCATGCCGTTCGACTGCCGGCGCATGGCCTACGGCGGCTTCCAGACCCTGGTCGCGGCCTGACGGCGCCCTGGCGGCGGACCGCGCGGAGCGGCGCGACGCCGCCGCGCTCCGCTGCGCTGCCGGGGCCGGGCAGCGGCCGGCTGGGTGCCGCGCGCGGCCGCGGGCCGGGTGGCACAATGCCCCGCCCGGAACCCGCGCCATGCGCCTGAACAAGCACATCGCCGCCACCGGCTTCTGTTCCCGGCGCGAGGCCGACCGGCTGATCGCCGCCGGCCGGGTGACCGTCGGCGGCCGGCGCGGCGGCATCGGCACCGAGGTGGCGCCGGGCGAGGAGGTCCTGCTCGACGGCCAGCCGCTGCCGGCGCGGACCGTGCGCGCCGGACGCGCCCACGTCTACATCGCGCTCAACAAGCCGGTCGGCGTCACCTGCACGACCGAGTCCGGCGTGCGCGACAACATCGTCGACTTCGTCGGCCACGAGCAGCGCATCTTCCCGATCGGCCGCCTGGACAAGGATTCCGAGGGGCTGATCCTGCTGACCAGCAACGGCGATATCGTCAACGAGATCCTGCGCGCCGAGAACCGCCACGAGAAGGAATACCTGGTGGCGGTCAACAAGCCGGTGACGCCGGAGTTCCTGGCCGGCATGGCGCGCGGCGTGCGCGTGCATGGCGAGATGACCCTGCCCTGCCGAACCGCCAGGATCGCCAAGTACGGCTTCCGCATCGTGCTGACCCAGGGCCTGAACCGGCAGATCCGACTGATGGCCGCGGCGTTCGGCTACCGGGTCACGCAGCTGCGCCGGGTGCGCATCGACAACCTGAAGCTGGGCACGCTCAAGCCCGGCCAGTGGCGCAACCTGACCGCCGCCGAGCTGGCCGGCCTGCTGCCCGGGCGCAGCGACTGGTGAGCCCGGCCATGGCTTCCGGCAGGTGCGCCGGGCGCCGCTGGCACCCAGACTCGGGGATACCGTTCCAGGGAGATTCACCCATGACTTCAACAGCTCGCCTGTTGGCCTGCCTGCTGCCCGCCCTCTTCGTAGCGCTGCCCCAGTCGGCCGCCGCCCGCAGCGAGGCGCCCGACATCGAGGCAGCCGCCTCGCAGCTGCTGGAAGCTGCAGTGCGCGATCCCTCCGGTCCCGGCATGGCGGTGCTGCTGGCCCGGGGCGACACCGTGCTGTTCCGCGATGCCCGCGGCATGGCCAGCATCGAGCTGGGCGTGCCGCTGTCGCCCGACCACGTGTTCCGGATCGGCTCGGTCACCAAGCAGATCGCCGCCGCCGGCCTGCTGAAGCTGGTCGACGAAGGCAAGGTCGCGCTCGACGACCCGCTGGCCAAGTTCCTGCCCGACTACCCGAACGGCGGGGCGATCACCGTCGCGCAGCTGCTCAACCACACTTCGGGCATCAAGAGCTACACAGGCATCGCCGGCTACATGGACCAGGAGATCCGCAGGGATCTCGACACCAGCGCCCTGATCGCCGTGTTCGCCGACCAACCGGTCGACTTCGCCCCCGGCGAGGGCTGGAACTACAACAACTCCGGGTACGTCCTGGTCGGCGCGGTGATCGAGAAGGCCAGCGGCATGGCCTGGGACCGCTGGCTTGAACGCAGCCTGCTCCGCCCGCTGGCACTGGAACGGACGCGCTCCGGCGCCACCAGGCAGGTCATCGCCGGTCACGTCAGCGGCTACAGCGCCGGCGCCGACGGCGGCCACACCGTGGCGGCACCGCTGAGCATGACCCAGCCGCATGCCGCTGGTGCCCTGGTCTCCACCGTCGACGACCTGTGGCGCTGGAACCGCGCCCTGCATGGCGGCCAGGTGCTGTCCGCGCCGACCTATGCGCGCATGATCGCGCCCGAGGGCAAGGCCGCCGAGCCGCCGCAGCGCTACGGCTACGGCATCCAGGCCGGCACCGTGCGCGGCCGGACGACGCTCGAGCATGGCGGCGGCATCCACGGCTTCATCTCCCTGCTGGTGTACGTGCCCGAGGCCGACATCACCGTCGCCGTGCTGCGCAATGCCGACGCCAGCGGCGGCCAGGCGGTCGGCGTGCTGGCGCGCCGGCTGGCGGCGCTGGCGCTGGGCGATCCCTACCCGGCGCTGACCCCGGTGCCGGTACCCGACGACGAACTGAAGTCCCTGGAGGGCGTCTACCGTCTCGATGCCGACAATGCCCGCGTGCTGCGCTTCAAGGACGGCGCGCTGACCTCGCAGCGCAGCGGCGGCATGGCGTTCCCGCTGATCCCGGTCGGCAACGACAGCTTCGCGTTCGCCGACTCGCTCAGCCGACTGGCGATCGAACGCGACGCCGACGGCAAGCCGACCGCGATGCGCTTCTTCGCCGACGGCGAGGGCGAAGGCGAGCTGTGGCCGCGCACCGACGATTCGATCGAGGCGCGCACCGGCATAGAGCTGCCGCGCGCGGCGCTCGAGCGCCTGGTCGGCGACTATGCGGGGGAGGAGCTCACCTTCAAGGTGTTCTTCGACGAGTCCGACACGCTGCGCGTGCAGGTACCCGGCCAGCCGGCCTTCCAGCTCCATGCCGAATCGGCCAGCCGCCTGTTCATTACCGAAGTCGACGCCGCATTCGAGTTCGCCCCGGCCACCGGCGCGGTCGAGACCGCGACCCTGATGCAGGGCTCGGCGCGCATCGAGGCCCGGCGCCGATCGGACTGAACACCCAGGCACCGAGGCCGCGCAGCAACAGGGTGCCCGGCTGCCTGGGTTGACCGGGGATATCCCTTGAGGACGCGTGGCGAGGCCGTCGCGATCGCGCTGAACTGCGGATGGCGGACCGCTGCACGGCGAATGCGTAGCCGATGCCGAGTCGAACTGGCCGATGGAAGCGGACCGCGCCAGGGCGCGGAGATCGGTGGCCGCAGCAGCGGCCTCACGGAATATCCGGGTTAGGATGGCCGCAACCCCCGGCCGTCACGAGGATACGCGCGCGTGGCCTGCAACAGCCCTGCCCTCTCGACTGGCGCCTGGCACTTCCGGACGTTGCTGGCCGGGGCGCTCGGCTGCGGCACGCTCATCGCGGCGGCTGTGGCGCAGCAGATCGACATCGCTGCGCCACCCGGCAGCGACCGCTTCGGAACCGGCGTGCACCTGCTCGGCAATGGCAACATCGTGGTACGCGACTGCGGGGTGTTCGGTACCGCGGTCGGCTCGGTGTCGCTGTACCGGCCCGATGGCGAACTGATCAGCACGCTTACGGGCGCGATGGCCGGGGACTGCGTTGGCAGCCACGGCATCCGCGAGGTGGGCGACGGCAACTTCATCGTGCTCAGCCCCCACTTTCGTCACCAGGGACTGGAGGGCGCCGGTGCGGTCACCTGGGTGGATGGCGACGCCGGCCTGTCGGGCGAGGTGTCGGCAGCGAACTCCCTGGTCGGCAGCAGCGCCAACGACCGGATCGGCGAGCCGCAAGGCATCCTGGTGCTGGGCAACGGCAACTACATCGTGCAGAGCACGCTGTGGGACAACGGCGACGCCATCGATGCCGGGGCGGTGGTCTGGGCCGATGGCGACCTCGGAGTGGTCGGGCCGGTGTCGGCGGACAATGCCCTGGTCGGAACCCGGACCCATGATGCCGTGGGCTCCTCGGGCGGCCTGAATCACACGATCACCGAATTGCCGGGGGGCGATTTCGTCGTGCGCAGTCCCCTGGTTGATCTCGATGGGCTGCCTGACGCCGGCGCCGTCACCTTCGGCAGCGGCAGCAGCGGTGTGCGCGGCGTGGTGGGCGACGGCAACTCCCTGGTCGGCAGTCACGCCGGCGATCAGGTGGGCGGGGGGCAGCCCATCCTGCTGGCCGAGGGTCGCTACGTCCTGAGGAGCCCGTTCGCCGATCGCGATGGTCTGTCCGATGTCGGCGCGCTCACCTGGATCGACGGACCCCAGCCACTGCAAGGCGCGGTGGATCCCGGGAACTCCCTGTTCGGAATGCACCCCGGCGACCGGTTGGGGGAGGGTCTGGTGCAACCCCTGGCCAACGGCAACCTCGCGGTGGGCGTGCCGCGTTTCGGCCCCGACCAGCGGGGCGCAGTGCTGCTTTTCCAGGCGGGGGCCCTGCCGACCGGCATCCTGGATCCGACGTCGGCACTGCTGGGAAGCGAACCGGGCGATCGGGTGGGCAGCGACATCAAGGCGCTGCCGAACGGACATTTCGTCACCGCCACGCGCTACTGGCGCAACGGCGCGGCGGCCAACGCCGGTGCCGTGACCTGGGTCGACGGATGGACCGGCCTGGCCGCGGAAGTCGGAACCGGCAACTCGCTGGTGGGCAGCCTGCCGGGCGACACAATCGCCGAAAGCCTGGTGGTGCTGCCCGACAGCCGATACGTGGTGGTCAGCCCTTACTGGTCCAGCCCGACGTCCCCACGAGTCGGCGCGATCAGCGTTGGCGACGGCCTTGGCGGGCTGACCGGTCCGGTGTCCGCCGCCAACTCGCTGGTCGGCGCGCAGGCCAGCGACCTGGTCGGCTTCGGCGGGGCGACGGTGCTCGCCAACGGCAACGTCGCCATCCTCAGCCCGAGGTGGGCAAACGGTGACGCATTCCGGGCCGGCGCGGTCACCTGGATGTCGCCGGATCAGCCGGTGCTGGGTCCCGTCAGCGCCGGCAACTCCCTGGTTGGCAGCACGATCCAGGATGGCCTGGGCATGCGCCTGTTCCCCCTCGCCAATGGCAACCTCGTGGTCGGTGCGCCCGCCTGGGACCACGGCGACACTGCCGATGTCGGCGCAATCACCTGGATCGACGGCAGCACCGGTCGGACCGGTGCGATTTCACCCGGCAATTCCCTGATCGGGGCCAACACCGGCGACTTCCCGATCAATTCGTTTTCCGGCAGCCCGGTGGTATGGCCGCTGGCGAACGGGAACTACGTGGTCAACGCCCCCGGCTGGGACGGCTGGGGCGGACTGCTGCTGGAGCAGGGCGCGGTGGTGTGGGGCGACGGCAGGCGCGGCGTCACCGGCGTGCTTTCGCCGGAGCTGGCCCTGGTCGGCACGGTGGAAGGCGATGGCGTCGGCGACATCCACGTCCATGGCGACCACTTCGTGGTCGCGGCACCCCGCTTCGATGGCGCCGGCATCCTCAACGGCGGCGCTGTCGCGCTGCTGCGCGGGGGCCACGCCACCATCGGCATGTTGCACCCGGACTTCGCGGTGTTCGGGACAACCACGGCCACCGGCGTCGGCGACCACCTCCGGCACGCCTACGACCCCGTCCGGGATCTGCTGGTGGTCGGCCGCCCTGCCGACCGCGTGGTCAGCCTGCTCCGGATCGATGCCCTGCTGGTGGCCGACTTCGACTGAGCTCGCACGACGCAAGGCCCGGGCGGGCCGTGCATGGATCGATCAGACCGGACAGGTTTCCACCGGGTCAAGCGGCCGAGCGCAGCCGCGGGACCGGCGCCCGCCAGCGGGCCATCAACTCGGTCCAGCGTGCCCGGGCGCGTTCAAGGTGCGCCTCCTTGACGTGCCCGAAGCCGCGGATGTCGGCCGGGATCGAGGCGATCTCCACCGCCAGGGCATGGTTGTCGGGGGCCAGGCCGGCCAGCAGCTCGTCGGCGGTGGCGAAGTACTCCTCGACCAGGCGCCGCTCCATGCGCCGCTCGGCGGTGTGGCCGAACGGGTCCAGCCAGGTGCCGCGCAGGCCCTTGAGCTTCGCCAGCAGGCCGAAGGCCTTCAGCAGCCATGGCCCGAACTCGCGCTTGACCAGGTGGCCGTCGGCGTCGCGGCGGCTGAGCAGTGGCGGGGCGAGGTGCAGGCGCACCTTGTAGTCGCCGTCGAAGGTCTGCTCCAGGCGCCGGCGGAACTCGCCGCTGGTGTACAGGCGGGCGACCTCGTACTCGTCCTTGTAGGCCATCAGCTTGGCGGCGTTGCGGGCGACCGCCTCGGTCAGCGCGCTACGGCCGGGCGCGACCTGCTGCTCGGCGACGCGCACGCGCTCGACCAGGGCGCGCCAGCGCGCCGCGTAGGCGGCGTTCTGGTAACCGGTCAGGAAGCGCTCGCGGCGGGCGATCAGCTCGTCCAGGCCGGAGGACAGGCGCAGGTCGTCGATCGGCAGCGCGACCACCTCGGCAGCGACCTCCTCGCCGGCCGCCGCGGCCTGCACGGCGGCGACGTCGACCGCGGCCATGCGGCCCCAGGTGAAGGCCTTGCGGTTCATCTCGACCGCGGCGCCGTTGAGCTCCACGGCACGCATCAGCGCGTCCAGGCCGACCGGCACCCAGCCCTTCTGCCAGGCGTAGCCGAGCATGAACAGGTTGGCGCCGATCGCGTCGCCGAGCAGGGCGGTGGCCAGGGCGCTGCCGTCGACCAGGGCCGGGTCGCGGCCGCCCAGGGCGGTGCGCACGGCCTGCACGATGTCGGCGGCCGGGAACTGCATGTCCGGCTGCCGGGTGAAGGTGCCGGGCATCGCCTCGTAGGTGTTCAGCACCACGTTGGAGCGGTCGGCGCGGATCTTCGACAACGCCCAGTAGTCGTTGACCACGACCATGTCGCAGCCCAGCACCAGGTCGGCCTCGCCGGCGGCGATGCGCACCGCGTGGATGTCGTCGGGCCGCCGGGCGATGCGCACGTGGGTGGTGACCGCGCCACCCTTCTGGGCCAGGCCGGTCTGGTCGAGCACGCTGGTGCCCTTGCCTTCCAGGTGCGCGGCCATGCCGATCAGGGCACCGATGGTGACCACGCCGGTGCCGCCGATGCCGGTGACCAGGATGTTCCAGGGCAGCTCCAGGTCCGGCAGCGACGGCATCGGCAGCGCGGCCGGGTCGATCGCGCCGGCGCGCGGCTTCGGCTTGCGCAGGGCGCCGCCGTGCACGGTGACGAAGCTGGGGCAGAAGCCCTCGACGCAGGAATAGTCCTTGTTGCAGCTGCTCTGGTCGATGCTGCGCTTGCGGCCGAACTCGGTCTCCAGCGGCAGCACCGACACGCAATTGGACTTCACGCCGCAGTCGCCGCAGCCCTCGCAGACCAGCGAGTTGATCATGACCCGCTTGGGCGGGTCGACCATCAGCTTGCGCTTGCGGCGGCGACGCTTCTCGGCGGCGCAGGTCTGGTCGTAGATCAGCACGGTGGTGCCGGGGGTCTCGCGCAGGCGCTTCTGGACCTCGTCCAGCCGCTCGCGGGGCGCGAACTCGACGCCCTCGGGGAAGATCTCCGGACGGCTCCACTTGCCGATGTCGTCGGACAGCACGACGATCGTGGCCACCCCCTCGGCGCGCACCTGGTGGGCGATGTCGGGCACGGTCAGGGTGCCGTCGACCGGCTGGCCGCCGGTCATCGCCACCGCGTCGTTGTAGAGGATCTTGTAGGTGATGTTGACGCCGGCGGCGATCGCCTGGCGGATCGCCAGCGAGCCGGAATGGAAGTAGGTGCCGTCGCCGAGGTTCTGGAAGACGTGCTTCTCGCTGGTGAACGGCGCCTGCCCGCACCAGGTCACGCCCTCGCCGCCCATCTGGGTGAAGGTGTCGGTGCGCCGGTCCATCCAGGTGACCATGTAGTGGCAGCCGATGCCGCCCAGCGCCCGGGAGCCCTCCGGGACCACGGTCGAGGTGTTGTGCGGGCAGCCCGAGCAGTAGTGCGCGGCGCGCGGGAACACCGGCCGCGGCAGGGCCAGCTCGGCCTCCTTGGCGGCGATCCACTTCAGGCGCTGCTCGATGCGCTCGCTGCTGAAGAAGCGCGCCAACCGCCCGGCGATGACCCGGGCGATGCGCGCCGGGGTCAGTTCCGAGGTGCTGGGCAGGATCCAGTCGCCGGATTCGTCGTACTTGCCGACGATGCTCGGGCGCCGCTCGTGGTCCCAGTTGTACATGGCCTCCTTCATCTGCGACTCGATGAAGGCGCGCTTCTCCTCGACGACGACGATGTCCTCCAGGCCGCGCGCGAACTCGCGGATGCCGGCCGGCTCCAGCGGCCAGGTCATGCCGACCTTGTAGACGCGGATGCCGATGTCGCGGCAGGCCTCGGCGTCGATGCCCAGGTATTCCAGCGCCTGCAGCACGTCCAGGTAGCTCTTGCCGGTGGTGACGATCCCCAGCCGCGCACGTGGCGAGTCGAATACCGTGCGGTCGATGCCGTTGGCGCGCGCGAAGGCGATCGCCGCGTCGACCGCGTACTGGTGCAGGCGCATCTCCTGGTCCAGCGGCGGATCCGGCCAGCGGATGTTGAGGCCGCCCGGCGGCAGCGGGAAGTCGCCCGGCACCACGATGTCGAGCTGGTGCGGGTCGACGGTGACGCTGGCCGAGGATTCGACGGTCTCGGCGATGGTCTTGAAGCCGACCCAGCGGCCGGTGAAGCGGCTCATCGCCCAGCCGAGCAGGCCCATGTCGAGGATGTCCTGGACGCCGGCCGGGTTGAGCACCGGCATCAGCGCCGAGACGAACTCGTGCTCGGAGCCGTGCGGCAGGGTCGAGCTGCGGCAGGCGTGGTCGTCGGCGGCCAGGGCCAGCACACCGCCATGGCGCGAGGTGCCGGCGGCGTTGCCGTGCTTGAAGACGTCGCCGCAACGGTCGACGCCCGGGCCCTTGCCGTACCACATGGCATAGACGCCGTCGTGCTTCGCGCCGGGGAACAGATTGGCCTGCTGGCTGCCCCAGACCATGGTCGCGCCCAGGTCCTCGTTGAGGCCGGGCACGAACTTCACGGCGGCCGCTGACAGGTGCTTGCGGGCACGCCACAGTTCCAGGTCGAAGCCGCCCAGCGGCGAGCCACGGTAGCCGGAGATGAAGCCGGCGGTATTCAGCCCCGCGGCCTGGTCGCGCATCCGCTGCATCAGCGGCAGGCGCACCAGCGCCTGCACGCCGCTCAGGTAGATCCGGCCCTGGGTGCGGGTGTACTTGTGCTCGAGGGTGTACCCGGCATCGATCGCGGGCGCGGAAAGGCTGGCGGACATGGCGCGGAAACCGGCTTGCGGGGGTCGCGCATTCTAACAGCCCGTCCCCGGGTGGCCGCCGGCCGTCCTCAGGGCGGCCGGCGCAGGCGCAACGCGCCGTCGCGGAGCAGCGCGGGCAGCGCCTGGGCCAGGTCCCGGGCCAACCCGTCGGCGTCGCGGCCAGCCGGCCAGATGCCGCCCCAGTACCCGGCCCAGGTGTCGCGGCCGGCATCCTTGGCCAGGTACAGCGCCTGGTCGGCCAGGCGCAGGGTCAACAGCCAGGGCAGCGTGGCGCCGCCCTCGAACAGCGGCCAGGGCGCGAAGCCGACCGACACCGAAACCGGCACCGACGCCCCGCCGTCCAGGGTCACTGGCGCGGCCGATACCAGCGAACGCAGCCGTTCCGCCATGTCCAGTGCCTGCTGCTCGGTCAGGTCGGGGGCGGCCACCAGGAACTCCTCGCCACCCCAGCGGCACAGGCGGTCGCCGCCGCGGTCGCCGCCGCGGGTGCTGGCGCGCAGGCGCTGCGCGACCGTGACCAGCACCTTGTCGCCGACCTCGTGGCCGAACCGGTCGTTGATCGACTTGAAGCGGTCGATGTCGATCAGGAACAGCACGCCCGCCCGCACCGGCCCAGCCTGGAGGGCGGCAGTGCCGCGGTGCGCCTGCAGCCAGTCCAGCACCCGTGTCATATGCCGGCGATTGGACAGGCCGGTCATGTCGTCCTTGGCATTGGCGTGGCGAAGCTGCCGGTTGGCCCGACGCTGGTGCCAGGTGGCCAGCCCGGCGGCCAGCACGATCAGTGCCAGAAGGCCGATCCCGTAGCGCCGGGCCAGCCGGTCGCGCTCGAGCTGAAGGGCCTGGATCTCGTTGTCGCGACGCAGCAGCTCCAGCTCGCGGCGATCCATCTGCGAGCGCAGGCGAGCCTCCAGTTCGGCCAGCCGCTGGATGTTCTGCTCGCGGGCGAAGCGCAGGTGCAGCTCATTGTTGCGGCGCTCGGCCTGGTAGGCCTCGGGGATCCGGTCCAGGCTGGCATAAAGGGTCGACAGCGTGTGCATGCCGTCGCGCTCGGTGGTCTCGTCGCCGGTCTCCCGGGCCAGCGCCACGGCGGCCTCGGCGTCGGCCAGGGCGGCGGCCAGCTCGCCGCGCGCCTGTTCGACCCGGGCAATCTCCAGCAGGGTCGCGCCCTCGCCGGCGCGCGCGCCGATCTCGCGCCGCTCGGCCAGGGCGCGGCGCAGGCTGGCCTCGGCCTCCTCGAGGCGGCCGAGCTGGCGAAGCGCGAAGCCGATGCTGTGGGTGACGTGGGCGATGCCAACCCGGTTGCCCTGGGCCTCGGCCAGTTCCAGCGCCCGCTCAAGCAGCGGCAGGCCGCGGCCGGGCTCGCCGTTCTGGACCAGGGACAGGCCGTAGTTGTTGAGCAGCGGCGGCTCGTGCTGGCGGTGCCCGGTGGCCTCCATCAGGCGCAGCGCCTCCTCGAAGTGCGCCTGCGCCTGCAGGCCCTCGTCGAGGCTGCCGCGGGCGATGCCGAGGTTGGTCAGCAGGCCGATCCGCTCGTTGTCCAGGCCGTGCTCGTCGGCGATTTCCAGGGCCTGCACGAAGCGGTCGACGGCGGCATGGCGATCGCCCAGGGAAAAATGCACGCTGCCGGCGCGGCGCAAGGCCGCGGTCACCATCGCCGGCGACAGGCCTTCACGGGTGGTCAGCTCCAGCAGTCGGTCGGCCTCGGCGCGGGCCTGCTCGGCCTGGCCGGTGCGCACATGCGACCAGGCCAGGCACATCCGCGCCTGGATCTCGCCCTCCAGCGCCAGGCCGGGGGCGGCGAGCTGCCGCTCGGCCAGCGTATGGGCGGCGGCCGGATCGCTGTTGCTCAGCGCCTCGCAATCCTCGGACGCCGGCGGTGGCTGGGCGACCACGGTGGCGACTGCGACCAGCAGGCCGGCCAGCAGGCCGGACACCACCCACACCGACCCGGCCGGGGACACCCACCTGCCGCGGGGCCCGACAATCGAGGGCGTGCGGCGAAAACAGGGCGCCCTCATGCCGCCCTCGACCAGGCCGTGTCCGCCAACGCGGCAAAGAACGCCGCGACCGCGTCGCGCTGCGCGCGCGCCTGCTCGATGCCGCTGACCTGCCGCCAGAACGCCTCGGCCCCGGCATGGCTGCGGCAGTACCAGCCGATGTGCTTGCGTGCGATGCGCACGCCCTGGGACTCGCCGTACAGCGCGTACAGCCCGTCCAGGTGCTCGAGCAGCCAGGCGCCGACCTGGGCGGGCGATGGTGGGGCCGGCACCTGGCCGGTCGCCAGATAGGCGGCGATCTCGGCGAAGATCCAGGGCCGGCCCTGGGCGGCGCGGCCAACCATCACGGCGTCGGCGCCGGTGGCCTCGAGCACGGCGCGCGCGGCCTGCGGCGAATCGATGTCGCCGTTGGCGATCACAGGGATCGCCACCGCGCGCTTGATCGCCGCGATGGTGGCGTACTCGGCGCGGCCCAGGAAACGGTCGGCGCGGGTGCGGCCGTGCACGGCCAGTGCGGCGATGCCGGCGTCCTGCGCGATCCGGGCGATGGCCACGCCGTTGCGGTTGGCCGGGTCGGGTCCGGTGCGGATCTTCAGGGTCACCGGCACCTCGACAGCGGCAACCACCTCGGCCAGGATGCGCGCCACCAGTGGCTCGTCGGCAAGCAGGGCGGAACCGGCCTCGCGCCGGCACACCTTCTTGGCCGGGCAGCCCATGTTGATGTCGATGAGTTGCGCGCCCTGGTCGGCGTTGAAGCGCGCGGCGTCGGCCAGCATCGCCGGATCCCACCCGGCGATCTGCACCGCCACCGGCTCGGGTTCGCCGGCGTGCTCGCGGCGCAGGGCGGACTTGCGGGTATGCCTCAGCGCCGGATCGGCGGCGGTCATTTCCGACACGCACAGGCCAGCGCCCAGGCGCTTGCACAGCACCCGGAACGGCTTGTCGGTGATGCCGGCCATCGGCGCCAGCACCAGCGGCGGATCGATTCGGTGGCGGCCGATCTGCATGGCCGGCCATGGTAGCGGGGCGGGACGCGCCGCGGCGGGCGCGTCACCATCGTTCACGTGCGTGAAACCCTCGTCACCCGCGGGCCGGTACCCGCCATGCCGGATCCGGGGGGCACCAGATCCTCCGGAAAGGCGGCCTACTGCGTTGGCGCCCGTCTCAGCCCAACGGTCCGTTGTACGTGAGGGTGTAGTTCCCGCAGGCTGACGGTCCGCCGGCCGGCTTGACCACCAGGTACCAGGTTCCCTGCAGTTGCGAGAAGGTCAGCGGATTGCCCGCATTCCCGGTGGCGATGCAGCGGGTGGCCGGCCCGCAGGGGACCTCGCACAGGAACAGCGCCACCCCGAACGGCGTCGGCTCGGCGATTGAGAAGGCACCGGTGCGCGGCTCAGGCAGGGTGAATCGGTAGAGCACGGCTGGCGAGCGGTTGCGCGTGCTGCCCGAGGCCAGGGCCGGCAGGTCGTGGCTGCCGGTGCAGGTGCTTCCGCTCACGGAACCGAGCGGAAAGGGCACTCCTACAGGGCAGTTGGCGTCCTCGCCGGCCTCGTGGCTGATCCAGGCGAGCTGGTCGTCGGCCAGGGCGATGCGGTCGAAGCGCACGGTGCGCGTGGCCTGCCCTGCCAGGAACCCGGTGCTGGGGTTGCCCAGGCCCAGGGCCAGGCGTTCGATGCCGCCCAGCGCCACGGTGTCCAGGCCGTTCATGACCGCGGTCGGGGCATCGCTGGTCGGCGTGTCCACCCACAGGCGCAGGCTGCCGGTGCCGGCGCCTTCCTCCAGCCGCAGCGTGATCTCGGGGCGCACAGGCAGCGGCACCGACAACGTGCACTGGCCGCCCGGCTGGCCGGGACAGGGAGCGGACACGCCCAGGTTCCGGGACGTGCCCGCGATATTGCCGAACACCGACAGCGCGAAGACCGTGGCGGTGCGCTGGTCGCCGCTGCCGGCGGGCTGGGCGGACACGGCGTGGACCAGATCGAATACCTGCACCGCGTTGAGACCGGTCAGCGCCGAGAGGTCGGCCCGGAAGGCCAGCTCCATCAGCGGCGCCTGGTCGCGGCGGCGCACGTGGGCCATCGCCGCCGACCCGCGCACGTTGGCATCGATGCGGACATCCAGGGCGCAGCCGTCGTCGCCCTCCAGCCAGGTCGCGGTGCCGCCCAGCTCGACGGTCTCGTTGAACGGCGGTTCCGGGCAGGCAAGGGCGGGGGCGGCGAAGGCCAGCAGCAGGGCGAGGGCGGGCAGGCGCATGGCGATTCTCCTGGGGACCGGGGACCGGCACAGGCTAACACGCTGTGGAAGCTGCAACGATGCGGCGGATGCGGCGATGCAGCACTCAGGCCCCGAAGCGGGCAGCGACTTCGGTGCGGGTGGGCATGGCGACGGTGGTGCCGCGGCGCTCGGTGGACAGCGCGGCGGCGCGGTTGGCATCGACGATCGCGGCGCGGAAGCCGGTGCCGGCACCGGCGGCAAGGGCGGCGGCCAGGGCGCCGTTGAAGCAGTCGCCGGCGCCGGTGCTGTCGATGCTGGCCACGGCCTCGGCGGCCAGGCGATAGCAGGCCGGTTCGCCGGCGGCCCAGGGGCTGCCCCCGGCATGGCAGACGAAGCAGCCGTGGCGACCCAGGGTGACCACGACGGTGGCCACGCCCAGGCCGCGGGCGAGCCGCTGCAGTTCGTCGTCGGGCAGCGCGGCGACCTGGTCCGGATCGACCCGGGCCACGCCGCAGCAGGCCAGCAGCTGCGCGAATTCGGTCTCGTTCGGCGTCACCAGCGGGAAGCGGCGCAGCAGGGCGGGCGGCAACGCGGCGTCCATCGGCGCCGGGTTCAGGATCGCCGGAATGGCCAGGGCGTCGGCCAGGTCGGCGACCGCCGCCACCGCGGCCAGGCTGGTTTCCATCTGGGTCAGCAGCAGGCGACTGCCGGCCAGCTCGTCGGCCAGGCCGGCGATGAACGATGGCGCAAGCTTCCGGTTCGCGCCCAGGGCGACCGCGATCAGGTTGTTGCCGGCGCCGTCGACCAGGATGCCGGCCGCCGCGGTCGGCTGGCCGGCAACCGTCTGCCAGGATGCCGCCAGACCCTCGGCGGCAGCGAAGGCACGGGCACCGTCGGCGCCGGCGTCGTCGCCCAGGGCGCCGACGAAACGCACCCGGGCGCCAAGCCGGTGCGCGGCGACCGCCTGGTTGAAGCCCTTGCCGCCCGCGCAGCTGGCGTAGCCGTCGGCGGGCGCGGTCTCGCCGGCGCGCGGAAAGGCCGGCAGGGTCCAGATGTGGTCCTGTACGTAGGAGCCGATCACCACCACGTCGTGGCCGGGCATGGTCTTCGTCCCTCGACTGCCGGCGGGCCGGCAAGCCCGCCATCACAGCGCCAGGCGTGACCGTCGTCAAGCTTTCTCCGGCCCGTGCGGCGGGGACTAGACTGCCGGCGCGGAGCGTTCCGCACCACAGTAGGGAGAAGCAACACCATGGAAAACATTCTGCCCCTGGTCATCCAGGCCATCGCGGGCCTGGTAGGCGGCAACGTCGCCGGGCTGATCAACAAGGCGCGCAGCCTGGGCCCGCTGCTGAACAGCGTACTGGGCGCGGTCGGCGGCGTCGCCGGCGCGCAGGGCGCCCAGGCCGCCGGCCTGTTCGAGATGCTGGGCATGGCCGGCACCGGCAGCGACCCGGCGGCGCTGGCCGCGCAGGGCGGCATCGGCGCGGTCGCCGGCCTGATCCTGCCGCTGATCGGCGGCCTGCTGAAGAAGAAGTGATGCCGCGCGGACCCGGGGCGGCGGTGCCGCCCCGGGTCGCGCTCAGAACGAGGTGATGACCCCGGCGATGGTGGCGGTCATCAGGGTCGCCAGGGTGCCGCCGAGCACCGCCCGCAGCCCGAAGCGCGCCAGGTCGGCGCGGCGCTCCGGGGCGATGCCGCCGATGCCGCCGATCTGGATGGCGATCGACGAGAAGTTGGCGAACCCGCACAGCGCGTAGGTGGCGATCAGCCGGCCCTTCTCGGTCAGCTCCGGCGCCATCTCGGCGAGCTGCACGTAGGCCACGAACTCGTTGGCGACGATCTTCTGGCCGACCAGGGAGCCGACCGCCTGGGCATCCGACCAGGGCACGCCGGTGATCCAGGCGACTGGCGAGAACAGGTAACCCAGCATCAGGGCCAGGTCGGTCTTCACCGGCCGGCCGGCGGCCTCGCTGAGCGCGGCAGTGACGCCGGTCACCTCGCCCAGCCATTCCAGCGGAAAGTTGACCATGGCGATCAGCGCCAGGAAGGCCAGCAGCATGCCGCCGACGTTGAGCGCCAGCTTGACGCCGTCGGAGGCGCCGATCGCCGCCGCCTCGATGACGTTCTGGGCGACCCGCTCGTCGTGGATGCGCACGGTGCCCAGGGTCAGCGGCTGCTGAACCTCGGGGATCAGCAGCTTGGCCATCACCAGCGCCGCCGGCGCCGCCATGATGCTGGCCGAGACCAGGTGCTTGGCGTAGAACACCTGCTGGTCCGGATCGCCGCCGCCGAGCAGGCCGATGTAGGCGGCCATCACGCCGCCGGCGATGGTCGCCATGCCGCCGACCATCAAGGTCATCAGCTCCGAGTTGGTCATCCGCCCGATGTAGGGGCGCACCACCAGGGGCGCCTCGGTCTGGCCGACGAACACGTTGGCGCTCACCGACAGCGTCTCGGCGCCGGACACCGGCATCACCTTGGTGATCGCCCAGGCCATGCCCTGGACGATCCGCTGCATCAGGCCGACGTGGTAGAGGACGCTCATCAGCGCCGAGAAGAAGATGATGGTCGGCAGCACCTGGATGGCGAACACGAAGCCGAACTTCGAGATGTCGACGAAGTCGCCGAAGATGAAGCCGGCGCCGGCCTGGGTGAACGAGATCACCTTGACGAAACCGCGCCCGAGGGCGTCGAACACCGCGGCGCCGAACGGCGTCATCAGCACGAACAGGGCCAGCGCAACCTGCAGAGCCAGGCCGGTGCCGATCAGGCGCCAGTTGACGGCGCGCCGGTTGTCGGAGAACAGCCAGGCGATGGCGACCAGCACCGAGAGGCCGAGCAGGCCGAACAGCACGCTTTGCAACAGGGCCATCGCGGGGCCGCCTCCATGGGGAACCCGGGCAGGCTAGTGGCTGGGGCTCCCCGAGGGAAGGTCCGGTGCCCCGGGCCCACGGTCCGCAACGGACCGGTGCCATGGTCGGACCGCGGCAACGCCGAACCTGCCGGATCGGACCCCCGGCACGAGCCACGCGGGCGCGCGCCGGCTTCACCGGCGTGGTCCGTATAATCCTGGCCATTCCCAGGAGGCCAGCCATGAGCGAGCGCGACGTGATGGAGTACGACGTGGTGACGGTCGGCGCCGGGCCGGCCGGCCTGGCGTTCGCGCTGCGCCTCAAGCAGCTCCGCCCGGAGCTGTCGGTGTGCGTGATCGAGAAGGCCTCGACGATCGGCGCCCAGGTGCTGTCCGGCGCGGTGATCGAGACAGGCCCGCTCGACGCCCTGCTGCCGGACTGGCGCAGCGCGCCGCCGCCGGTGTGCGTGGACGTCGCCGGCGACCGCTTCCTGTGGCTTTCGAAGACCGGCGCGCGGCGGCTGCCGACGCCGCCGCAGATGCACAACAAGGGCAACGTGATCGTCTCGCTGGGCGCCCTGTGCGCCTGGCTGGCGCCGCAGGCCGAGGCGCTGGGCGTCGAGGTCTTCCCCGGCTTCGCCGCGGCGGAGGCCCTGGTCGAGGACGGTCGCGTCGCCGGCGTGCGGATCGGCGACATGGGCGTCGCCCGCGACGGCAGCCGCAAGCCGACCTACACCCAGGGCATCGACATCCGCGCGAAGGTCACGGTGCTGGCCGAGGGATGCCGCGGTCACCTGGGCAAGCGCCTGATCCGCGAATTCGGCCTGGACCGCGACAGCGGTCCACAGACCTACGGCATCGGCATCAAGGAGCTGTGGCAGCTTGCGCCGGGCAAGGGCGAGGCCGGCCAGGTCGTGCACACCCTGGGCTGGCCGCTGGACCGCCGCACCTACGGCGGCAGCTTTCTCTACCACCTCGACCAGGATCGCCTGGCGATCGGCTTCGTGGTCGGCCTCGACTACGAGGACCCCAACTTCGCGCCCTACGAGGCTTTCCAGCAGCTCAAGCACCACCCGGCGATCCGGCCCCTGCTGGAGGGCGGCAGCATCCTGTCGGCCGGCGCCCGCGCCCTGGTCGAGGGCGGCTACCAGGCGCTGCCGCGCGTCGAGATGCCGGGCGCCCTGCTGATCGGCGACGACGCCGGCCTGCTCAATGTGCCCAAGATCAAGGGCACCCACCAGGCGATGGCCTCGGGCATGCTGGCCGCCGAGCACGTCGCCGAAACCGGCGCGGCCGAGGGCTGGGACGCGCGCCTGCGCGCCTCGAAGGTGGTCGACGAACTGCGCCGCGTGCGCAACATCCGTCCGGGCTTCCAGAAGGGCCTGTGGCGCGGCCTGGCCAACGCCGCCTGGGAAACGGTGACCGGCGGTCGCTCGCCGTGGACCCTGAAGCACCATGCCGACCACAGCGCGCTGCGCCGGCTGGACGCCTACCAGTCGCCGGCGCGCGACTGGGTGGCGCGCGACCTGCCGCCGCGCGACCGCCTGGCCGGCGTCTACTTCGCCGCCACCGAGCACGACGAGGACCAGCCGGTGCACCTGCTGGTCGCCGATCCGCAGGTCTGCGTGACCCGCTGCACGGTGGAGTACAACAACCCCTGCGAGCGCTTCTGCCCGGCCGGGGTCTACGAGATCGTCGACGACGGCGCCGGCCGCCGCCTGCAGATCAACGCCGCCAACTGCGTGCACTGCAAGACCTGCGACATCAAGGATCCCTACCAGATCATCACCTGGGTGACCCCCGAGGGGGGCGCCGGTCCCAACTACCAGAACCTCTGACCGGCGCAGGCCTGGCGCTTCCTTCGCCTTTCGCAAGCCACGATTCGCTGCGGCGGACCGGCCATCCGTCCCGGTTCGGCCGTCGATCGCCGCTTCCGGGGTATGCTCCGGAGTCCGATCAACTGGAACATGTCGGGAGGTTTTCTTGAATCCGATTCGCCTGGGCGCACTGGCGCTCGCAGTCTCTCTCGCCGCCGGCAGCGCCGGCCTCGCCGCACGGTCCGGCGCATCGCCGCAGGCCGGCGCCACCGCAACCGCCTCGCAGCTGGACTTCACCCTGGACCTTGGCGGCCTGCGCTTCGATCCGCTGATCGCCGCCCCGGCCGCGACGCGCGACGCCGACCACGGGCCGGACCTGCGCCTGGTGCAGTTCCACGGACCGCTGCAGCCGGGCTGGCTCGACGCCCTGGCCGACGACGGCGCGATCCCGGTGCAATACGTGCATCCCTACACCTACATCGTCTGGTCGGACGCCGAGGCCCTGCAGCAGGCCGGCCGGCGCGCCGAGGTGCGCTGGACCGGACGCTTCATTCCGGAGTTCAGGGTCAATGCCCTGCAACGCGATCATGGCGCGCAGGCGCTGCCGACCATGGCCCTGATCAGCCGCCATGCAGGTATCGACACCGTCGTACAGTCGTTGCGCGATGCCGGCGCGCAGGTGCACTCGGCCGACCCGCTCAACCGCCACCTGGCTGTCCTGCATCTCGATGCCCCCGGCGACCGTTACCTGGACCTGGCGGAGATCGCCGGCGTCTACACCCTGCAGGCGATCCCGCAGGACGCCGGCCCCCGAGGCGAGATGAGCAACCAGTCGGTGGTCGGCAATCATGGCCCGGGGCCGTCGTGGACGATCGTGCCCGGCTACGCCAGCTGGCTGATCTCGACCGGCTATGACGGCACCGGCGTCACCGTCGGCATCGTCGACGGCGGCATCCGCACCAGCCACCAGGACCTGGCGCCGAATATCCGGCCCTGCGTCAACGGCGGCACCTCGCCGAGCAGCTGCAGCGCCAGCAACAACTCGCACGGCACCCACGTCGCCGGCGCGGTCGGCGGCACTGGCGCCTCGGGCATCACCGACGCGGCGGGCTTCCTGCGCGGCCAGGGCGTGGCACCCGGCGCCGGCCTGATCCAGCAGCGCTACGGCAGCTTCCTGGGTGGCGGCCCCGGCGGCATGATCCCCAACGGCATGCTGACCATCTACCGGGAATCGGCGCTCAGCGGCGCCGTCCACACCAACAATTCCTGGGGACCGACCAGCACGCCGCAGGGCTACGACATTCCGACCCAACAGATCGACTTCATCTCGCGCGACGCCGTGCCCGAGCAGCCCGGCCAGCAGCCGGTGCTGGCGGTATGGTCGATCATGAACGGCAACGGCGACTCCGGCGGCGCCTGCGCGCCCAGTTCGCTGGGCGGGCCGGACGAGGCCAAGAACCTGTTCGCGGTCGGCTCGACCAAGCTGCAGAACACCAACGGCACGCAGATCCCGGACATCTTCGACATCTCCGGCAATTCCGCGCACGGCAACGCCTGCGACGGTCGCCGGGTGCCGCACATCGTCGCGCCCGGATGTCGCACCGACAGTTCCTCCAGCGGCAGCGACACCGCCTTCGGCCTGAGCTGCGGCACCTCGATGGCGTCGCCGGTGGTGTCCGGCGCGGTCGCGCTGTTCGTCGAGAAGTACCGCGACAACAACGACGGCGCCACGCCCAGCCCGGCGCTGATCAAGGCCGCGTTCACCGCCGCGGCCCGCAACCTGCAGGGCTTCCGCAACGCCGACAACGGCATCATGGGACACCGCCCCGACCGCTTCCAGGGGTATGGCCGGCTCGATCTGGACAAGGTCATGAATCCGCCGCAGCCGGTGTTCCTGCAGGAGCAGGAGACCGTGTTCACCAGCACCGGGCAGACCTGGGACATCGCACTGCAGGCCGCCGATCCCACCGCACCGATGCTGATCATGCTGGCCTGGACGGATGCCCCGGGCCATGGCCTGGGCGGCAGCACCCCGGCCTGGGTCAACAACCTGGACCTGACCGTCAGCGCCGCGGGCGGTACCTTCCGCGGCAACGTGATCGGCGCGGACGGCTGGTCGGCCACCGGCGGCACCGCCGACGACCGCAACAACCTCGAGGGCGTGTTCCTCAGCCCGGCCCAGCATGGCGGCAGCATCAACCTGTCGGTGCTGGCGGCCAACATCGCCGCCGACGCGCTGAATCCGCACAATCCGGGCGCCCCGGCGCAGGACTTCGCGCTGGCCTGCTACAACTGCGCGACCGATGGCACGCCGCCGGAACCGGCCGACCTGGGGCTCAGCCTGCTGGCGACCCCGGATCCGGCCAGCATCGGCGGCGAGGTCTCCCTGCTGGTGCAGGCCGCCAACTTCGGTCCCGGCCCGGCAACCGGCGTGGTCGTCGAGCTGGCGCTGCCGCCGGAGCTCGCCTACCTCGACGCCAGTGCCGTGCAGACCGCGAAGGCGGGCATGCTGCAGGGTGCGGACTGGAACTGCAGCGTCGACGGATCGGAGGTCTCCTGCACCCTGGCAGCCTCGCTGCCGACGGCCACGCTGGCGCCAGTGCTCCTGGTCCGCGCCCAGGTCGATCCGCTTGCCGACGCCGGTACCGTCGCGGTCACGGCCAGCATCGGCGGTGGCCAGCCCGATCCAGCGCCCGGCAACGACGTGGCCAGCGTCCAGCTGGCGCTCGAAGGCGAGCCGGACCGGCTGTTCGCGCACGACTTCGAGTGTGCCGCCGGCGCGCCCGGCTGCGGCGGCAACCCGGACATCGTGGTCATCGAGGACATCGACTTCGTGCCGGCGCCGGACTTCACCGGCGGTTCGATCCGCTGGCTGGACGGCACCACCTGCGCCTGCGACACCACGCCATTCAACTTCAACGTGTACGGCACGCCGACGGTGGTGCAGTTCTTCTGGCCGTTCAACGCCAACGGCAGCGAGGGGGGCGTCAGCCTAAACGGCAGCACCTACGCGGTGCTGGCCAGCGGTGCCACCATCGGGCCGGCCAGCCAGTTCCTGGTATCCACCGCAGCGGCCGCCACCACACCCTGGACGACGCCGGGCAACATCACCGACGGCTACCTGGGCTTCCGCTTCGACAATGGCGGCACCACGCTGTACGGCTACGCGCGGATCAGCACCGGCCCGGCCGGCCGGCCGCTGACCATCCACGCGCTCGCCTACAACAGCGCAGGCGATCCGATCACGATCCCTTGAGGCCTGACGGGGGCGGCGGCAACGCCGCCCCCTCTTGGAAAGGTCTGATCAAGGCCGTCCTGGCCTTGATCAGACTCGCCGGGCTCGGCAGATGTCCGTGCCCGGCTCCGATGAATCGAGCACTGGCGTGCTCGATTCGCGCCGGCCCGTCCCTGGGCCGGAGGAAGGCCTGAATCGATCCGACCTTCCCTTGCCGCTGCCGGCGGCGACCCCGACAATGCCGGCATGCCCCTGATCGCCCTGGCCACCGCCGTCCCGGCCCTGCCGCTGGACGAGGATCTGCCACCCCTGCTCGCCGCCCTTGAACGGGCAGGCTGGGACGCCCAGGTGCGTGCCTGGGACGACGCCACGGTGTCCTGGGCAAGGTTCGACCTGGTGCTGCTGCGTTCGACCTGGGACTACACCGGCCGGTTGCCGGGCTTTCTCGCCTGGTGCGATGCTGTTGCCGCCCGGACGCGCCTGCTCAATGCCCCCGAGGTGGTGCGCTGGAACACCGACAAGCGGTACCTGGGCGTCCTGGCGGACGCAGGCGCGCCGGTGGTGCCCAGCCATTTCCTGGCGCCGGACGAGGATGCCGGCACTCTGCCCGGCTGGCCCGAATTCGTGGTCAAGCCGACGGTCGGCGCCGGTTCGCGCGGCGCCCGGCGCTTTCTGGCCAGCGAGCGCGAGCAGGCCGTCGACCATGCCCGGCAGCTGCAGGCGCAGGGACTGCATGTGCTGGTCCAGCCCTACCTGGATCAGGTCGACGAGGCCGGCGAGACCGCCCTGCTCTACTTCGACGGCGAGTTCTCGCACGCCATCCGCAAGGGGCCGCTGCTGAAGCGCCAGGCCGGATCGACGCGGGCCCTGTTCGCACCGGAGCACATTCGCGAACGCACGCCATCGGCGCAGGAACGGTCGGTCGCCGAACAGGTGCTGGCCGCACAACCGTTCGGACGGCTGCCGTATGCGCGGGTCGACCTGCTGCCCTCGCCCGAGGGGCCGCGCCTGCTCGAACTGGAACTGACCGAACCTTCGCTGTTCCTGGACCACGCGCCCGGCAGCGCCGACCGGCTGGTCGACGCGCTGCAGCGCTGTCTCTGAGCGGCAGGCCCTGCCACCGTCGAGACCGGGCTCAACCGGCGTCGTCGAGATAGGTATAGGCGGTCAGGCCGGCCTCGAGCTGGCCGTGCAGGCTGGCGCGCTCGCTGCCAGCCAGGCCCGCGCGGTCCAGCTTGAGGGCGAGCAGCCTGCGCAGGTCGTTGACGTCGTAGCCGACGTAGCCGAGCAGACGGTCGGCGGTGTCGCCGCGGCGCGGCTGGCGCAGCTCGAAGCGGCCGTCGGCCAGCATGACATTGACCGAGTCGGTGTCGCCGAACAGGTTGTGGATGTCGCCCAGGGTCTCCTGGTAGGCGCCGACCAGGCAGATCGCCAGACGATAGGGTTCGCCCTCGCGCAGGGCATGCAGCGGCAGGCTGGAATCGACGCCCTCGGAATCGACATAGGCGTCGATGCGACCGTCGGAATCGCAGGTCAGGTCGACGATCACGCCCTGCCGGTCGGGACGCTCGCCGAGCCGCTCGATCGGCACGATCGGGAACACCTGGTCGATCGCCCAGACGTCGGGGATCGACTGGAACACCGAGAAATTGACGAAGTACTTGTCGACCAGCTTGTCGTTCAGGTCGTCCAGCACCTGGCGATGCGCGCGCTCGTCGGTCTTCAGCCGGGCCCGCACGCCGTGCGCGATCGCGTAGAACAGGTCGTCCAGTGCGGCCCGGCCTTCCAGCGTCAGCTCGCCGGTGGCGTAGCGCGCCTGGCCCTCGGCCAGGAAATGCACCGCCTCGTGGTAGAGCTCCAGCGCCGGACGCCGGTCGAAGTCGGCGAGCACCGCGCGCAGGTGGCCGATCGCCGCTGGTTCGGCCTCGCCGACCGGCGGCAGCGCCCCGGCCGGCGCGGTCTCGACCTCGCTGACGTTGGCGACCAGCACGGCATGGTGCGCGGTCATCGCCCGTCCGGCCTCGGTCAGCACGTGCGGCGCCGCCATGCCGGCCTCGCGGCAGGCTTCGGCGATCGCCTCGACCACCGTGCCCGCGTACTGGTCCAGCGAATAGTTGATCGAGCAATAGCTGCGCGAACGGGTGCCCTCGTAGTCGATGCCCAGGCCGCCGCCGACGTCCATGTAGCGGATGTCGGCGCCCAGGCGCGCCATCTCGGTCATGTAACGGGTCGCCTCGCGCATGCCGCCGGCGATGTCGCGCAGGTTGGAGATCTGGGAACCCATGTGAAAGTGCAGCAGCTTGAGGGCGTCCAGCTGGCCGGACGCGCGCAGGCGCTCGACCAGGTCCAGCAGCTGCCGCGGCGACAGCCCGAACTTGGCCTTGTCGCCACCGGTGTTCTGCCACTTGCCGGCGCCCAGGGACGCCAGCCGCAGGCGGGCGCCCAGCAGGGGCGACACACCGAGGGCAGCGGCCTCTTCCAGCACGATGTCGAGTTCGGCCGGGCTCTCGATGACGATGAACACGTCCAGGCCCAGTCGCCGCCCGATCAGGGCCAGGCGGATGTACTCGCGGTCCTTGTAGCCGTTGCAGATCACGATGCCGCCGCGCGACAGCGCCAGCACGGCGATCAACTCGGGCTTGCTGCCGGCCTCCAGGCCGAAGCCGGGGCGGCCGTCGGCGCGGCCGACCAACTCGCCGGCGACGCCCATGTGCTGGTTGACCTTGATCGGATAGACCGCGGTGTAGCCGCCGTCGTAGCCCTGCGCGGCCATCGCCCGGGCGAACGCCGCCTGCATCTGCGCCAGCCGGTCGCCGAGGATGTCGGCGAAGCGCACCAGCAGCGGCAGCTTCAGGCCCTGCTCGCGCGCCTGTGCGACCACGTCGGCCAGGGCGATCTGCCGCTCCGGGCTGCGGTCCGGGCGCACCACCAGCCGACCGTCGGCATCGACGTCGAAGTAGCCCTCGCCCCAGTAGGGCAGGGAGTAGGTACGGCGGGCATCGTCGAGGCTGAAGTCGGTCATCGGTTTTCCGGTGCGGATCGCGGGGATTCTACAGCGCGGGCCGGCGCGTCCGCCCCGGGGCACCCGGGCGTCGACAACCGTGCGTCCTGCGGTCGGCTACAATCCGCGCCCCGCATCCGGACGCCCGCCATGACCGACGCCACCGCCCCGACCTGGTTCCACGAGACGCACGAGTACTCGGGCTCCGCCATCGGCTTCCGGGTGACCCGTCAGCTGCACGCCGAGCAGACGCCGTTCCAGAACATCGAGATCTGGGAGAGCACCGACTGGGGCAACCTGATGGTGATCGACGGCTGCATGATGGTGACCGGCCGCGACAACTTCCTCTATCACGAGATGATGGCGCACCCGGTGCTGTTCACCCACCCGCGCGCCAAGCGCGTGGTCATCATCGGCGGCGGCGACTGCGGCACCCTGCGCGAAGTGCTGCGCCACGACGAGGTCGAGCGCTGCATCCAGATCGAGATCGACGAGCGGGTCACCCGCCTCGCCGAGAAGTACTTCCCGGAGCTGTGCGAGGCCAACGGCGATCCGCGCGCGGAACTGCGTTTCGAGGACGGCATCAAGTTCATGGCCGAGGCCGAGCCGGAATCGATCGACGTGATCATCGTCGACTCCACCGATCCGATCGGTCCGGCCGAGGGCCTGTTCAACGAATCCTTCTACCGCAACGCGCTGAAGGCGCTGCGCAGCGGCGGCATCCTGGTGCAGCAGAGCGAGTCGCCACTGGTGCACACCGACCTGCTGCGCGACATGCGCAGCAAGATGAAGGGCTGCGGCTTCCACAGCCTGCGTACCCTGTGCTTCCCGCAGCCGTGCTACCCCTCGGGCTGGTGGAGCTGCACGATGGCGCGCAAGGGCGTCGACCTGGACGGTTTCCGCGAACGCGGCGCCCAGACCAAGACCTTCCCGACCCGCTACTACAACGCCGAGATCCATCGCGCGTCGCTGGCGGTGCCGGAGTTCCTGCGCGAGGCGCTGGGCGAGTAACCGCCAGCGGCACGGCCCGGGCGCCGCACTCGAAAGCCGGGCCACCGGCCGGTCGCGGCCGGCGGATCGGGCGAATGGTGCACCGCGTCTCGGATTGTCGGCGACGACGTGGTTCCATACGGGTGCGTACCCTGCTGCCTTCCCGGGCAGTCCGACCCCGGAGCCGACCATGTCCCAGCATCCGAATCCCTCCCGGCCGTCTGGACGGGCGCGCTTGGCCGCCACCGTCCTGGCGGTGCTCGCCGGACCCGCCCTGGCCCAGTCCACCACGATCACCGGCACCGGACTGTCCGCCCCGGGGTCGGTCGCCTACGACGCCGAGGGCATTGCGCTGGTCCGGGCCCGGACCGACAACGATGCCGCCTTTCTGCAGGGCTGGGCGCATGCCCGCGACCGCTTCTTCCAGATGGACGCCAACCGGCGCGGTGCCAGCGGCACCCTGGCAGAACTGGTCGGCAGCGCGCGCCTGGCCGACGACGTGCAGACCCGCACCATCGGGCTGCGCCGCGCGGCGCTGGCCACCTGGCTGGCGATGTCGGCGGACACCCGCGGCTGGCTGAAGGCCTACGCCGACGGCGTCAATCACTGGCTGCGCAGCAACCCGTTGCCGCCCGAGTACGCCGCGCTCGAGATCACCCGGGTGCCGGCCTGGGAGCCGGTCGACACGCTGGTGATCGGCAAGGCCCTGGCCTTCCAGCTCTCCTTCGATCTCGACATCGAGCCGACCCTGCGCTTCGCCGCCTATCTGCAGGCCGGCGCGGCAGCCGGCTTCGACGGTGCCGCGCTGTACTTCGGCGACACCCACCGGGCGGCGCCGGCGGACGGCCGGGTCTCGGTGCCCGGCTTCGTGCCGGGCGACGCCGGCCTGCCGGCAGGGGTGACCGAGACCGCCGCGACCGATCCGCTCGATGGAATCTTCGGCCACGCCGGCAGCCACGCCCCGCTGATCGGTGCGGACACCGTCGAGCTGGCCCGCGGCCTGCGCGACAAGCTGTCCGGCCTGACCCTGTTCGAGCGCGCCCTGGACCGCAGGGAGAGTCCGATCGGCAGCAACGAATGGGCGGTGGCCGGCGTGCATACCGCCAGCGGCCGGGCCCTGGTGGCCAACGATCCGCACCTTGGCCTGGGCCTGCCGTCGATCTTCATCACCCATCACATCCATTCCACCGATCCACGCCACGGCGCGACGCCGCTCGATGCCGTCGGCGTCAGCCTGCCCGGCGTGCCGGGCATCATCCAGGGTTGCAACCTGCGCATCTGCTGGGGCACCACCACCAATTCGCTGGATGTCACCGACGTCTACCAGGAGACCTTCCGCGTCAACACCCTGGGCCTGCCCTACGCCACCGTGCACAACGGCGTGGAGGAAGCGGTGCAGTGGGTGTTCCAGAGCTTCTTCGTCAACCGGCCCGGCAGCGGCCAGCCCGACGACGTGGTGCGGGACAACTCGATCGGCTACCTGAACGGGGCGATCACCGTGCTCGTGCCGCGCCGGAACAACGGGCCGGTGCTGCAGATCAGCGGCAGCAGCGGCCTGTCCGTGGCCTATGCCGGCTGGGGCCCGACCTTCGAGCTGGAGTCGTTCCGGCGCATCAACGCCGCGCAGAACCTCGCGCAGTTCCGCGAGGCGCTGTCCTACTTCGACGTCGGTTCGCAGAATTTCATCTACGGCGACGTCGACGGCAACATCGCCTACTTCACCACGGGCGAGGCCGCGGTCCGCGAGGACCTGCAGCTGCTCGGCCAGCCCGATGGCGGAGTGCCGCCGTGGTTCATCCGCAACGGCGCCGGGCCGCAACGCCACGGCTGGCTGCCGCGCCAGAATCCGCAACCGAACCAGGCGTTGCCGTATGAGATCCTGCCGGCATCGGAGATGCCCTTCGTGGTCAACCCGGCCACAGGCTACGTGGCCAACGCCAACAACGACCCGTCCGGATTCTCGCTGGACAACAACGCCCTCAACCAGCTGCGACCGGGCGGCGGCATACACTACCTGGACAGCGGCGGTTCCTCCTCGTACCGGATGGGCCGCATCGACCGCGAACTGCAGCGGCTGATCGCCAGCGGCCGCAAGCTCACCCTGGACGACATGCGCGTTCTGCAGGCCGACAACCGCCAGCTCGACGCGGAACTGGTGCTGCCGCACCTGATCGCCGCCTTCGACAACGCCCGCGCCGGCGGCGCCTGGCCGGAACTGGCCGCGCTGGCCGGCGACGCACGCGTCGCCGAAGCGATAGACCGCCTGCGTGCCTGGGACTACTCGACGCCGACCGGCATCGCCCAGGGCTACGACCCCGGCGACAATCCGGCGGACCTGCCGACGCCCGGTCAGGCGCAGATCGATGCCAGCGTCGCGGCCTCGATCTGGGCGCACTGGCGCAGTTTCGCGGTGCGCTCGACCATCGACGCCACGCTGTCCCGGGTCGGCCTGGGCGCCGCGCTGCCGGGCAACAACGAGGCCTACACCGGTCTCAAGTTCCTGCTCGACAACTTCGCCCTGCTCGGCGGCCGCAGCGCCTCCGGCCTGGACTTCTTCCAGGTGGCTGGCGCGCCGACGGCGGCCGCGCGCCGCGACTTCGTGCTGCTCAAGGCCCTGAAGGACGGTCTGGACGCGATGGCCAGCCCGGCCTACGCACCCGCCTTCGGCGGCTCGACCAGCCTGTCCGACTACCGCTGGGGCCGGCTGCACCGGATCACCTTCAGGCATCCGCTGGGCGGTCCCTTCAACCTGCCCGGTGCCAACCCGTACGGATTTTCCGACCTCGCGCCGGGCCTGCCCGGCCTGGCGCGGCCCGGCGGCTACGAGGTGGTCGACGCCTCAGGACATGGGGTGCGCGCCCAGGGCGTCAACGGTTTCACCTTCGGCAGCGGCCCGGCCCGGCGCTTCGTCGGCGAGATGGGCAGTCCGATCACGGCCTTCCAGATCCTGCCCGGCGGCCAGAGCGGCGTGCTCGGCAGCGCCACCTATGCCAGCCAGCTCGGCCGGTGGCTGACCAATGCCTACCACCCCCTGCGGATCGGCGTCGCGGCGGCGGCAGCCGCCTCGCCGACGGTGGTCAATTTCCTGCCCTGAGGGCAGCGTCCTGTCCCGTCGCCCCCGGGCGGCGACGGGAAGAACGCGGACCAGGACGGGAATGGTTCGGGGCTGCGGGTTCGTCGGCAATGCCCGCAGCGGCTTCAGCGCAGTCCGCAGTCGCCCAGGCCGACCGGCCGGGTCAACCGGGTGAGGGGCAGCTCGCCTGCCCCCCAGGCGGACTCCTCCGCCTGCCAGTTCAGGACGGCTGCGTCGCAGCCGTGGAAGCGCAGGCGCAGGCTGCCCCAGCGCGGCTGTGCCAGCGCAGCCGGCAGGAAGCGGTCGAAACGGGTGCCCGAAGGCCGGACCACGTCCTCGACGACCAGTTCGCCGACGGCATCCACGCGGCCGGATCCGAACAGCCAGGCCTGCTCGCCGCTGACCGGGTCATAACCGAACCAGGCGACGGACGCCGCGCCGTCTCGGCCGACGTTGACCACCAGGCCGTGTCCCGGCTGATCCGCCTGGTACCAGCTGCCGCTGAGCGCACCCGGTCCCGATCCGCTGCCGACGTCGTCGCCGCAGGCGTGGTCGGCCTGGCCGGCGAGTTGCAGCAGCCGTCGCTCGCCGTTGCCGTAACCCTCGGGACCCTGGTAGCGGAGGCGGGCGCTGCCGCAGTCGTCGAACACGAACTGCAGGCGACCCCAGGGAACCCTCTGCGGCGCACCGCTGGCCGGGTTGCCGGCGAAGGTGCCGCCGCGCATCGTGCTGGCCGCCTCGACGAGGATGCCGTCCTCGGAGACCAGGCCGGTGCCGATCAGCCAGCGCTGCTCGGCGTGCTCGCTGCTGGCCGGGGCGATGAAGCCGTACACCAGTGCGGAGCGGTCGTCGAGCAGCTCCAGCAACCAGCCTTCGCCGGGGCGGTCGGGATCGTGCCAGTGGCCGTTGAAGCGTGCGTCCAGGGCCCCCGGACCGGAGCTGCGGGGAAGCAGCCGGGGCGTCCGGTCGGCCAGCTCCCCGGTTGCGATCCGGCACGGGCCGTCGCCCTCGCCGGCCTCGACCGCGGCCAGGCAGCGGGCCTGGATCTCGATGCCGTCGGGCGCCGCGGCGCCGGAACCACCCCAGGCGACCAGGGCGTCCCAGGCGGCGGCCAACTCGGCCGGAGCGATGTCGCAGGCGCGCTGGCCGGTGTCGTCGAGGACGACGCTGGCCAGGCTGGCCGGCGGCCAGCGCTGCGCCAGCCAGTCGACGTGGCCGGCCGGCAGCAAGGGGTCGGCGGCACCATGCACGACCAGGGCGCGTGCCGTGCTGCCGCCGCGCAGCCCCGCCTGGATGCGGAACGCCAGCGCCGCGAAGGGATCGGCAGGCACCCGACGGATCGCCGCGTTGACGTTGGCCGGGCCGTAGTCGACCGCCTGGTTGCCGAGGGCGTCGGCGCCGGCCAGCTTGCCGGGATCGCGCACCAGGTCGGACAGGCCGAGCGTGGCATGGCCGAGCGCGACCAGCAGATGGGCCGGATCGGCGATGCCGGTCAGATCCAGCAGCATGTCCAGGCGGGCCTGCTGGCCCGGGTCGCGCCGCCAGGCCTCGCGGTTGATGCCCAGGCAGCGATTGGCCGCAAGCACCACACGCTCCAGTCCGAACGGCGTCAGGTCTTCGGGCGGCACCAGCCAGGGTCGGTCCGCCGCCATCGGCAGCGCGCCACCCTCGACCCCGGCGCAGGCCTGGTCGTACAGGAGCCGCAGGTCGAGCGCCGACTCCCAGGCACGGTGGCCGGCCGCGACCGGACACAGTGCGAGCGCGGCATCGACCGCCAGCAGCGGATCCTCGGCCATCTGCAGGGCGACCAGGCCGCCCATGGCCTGCCCATAGCCCAGCACCCGGCCGGGGGCACCGACCTCGGCGCGGAAGCGCTCCAGCAACTCCCGGTTGTCGCGGTCGCTGGCGAACAGCGCCCAGCCGGCCTGGCTATAGCCGGTGCTGGCCACCGCCCAGCCCTGGGCCAGCTGGCGCGCCGCCAGTGGGCCCAGTCCAGGCATCCGGTCGGGCTCCAGGGCAAGATCGCGCTGAAAGACGACCAGGCCATCGCCCGGCTGCCAGCCTTCAGGCACCGCCACCTTGAAGATCGCGCCCGACGGCAACTGGCCCTCGCGCTCCCAGGCGGCATGGGCCGTGGGCAGCAGCAGGACCAGCAACAGCGCGATCAGCAGGCGGGACATGCGCCCGATCATCGCAGACCCGGGCGCCTGGGGTCACGCCCGGGTGCGGCTGCGGCGCGGCGCGATTCAGGTGATGCCCGGCTGGGGGTCGCGGGCCGGACCTGTTGACGCTGCCGTGCCGCGCGTCAGGACCCGGGCGGCACCGGACCGCTGCCGTTCCGGCCGTCCTCACGCAACGAGCGGATAGAATCGCCGGATGCAAGAACCCGCTTCGCAACCGGGCGCCGACGTCCGCCTGCTCGACGCCCTCGCCGGCCTGGTCGAATCCGCGCTGGGCCGGCTGCTGCGCCTGGATGCCGGCAGCGACCCGCTGCTCGCGCGCCTGGACGGCCGCCAGCTGCGCCTGGCCCTGCGCGGCGCGCCGCGCGGCCTGCGCCTGGCGATCGCCGGCGGCCGGGTGCGCCCGGTGCCGGACGACGACCGGCCTGCCGACCTGTCGCTGGCCATGGAACCGGCCGCGCTGCTGGCCTGGCTGGCGCGGCCGGAGGCCGAGCGCGGCCTGCCGACCGGCGCCCGCATCGAGGGCGACCTCGATCTGGCGCGGGTGCTGGAGCGCGCCCTGACCGGCTTCGACCCGGACTGGAGCCTGCCGTTCGTCGACCTGCTGGGGCCGACCATCGGACCGCAGGTCGCAGGCGGCCTGGCCTCGGCCCTGGCCTACGTGCGCGGACAGGCCGGGCACCTCGCCGCCAGCGCCGCCGAGTTCGCCACCGAGGAGGCGCGCCTTGTGGCGGCACGCGCCGAGATCGACGACTTCAACGGCGAGGTCGACAGGCTGCGCGACGATGTCGAGCGCCTGGCGGCACGCATCGCCCGGCTCGACCAGGCCGCGCGCGGATGAGTGCGCCGCGGGTCGCCCTGGGCGCGCTGCGCCTGCTGCGCATCGCCCTGCGCTACCGGCTCGACGGTCTACTCAGCGCGCCGCTGCCGGCGCCGCTGCGCTGGCTGCGGCCGCTGGCCGGTCGTGCCCGCGCCGATATCGAGGCGCTGCCGCCGGGCGTGCGCGCCCGCCTGGCGCTGGAACACCTGGGCCCGATCTTCGTCAAGTTCGGGCAGATCCTGTCGACCCGCCGCGACCTGCTGCCGCCCGACATCGCCGACGAGCTGGCGGCCCTGCAGGACCGCGTGGCGCCCTTCGACGGTGCCCTGGCACGCGCCCAGGTCGAACGGGCGTTCGGCCGCCCGGTCACCGAACTGTTCGCCGCCTTCGACGAGACTGCCCTGGCCTCGGCGTCGATCGCCCAGGTCCACCCCGCCCGCCTGCACGACGGCAGCGAGGTGGTGGTCAAGGTGCTGCGCCCGGACGTCCACCGCCTGGTCGCGCGCGACCTGGAGCTGCTGCGTGCAGTGGCGGGCTTCGTCGAGCGCCGGCATCCGCGCGCCGACAGGATCCGGCCGCGCGAGGTGGTCGCCGAGATCGAGGCGACCCTGGCCAACGAGCTGGACCTGCAGCATGAGGGCGCCAACGCCAGCGCCATCGGCCGCATCTGGAACGGCGGCGGCGAGGCGGCGGTGCCGAAGGTGCACTGGCCGTTGACCCAGGAGTCGGTGCTGACCCTGGAGCGCATGGCAGGCATCCCGATCGGCGACCTGGCCGCCCTGGAGCGCGCCGGCATCGACCGCCGGCGACTGGCCGAGCGCCTGATCCATCTGTTCTACACCCAGGTCTTCCGCGACAACCTGTTCCACGCCGACCTGCATCCCGGCAACCTGTTCATCCAGCCGCGCGATGGCGCCCAGCCGGTGATCGTGCTGCTCGACTTCGGCATGGTCGGCTCGCTGTCGCCGGTCGACCAGCGCTACCTGGCCGAGAACTTCATGGCGATGTTCACCATGGACTACCGGCGGGTCGCGCAACTGCACCTGGAGGCCGGCTGGATGCCGCGCCACATCCGCGTCGAGGCGCTGGAGGCCGGCGTGCGCGCCGTCTGCGAGCCCTACTTCACGCGGCCGCTGTCGGAAATCAACCTGGGCGAGGTGCTGTTCAAGCTGTTCCGCATGGCCCAGCGCTACGAACTGACCCTGCAGCCGCAGCTGATGCTGCTGCAGAAGACCCTGCTCAACGTCGAGGGCCTGAGCCGCTGGCTGGACCCGAAGATCGACATCTGGGCGGTCGCGCAGCCGGTGCTGCGCGACATCATGCAGCGCCAGTACGGCCGGGTCGGCTCGCTGCTGCGCGCCGCCCGGATCCGCGTGCCCGACTGGCTGGAGCAGGTGCCGGCGCTGCCGCGCCTGGCGCGCGAGACGCTGGAGACGATGCGCGAGGAACAGGCCCTGCAGCGCCTGGACCGGCAGGCGCAGTCGGCGCGCGCCGAGCGCGGCCGGCGCGCGCTGGTCTGGGCGATGCTGGCCGCGGGCGCGGCGATCGGCGCGGCGGTGCTGCAGGCCGGTGCCGCGCCGTCGCCCGTGGTGGCCGGCGTGCCGGTGCTGCCGGGCCTGGCGACGCTGATCGCCGCGCTGACGGCGCTGATGGCCCTGCGCCGAGGCTGAGCCCCGCCTGCCGCGACCCCGCGTGGGTCGGCATCGGCGGCGCGGCAAGTGCTCAGTCCGGCGGTCGACGGGCCTTTCAGGAGGCGCCAGGGCCGCGACATTGGACCAGGGCGGCGCGCAGCTGCCTGCGCCAGCCGGTGTCGTCGGGCAGCGCACGGCCCGGCTCGGCCAGCCAGTCGCAGTCGTCGCTGGGCCCCGCCTGCCCGGCCTGGTGCGCCTGCAGACGCACCAGACGCAGCGTCGCCAGGGCCAGGGGTCCTTGGGCCCCGTCGCTGCCGCCGGCCGACAGCGCCTGGTCCGCGACCTGCCAGGCGTGCGGCCAGTCGCCCGCTGCCGCCAGCGCCTGCGCGCGCGCAACGGCGACCAGCAGACGGACCCTGGGCTGCATGGACGAAAGGGTCGGATCGCGGTCGAAGAGTTCCTCGAACAGGGGCAGGGCTGCCAGGGGATTGCCGGCATCGACTTCGGAGATGCCGGCCCAGGCAAGCGAGCGCGATGTCTGTGCGGCCCCTATGGTCGGATGCAGGCGGCTCAGTCGAAGCACCTCGCGGGCGAGCTCGACGGCTTCGTCATGGCGTGCCTGGGCGGCAATCGCGGCCCGCATGTTGTGCAGGTCGGTGATCGCCGCATGCGAGCCTGCCCCTTCCACCTCCTGGCTGATGGCCAGCGACTCCCGGAACAGCGCTTCGGCCTGTTCCGGCGAGCCGCCGTGCAGCAGGGCGAAGGCATGGGCGCTGATCAAGGTGCCGAGATCGTGGCGGGACAGGCCGGCCTGCTGCCGCGCCGCCGCCAGCGCCGGACCGGTCACGGCCAGGGCCTCGCCCGCGCGGTCCAGGGCATTGAGCACGGTGCTGTACATGAGCACGCTGCGGGTCGCCACAGGCGCGCCGCGCGCGCGCGCACGGGCGATGGTCCGCTCCAGGTGGTGCAGCGCGCGGGGCAGATCGCGCAGGTTGTTGTGCACGACGGTCGAGACATGGTCGATGACGTCGAGCAGGTCGGGATCGTCGATGCCCGCTTCCCGGACCACCGCCCAGGCACGCTCCAGGTGCGCCGCCGCCGCGGGGCGATCCCCGGCATTGTTGGCGGCACGCCCGAGCATGGTCAGGCTGGCGGCCTCGAGCCTCGGTTCGCCAGCCGCCAGGGCGGAGACCAGTCCCTGTTCGGCCAGTGCCAGCGCCTGCGTGTAGAGGGACAGGTCGATGTGGACGCTGGCCATCATGTTCAGCAGGTTGGCACGCGTCGCACCGTCCAGATCCTCGCGCGCCAGCAGCGATTCGGCGCCGCGTGCCAGCAGCTCGCTGGCCGGCGGATCGCGGCCATCGGTCAGGCGGGGGTTGGCGCCCCGGAACACACCGATCAGGAAATCCGCCACGGCATCGGCGCGCCTCGCCTGTTCCTGGGCCTGATTGCGCTGCGCGCGCGCTTCCTGAGCCTGGTGCAGGGCGACGGCCGCGCCGGTCAGCAGCGACACGCCGGCCAGCACCGCCAGCGAGGCCGCCAGTGCATGGCGGGCCAGGAAACGCTCGAAAAGGTAGCGCGTGCCGCCCTGCCGCGCCGCCACCGGGCGACGCTCCAGGACTGCGCGGACATCCTCGGCCAATGCCCTGACGCCATCGTAGCGACGCGCCGGCTGGGGCCGCAGCGCCTTCATCACGATCGCGTCGAGGTCGCCGCGCAGGCGCTGGCGCAGCCGTGCCGGCGTGGTGTCGCGCTGGCTGGCGACCTGCTCGGGCGTTGGCGTGCCGGCGTCGACGGGCGCCGTCCGCTGCACCTGGCTGCTCGGCCTCTGGGGGTCGGCATCGCCGGTCGAGGCCGTTCGCTTGCGGTCCTCGCCCCGCCAGGGCAGCCGGCCAGTGAGCAGTTCGTGCAACAACAGGCCCAGCGCGTAGACGTCGACGGCGGTGGTCGGCGGCTCGCCGCGGATCTGCTCCGGTGCGGCATAGGCGGGCGTGAAGGCGCGCAGCACGGTCGAGCCGGCGACAGCGTCGCCCTCGTCGCCGTCGAGCAGTTTTGCGATGCCGAAATCGAGCAGCTTCACCTGGCCGTCGGAACCGACCAGGATGTTGGCCGGCTTCAGGTCACGATGCACGACCAGCCGCTCATGGGCATGGGCGACCGCCGCACAGACGGCCAGGAACCGCTTCAGACGCCCCTCCACGGTCAGACGGTTGCGGTCGCACCAGTCGGTCACCGGTTCGCCCTCGACATACTCCAGGGCGAACCAGGGTGTGCCGTCGTCGGCCATGCCGCCGTCCACCAGGCCGGCGATGTTGGGGTGCTGGAGACCGGCCAGGATCTGCCTTTCGCTGCGCAGGCGGCGCGCCACGGCCGACTGGTCGCCGACCTGGTCGACCAGCTTGATGGCGACCTGCTGGGCAAAATCGCCATCCTCGCGGCGCGCCCGGTAGACCCGGCCCATGCCGCCGCGGCCGACGCACTCGAGGATCCGCCAGGGTCCGAGCCGTCGACCGGGCCAGGGATCGTGTTCCGGGGCGCCCGCCTGCAGCAAGGCGTCAAGCAGGTCCGGCGCGCTGCCGGAAACCCCGGTGGCGCCGCCGGTCACCGCGGCGTCCGCCACCAGCAGCGCCAGCGCCTCGTCGCGCAGCCGCTCGTCCTCCGGACACAGCGCCAGCAACCGCGCCGGCCAGTCCGCGGGATCGCAATCGGCGACCTGGTCGAAAAGCGCCCGCACCTGCTGCCACCGGTGCGCCTGGTCGGAATCCGTCATCGCGCCCCCAAGGTCCGCTCCCTGCCTGGACAACGTAGCAAATGGCGCCAGCGTGACGCTACCATCGGCCCATGGACGCGCCGCGACCCCCGATCACGAGAGCGCTCGCAGAGGCAGGCAGCCCCGAGGGACGGGACCGTGCGCTGGCCCTGGTCTACGACGACCTGCTGCGGATCGCACGCGCCGAGCTGGCGCGCCATCGTCGGGGCGCCACCCTCGACACCCGCGCCCTGGTCAACGAGGCCTACCTCAAGCTGTTCAACCGCAGCGGCCTGGATTACCAGAACCGCGTGCACTTCTACGCCACCGCCGCACGCGCCATGCGCCAGGTGGTGATCGACTACGCCCGCGCCCGTCTCGCCGAACGTCGCGGCGGCGGCGCCGAGCATGTCGACCTCGAGAGCATCGAGGGCGGTGTGCTGCCGGTGGACGCCCAGGCCGAGCAGTTGCTGGCCATCGACAATGCCCTGAACAAGCTGGCGACACTGGACGAGCGCCTGGTCAAGGTGGTCGAACTGCGCTTCTTCGCGGGCCTGGAGGTCCGCGACATCGCCGAGCTGCTGGGCGTCTCGGAGCCCACCGTCAAGCGCGACACGCGCGCCGCCAAGGCGTTCCTCCAGCGCGAACTGTCCGGCGCCGACTGACCCGGGTCGTCCCGGCCTTCCCGCCCCGCCGGCTCGGCGGCAAGCACCCGGCACTCGAATCCGGCGGACGCGCCGATGCCGCGGCTTCGCGCATCAGCGCGCCTGCAGCCCTACCTACGCAGACAAGACCGGCAAGGGATCACGACCGACCCTGCGGGCCCGACGCCGCATGGCCGCTGATCCCTGATGCCCCGCCACGTCGTACCCCCCTCCAGGCACGCCTTTCCGGCGCCTCGCCAGCGATCCACTGGCGCGTCGACCATCCACCGTCTGGAGTCTCCCATGATCACCGCACGCTTTCGCACCTGCCTGTCGCTGGCTCTGCTCGCGCCGACCGTCGCGCTCGCCGGGCCGCCGCTGGACGGCACCCTCGACACCAGCTTCAACAACACCGGTCGACGCATGGTCGCCTTCGATCTGCACTCCACTGGCCTGGACGCCGGCCGCGACGTGGTGGTCGACGCGCAGGGTCGCGTCTACCTGGTCGGCACCGTGGTCGCCGCCAATGGCGACAACCAGATCGGTATCGCCCGGCTGCTGCCCACCGGCGCCCTGGACACCAGCTACGGCAACAACGGTCGCGTGGTGGCCGCGGCCGGCGCGCAGATCACCGGCATGAAGGCCGCCTTCGACAGCCAGGGCGCCCTGCTGGTCGGCGGCTCGCGGCGGATCTCCGGTACCAACGACGACTTCGCGGTGTGCCGCTTCAATGCCAGTGGCCAGCTCGCGGCCTTTCCCGGCAATCCGAACAGCCTTGCCTGCATCTCGCTGGCCTTCGACATCGGCGGCGACAACCGCGACGTGCTGCGCGACATCGCGGTGGATGGCCAGGGCCGCATCTACCTGGCCGGCAACGTCGGGTTTTCCAGCACCTTCGTGCAGGCCGGGGTGATGCGCCTGCTGGCCAATGGCACGCTCGACGCCAGCTTCGGCGTCAACGGCCGCGCCTTCCATCTGGCCACGGGCTTCCAGCGCCACGACGTCCAGGCGATGGCGGTCCAGAGCAACGGTCGCGTCTGGCTGGCCGGAGCCGCCGTGGCCAACGGCCGCACCGACACCGACGCCATGATCATGCGCCTGAACGCCACCGGCGGCCTGGACGGCACCCTCAACGGCACCGGCATCCGCACCTACTCGGTGGGCGAGGAGCTGGCCGACATGCAGTTCAATGCCATCGTCTTCGACCAGTCCATGCCGCAGACCGACAGCCCCCACGCGCTGGTGGTCGGACAGCGCCAGGAAAGCGTGGGCAGCAGCACCCTTCGCGGGATGGCCGGCAGCATCCGCTTCGACGGCCTGCCGCGTCTGGACTTCGGCAACAACGGCTTCGACACCTATGCCTCGGGCAGCCTGGTCTTCAACGACGTGGTCCAGCACTCCGACGGAACCGCCGTCGCGGTGGGCACGGTCACCCCGGCGCCCGGCGTGCCCAGCGACTTCTTCGCTGTGCGGATCGGCAGGATGGGTGGCCAGGACACCAGCTTCAACGCACCCCAGGGCAGGATCGCCATCGACTTCGGCACCTCGGGTGGCCAGGACACCGGCCTGGCCATCGCCCACCACGGCGGCCGCTATTACCTCGCCGGCTCCGTGCTGTGGGCGGCGCCTGCCGACCTCGACTTCGGCGTGGCGGTCCTGCATCGGGAGCGCATCTTCCGCAGCAGGTTCCAGACCTTCCAGTAACCCGGACGCAAGAGGCGGCGATCGGCCGGCACCGCCTTGCGGCGGGGCCGTCCGGGGCCTGCCCGCCCGGAAAAAAGCGCGGTGGCCGCCGGGAGGGGAGGAGGGCGGCCACCGCGACTGGACCGGGGGCGGCGAGGGACCTGCCGCTCCCACAGTACTGAACGCTGAAAGGGGCAAAAAAGTGTCATTCAGGACGTCGGCCGCGCCGAACCCCGACCGGCACGGCAGCCAGGCGCCCTACCGCCCCAGCCCAGGAGCGGCCGGCGTCTCTCCGGACCGTCCCGCTCAGGCCCGGCGCCAGCGCCGGCGGTCGCGCAGGATCTCGCGCGCGGCATTGTGGCCGGGCGCGCCGGTGACGCCGCCGCCGGGATGGGTGCCGGCGCCGCACTGGTACAGCCCGGCCACCGGCGTGCGGTAGTCGGCATGGCCGAGCATCGGCCGCGCGCTGAACAACTGGTTGAGCGACAGCGCGCCGTGGAAGATGTCGCCGCCGACCAGGCCGAATTCGCGCTCCAGGTCGAGCGGGCTGAGCACCTGCCGGCCCAGCACGCTGGCGCGGAAGTTCGGTGCCCAGTCGTTGACGGTGTCGATGATGAGGTCGGCGACCGTCTCGCGGTGATCGTCCCAGCTCCTGCCATCCGGGAGTTCCGGCGCGAACTGCTGGCAGAACAGGCTGGCGACGTGCTGGCCCGGTGGCGCCAGGGAATCGTCGAGTACCGACGGGATCAGCATCTCGACGATCGGCTGCCGCGACCAGCCATGGGCGCGCGCGTCCAGGAAGGCGCGGTCCATGTAGTCCAGCGACGGCGCCAGGATGATGCCGGCGCCGTGGTGTTCGGCGGCGACGGTGCCCGGCAGGGCCGTGAAGTCGGGCAACTCCGACAGCGCCACGTTCATCCGGAAGGTGCCCGAGCCGCAACGCCAGTGGCCGATCCGTGCCAGGAATTCCGGCGGCAGCGCCGTCGGGTCGAGCAGGCGCTGGAACAGCAGCTTCGGGTTGAGGTTGGAGACCACGCAGCGCGCCGGCAGGCGCCCGCCGGCGTCGGTCACGACGCCGGCGGCACGGCCCCGTTCGACCAGCACTTCCCGCACCGCGGTGCCGGTGCGGATCTCGACGCCGCGCGCGGCGCAGGCGCGCGCCATCGCCTGGGTGATCGCGCCCATGCCGCCGATCGCATGGCCCCAGGCGCCCTTGCGGCCGTTGACCTCGCCGAACACGTGGTGCAGCAGCACGTAGGCCGAACCCGGCGTGTACGGGCTGGCGTAGTTGCCGACGATGCCGTCGAAGCCGAACAGGGCGCGCAGCGCCTCGCCCTCGAACCAGCGGTCCAGGTACTCGGCGGCCGACAGGGTGAACAGGTCGAGCAGCTCGCGCTGGCCGTCGAGGCCGAGCGGCGCCAGGCGCCGGGCCAGGCGCGCCGACTTCAGCATCTGCGGGATCGCCGACAGCCAGCCGCCGTCGGGCAGGTTCGGCGGCGTCTCCAGCACCAGCGCGCGCAGCACGTCGGCGATCGCGTCCAGACGCGCCGCATAGGCCGGCAGGGCGGCGGCGTCGCGCGCCGAGAACTTGCTGGCCTCGGCGGCGGTGCGGCCGTCGCCGGCCTTCAGGTAGCGGCCGTCCGGCAGCGGCAGGAAATTCGCCAGTGGCCGCTCGACGATGCACAGGCCGTGGCCGTGCAGGTCGAGATCGTCGATCACCCTTCGCTGCAGCAGCGACACCGTGTAGGAGGCCACCGAGTTGCGGAAGCCGGGATGGAATTCCTCGGTGACCGCCGCGCCGCCGACCACGCCGCGCCGCTCCAGCACGGTCACCGACAGCCCAGCCGCGGCCAGGTAGGCGGCGCAGACCAGGCCGTTGTGGCCGGCGCCGACGATCACGACATCGCGCATGGCGGTCACCGGGCCGCGATCATTTGCCGCCGTCGCGGCGCAGGCGGACGCTGAACACCTTGCCGGCGCCGTCGCCCCGCGCGACCTCGCGCAGTTCCAGCGCGGCGACGCTGCGCAGCAGGTCGCTGAGCTTCTTGTGGCCGTACAAGCGCGGATCGAAGTCCGGGCGCACCTTGGTCAGGTAGCCGCCGACCGCGCCGAGGTCGGCCCAGCCGTCGTCGTCGGCGGCGTCCTCGACCGCCTGGCGCAACAGCGCCAGCGGCACCCCGGCGTCGCCCTTGGCGGGCGCCGGCGGCTTCCCGGACGCGCCGCCGGTCGTCGCCGCCGCGGCCTTGCCGGCCGCCTTGCGCGCCGGCGCCTGCTTCGCCGGTTCCGGCTCGGGCCGCAGCAGCTCGGTGTAGATGAACTTGTCGCAGGCGACCACGAACGGCTCGGGCGTCTTGCGCTCGCCGAAGCCGTAGACCAGCAGGCCCTCCTCGCGCAGGCGCTGCGCCAGGCGGGTGAAGTCGCTGTCGCTGGAGACCAGGCAGAAGCCGTCGAAGCGCCCGGTGTACAGCAGGTCCATGGCGTCGATGATCAGCGCGCTGTCGGTGGCGTTCTTGCCGCGCGTGTAGGCAAACTGCTGCACCGGGCTCAGCGAGTGCTTGAGCAGGGACTGCTTCCAGGCGTTGTTGGCGCTGGTGGTCCAGTCGCCGTAGATGCGCCGCACGCTGGCGACGCCGAAGCGCGCGACCTCGGAGAGCAGGCCGTCGATCACCGCCGGCTGCGCGTTGTCGGCGTCGATCAGCACGGCCAGGCGCGGCTGCTCGTCCTCGGCGGCCGGCCGGGTGCGGCGGTTGTCGGCCATGTCGGCGGTTCCTGGTGGCCGGCCGATGCTAGCACCGCGCTACCGGCGGCCCCCGCGCCCGGGCCTGCCGGGCTAGTCTTGCGCGATGACCGGCACCCCGCCCCTGGCCATCGTCCACGACGACGGCGACCTGATCGCGGTCGACAAGCCGGCCGGCCTGGCCGTGCACCGCAGCCGCATGGTCGGCCGCGACGACGACTACCTGGTCGACCGCCTGCGCCGCCAGGTCGACGGCCCCCTGTTCCTGGCCAACCGCCTGGACCGCGCGACCAGCGGCCTGGTCCTGGTCGCGCGCAGCCAGCCGGTGGCGCGCGCCCTGGGCGAGGCGCTGATGGCGCGCGACGTCGCCAAGACCTACCTGGCCGTGGTGCGTGGGTGGCCCGCGCCCGACGGCGAGGTCGACTATCCGCTGACCGTGGGCGGCATGAGCGGCGAGCGCAAGCCGGCGCTGACCCGCTGGCGGACCCTGGCCACCGTCGAGGTGCCGATCGCGCTGGGCCGCTATCCGCAGCAGCGCTACGCCCTGCTGGCGCTGGCGCCGCTGACCGGCCGCTACCGGCAGCTGCGCCGGCACCTGCACCATGTCCACCACCCGATCGTCGGCGACACCACCCTCGGCCGGGGCGAGCACAACCGCCTGTTCCGCGAGCGTTTCGGCAGTCACCGCATGCTGCTGCACGCGTGGCGGCTGGCGCTGGCGCATCCGCTGACCGGCCGGCCGCTGCGCCTTCAGGCGCCGCTGGACGACACCTGGCAGCGGGTGCTGGTGGCGCTGGGCTGGCCACCCGAGGCGGACCTGCCGCCCTGGCCCGGGGCGCCCGCCACGGCTCACGGCACCTGATCGACGGTGCCAGGCGGGTGCCGGGCCTGCCCCGCTACACTGCGCCGATGCTGGAGATCACGCCCACCCTCGCGATTGCCGACGCCGAACTGGTCGAGCGCTTCGTGACCGCCTCGGGGCCCGGCGGCCAGAACGTCAACAAGGTGGCCAGCGCGGTCGAGCTGCGCTTCGACGTGCGCAACTCGCCGTCCCTGCCCGAGGATCTGCGTGCCCGCCTGCTGGCGCGCCGCGACCGCCGGCTGACCGCCGACGGCGTGCTGGTGCTGCAGGCGCAGCGCTTCCGCGACCAGGGCCGCAACCGCGAGGACGCCCGTGCGCGCCTGGCCGACTTCATCCGCGCCGGCCTGCACGTGGCGAAGGCGCGCATCGCCACCCGGCCCTCGCGCGCGGCGCAGCGCCGCCGCGTCGATGCCAAGACCAGCCGCGGCGCGGTCAAGCGCAACCGCGGCCGGCCGCGCCTGGAGGACTGAGCCGCACCATGCGCGTCATCGCCGAACCGCTGCCGCCGAACGCGCCGCGCATGCGCACCGGCCTGTCCCGGCACCTGGGCGCCGCCTGGCTGCGCGCCACCGGCTGGCGCCTGGTCGGTCGGTTTCCGGACGCGCCCAAGGCGGTGGTGATCGTCGCGCCGCATTCCAGCAACTTCGACGGCTTCCATGGCCTGGCCATGAAGCAGTACATCGGCCTGGACGTGCACTTCCTGGCCAAGCGGCAACTGTTCTGGTGGCCGCTGGGCGCGATGCTGCGCAGCTTCGGCGCCATCCCGATCGACCGCGGCGCCGCCGGCGACATGGTCCGCCAGGCGGTCGCGCAGTTCCGCACCCATGACCGCTTCTGGCTGGGCATCGCCCCGGAAGGCACCCGCAAGCCGGTGGCGCGCTGGAAGAACGGCTTCTGGCGCATCGCCCGCGCCGCCGACGTGCCGATCATCCCCGCCTGGTTCCACTACCCCGAGCGCACCATCGGCATCGGCCCGCCGCTGCACCCGGGCGCCGACATGGACGCCGACATCGCCACCCTGCGCGCCCTGTACCGCCCCTGGCGCGGCGCTGGCGGCAAGTCGGCGGTCTGAGCCCGCGCGCGGCAGGCGGGACGCCGCGACGTCCTGCGCCCTACAGCCGGACCCGCAGCCCCAGGTCGACGGTCTCCCAGTCGCGGTTGCCCAGCCCCTCGACCTGCAGCAGCACCGACAGCCGCGACGTCAGCGCGTAGCGCGCCTGCAGCGCGCCCCAGGTCCAGGAGCCGCGGGGTTCGCGGCCCACCAGGGTGTCGATGCCGGAGCCGGTCCCCTGGTTCACGCCATTGGCGCTGGCGAATCGTGGGTACAGGTCGTTGCGATAGATGCGGTAGCGGAAGGCCTGGTGACGCAGGGTCGCAGCAAGGGAGAGTCGGCTGGTACGCCACAGTTCGACGCCCAGCCCGGCGACGATTCCATCGGCGTGAGCCCGGCGGACGACCTGCTGGCAGTCGGGGTTGCGGTAGAAGCCCACACCGACGTCGAACGCCAGGCAGCGCGCGGTCGCCGTGGCCTCGACATCGTCGCGCGAATGCCAGCGGGAGACCCCGTATCCGAGTTCCGCAACGCCGTCGAGCCAGTCGGTCAGGCCAAGCCGGTAGCCGAACACGAAGTCGAGCTGGCCGTGACGGTCCTCGATCCGGCCCTCACGGGGCGGGGTGATCGCCTGACATAACGTTCGCGGCGGCAGGAAGCGATTGACCACCGCCGGGCACGCGGGATTGAGCGGGCTTTCGTAGCGCAACTCGCTTCGCGAATAGGTGCCGCGCAGGTACCACTGCCCGCCACTCTCCCACTGCAGGCCCAGCCCGAGGCGCCGGCCCTCCTCGATGCCGTCGATGCGCCGTAGAAGATCGAGCTCCTTGTTGGTCATCCCCGGTCCCTCGATATGCCCGGCACGCACATCGACCGTCCAGCCGCGCTCGACGGCGGCCACCGGGGCCACCGATGCCACCGATGCCAGGCAGAGGATGGCGCCCGCCAGCCCGAGACACAGCTTGTTCATGGCCTGCTCCTGTCTCAGAAATTGCAGCCGGGCGGTATGCCGCCGGCGAGCCGCTGCAGGGGGATGGAGCCGGATAGCCCGGCGTTGGTACCGGCTGTGAAGCTGTAGGTCAGAATCAGGTAACCGCAACTGATCACCTGCAGGCTGGCAGTGCCAACCTGAATGATCGAAGGCAAGGGCGCCCCCCCGGCAAACACGCCACCGGTGGTCTGCCCAATGGGAATACCGTGGAACACGCGCGTGCCGGGCGTGTAGCCGCTCGGATCGAGCTGGAGCGAATACCAGCGCTGGGTCTCAGGGCCGCCTCCCTGGCCATTGGGCACGAAGGTGAACCACGTCGCGAATACGGCCGGATTGACCGGATTGAATTCAAACACCAGGCCCTGCCCCCCGGTGGCCGGGTTGTACCAGTTGCCGGAAAGCAGATAATCCGCGTGTCCGCCTCCGCTGTTTCCCGCCTGTGTGCAGTTCACATTGGACAGGAGGCGTGCGAGCGGAATGGTGCCGGCGCGGCCCGAGCCGTCGGTGAACTGATAGGTCAGCATGCCCTCGTTGCAGTGGCTGAGCGAGAACGTCGCGGTGCCCACCTGATCGGTCGGACGGCTGGGCGACGCATCGAAGTTGCCGCCGACCGAGGTGCCGATGCCAAGCTGTGCCGTGGAGGAGCCCGTCGTCACCGAGCCTTGCAGGACGTACCAGCGCTGCTTGGCATCGCCGCCTGCCGGCGCCACATCGAAGGTGAACCAGCCGCCGAACAGCAGGCCCTGTCCGGGACTGAAGTGGTCCACCACGACCTCCAGGCTCAGTCCCTGGCCGCCGGTCGCGGGGTTGTACCAGTTGCCGGTGATGCCGCGCTGGTTGAGCGGCAGCGGCGCATTGCCGGCGAGCCAGGCCATGGACTGGCTGCAGCCCAGTCTCGGCACTACCGGTGCACCGGGCCGGGTCGCGCTCAGCCCGGACGACTGCAACGCAGCTCTCAACAGCGACGGGCTGGCGCCGGGGTAGGCCTGCCGGAGCACCGCCGCGCATCCGCCGACCAAGGGGGTGGACCAGGATGTGCCCGCGCTCGGGTTCTGTAGCCCGGTGGGAAGGATCATCGGACCTGCGGGAGCCGCAATGTCGGTGGCTGCTGCGCTGAGCGACGATTGGCTCCAAAGCACGTCAGGGCCTGAGCCACCGGGACACTTCACTCCAAGGTTTGCACAGGACCACGTACCGGTCACTGCCATCATTGGCGAAAGGCAGGCTGGGGACAACATGGCCGTATTGCCACCAGCATTGCCCGCAGCCGCAACCAGCATTACACCCTGTTGTTCCAAGGCGCTCAGGGCACCAAGCAAGCCATTGAGCACAGGGGAGAAATTGCAGATTCCTTGGTGCGATCCCCAACCAAAACTCATCACCACCGCGTCGATGTCGGCGCGGGTTGCAAGATAGTTGAGCGCCCGGAGCAAATCAGGGTCCTGGACCGTGGTAGATATGGCAATCACACCGGCATCTGGCGCTGCAGAGCCGCCGGAAGAGAGCCCACCGGCGAGCGATGCCACCCGGTTCCCGTGATCGGGTTGAATCGTCAAGCCGGTGGTGGCCGATGCCCCAGGCCCGTGCTGCTCGATCTGCTGGTTCGGGCAACAGGGCTGCCCGTTGGCCCGCTGACAGAAGCAGTGCTCCTCGACGAACAGGCCCGGCAGCTCGGCCGGCTGGAACTCGCCGTCGATTACCGCGATCTTGCGCCCGCCTCCGCGCCAGCCCTGGCTATGCAGCGCCGTAAACTGCGCGGCTTCCACCGCAAAGTCCGCCTGTTGGCGATAGCTGCGGGGCGTGGACAGGCCATGCACCAGCGGGTGCCTGGCCAGTTGCAGGGCGGCCTCCAGGCCCAGGCGCAGATGCGCCGTGCCGAACCGGGGATAGCTGGCCAGAACGGTCACCGAGGGTGCCGCCTCGATGGGCTGAACGGCGCGCAACACCTGTTCGAGAACTTCAGCGCGCCGCTCCGGGGCGTCATCGACCACTGGACGGTAGAACGGCATGCCGTCGGGAAAGCCCCTTACCGCAAGCAGCACCTCGACCCGCCCATCGCCACGCTGGAAGGCCTGGACCACGTCCGGCGCAACGGCCGGGTACCTTGCCAGCTCGGAGGGTTCGGCAATCGCGGCCGGGGCCGGGGCGAAAACAAGCAGGACGCGCAGCAGCCCCCCCCCCCGAAAATTCGTCGTATCGACGTGTGGACCACGGCCATCATTGTCATCGAGAGCCTCCCCGCCGATGCGTGAAATCTGCTTCTACCTCGCGTTAGTTGCGCTGTCAACCGTGCAGGATCGTCGCTTCTGCAGCACCGGCAAGTTGTGCGGCGCCTGAGGCCGCGACGTGCGCGGCCCGCGTAGCGCCGCAAGCGCTGAGCATCTACAGCCGGACCCGCAGCCCCAGGTCGACGGTCTCCCAGTCGCGGTTGCCCAGCCCCTCGACCTGCAGCAGCACCGACAGCCGCGGCGTCAGCGCGTAGCGCGCCTGCAGCGCGCCCCAGGTCCAGGAGCCGCGGGGTTCGCGGGCGACCAGGGTGGAGAAGGTGAAGCCGGGTGCCTGGTTGAGGTTGTTGGCGGTGGCGAAACGCGCGTACAGGTCGTTCCGGTAGATCCGATACCGGAACGACTGGTGGTTGATCCTCGCCGTCAGCGAGAACCGGCTGGCCGGCCACAGGTCGATGCCCAGGGCGGCCACCAGGCCGTCGGCGCGGGCATGGCGGTTGACTTCGACGCAATTCGACAAACGTCTGGGCGGGATCCCCACACTGAAAGCCAGGCATCCGGCTGTGGCGTTCGCTTCGATGTCCTCCCGGGAGCGCCACTGGGTCACGCCATAGCCCAGCTCGCCATGGGCATCGAGCCAGCCGAACAGGTTCCATCGGTAGCCGGCCGTCAAATCGAGCTGGTGATGCCGATCCCGGATCTGGCCGATACGGGGATCTGTGATGGCCTGGCAGTTGCGAAACGGGGGCAGGAACTGATTGGCCGTGACGGGACATGCAGGATTCAATGGACTCTCGTAGCGGAGCACGCTTCGCGTGTACTCGCCGCGTACATACCAGGTTCCGCCATTTTCCCAGCGCAACCCCAGACCAGAGCGCCGCCCCTCCTCGATGCCATCGATGCGCCGTAGAAGGTCGAGCTCCTTGTTGGTCATCCCCGGTCCCTCGATATGCCCGGCACGCACATCGACCGTCCAGCCGCGCTCCGCGGCCACGGCCGGGGCGGCCAGGGCCAGGGTGCAGGCCAGGGCGATCGGGCGTGCGAGCGGGTGCATGGATCCACCTCCGGAATCGGGACGCGCCTCCAGGCCAGTGTGGAGGTGTCGCATTGGCGCGTCCAGAACGGGCACCGTTCCTGCCGCCGACGCTGTACGCCGGGCCGCCCAGTTCTTACACTGCGCCGGTCCAGGGAGGACCGCACATGGAACGTGATCCGCGGCGCGGCGAGCATCCGCTCGACGAGCGTCTGTCCGAGGCCGGCATGCTGGCCTGGTTCGCACCCACCTTCGCCCTGCTGGCCGGCCACCTGGCGCGCGTGGCGCCGTTCGCGCTGGCCTTCGGCGCGTTCATCTGGCTGCTGCCGCACATCACGCTGGCCGGGCCGTTCCAGTCCGGCGGCTGGCGCGGATTCCTGGACGCCGTCCTGCAGACCGTGGTCAGTACCGCGATCATGGTGACCGGCTTCCGGACCCTGGCCGCGGCCGAGGGCGCACCGTACGGTGTCGGGGCGGTGCGGCCGCTGGTGGAGGCCGCCGGCACCCTGGTCGGTCTGATGGTGTTCTGGGCGGTGGCCGGCTGGGTGGTGGGCAAGCTGATCGGCTCGCTGTTCCAGACACCCGCGGTGCTGCGCCTGATGTTCAGCCTGTTCAACAGCCTGGGCCTGTGGGGCATCTACGCGGTGATCATCGCCCTTTCGCCCCTGGCGATCATGCTGGCCAGCGTCAGCGCGCTGACCTATGTCCGCGCGATCCGTGCGGAGGAGCCGTTCTCCGAGGTCCTGTCCGACAGCTTCGCGGCCGTGTTCGGCCAGCCCGGGCGCTTCGTGCCGGCCAGCCTGGTGATCGCCACGGTCCTGGTGCTGGCTGTGCACCTGGGCGGGCAGCGCCTGGGCCAGACGATCGTGCGCCTGTTCTTCGAGTTCGGCATGCTGATCTTCGCCGTGCTGGGCGCGGTGGCGACCCTGATCGCGATTCCCTGGTGGTTCGTGCAGGAGCGGGCCCTGCGCCCGCACCTGGGCGTCGAGGCCGACCCGGACGGCGCCGACGCGCCCTCCGACATCGCCGGTGCGGTCGCCGCGGCGGCGGCAGCGGCGGCGCCGGTCGACCAGGCCGCGCGATTCTCGGCACTGGTGGCCAGCGACGGCGCCGTCCCCGCGGCACGCCGGCTGGTCGCCGAACTGCGCGGCCGGCGCCTGGACAGCGCCGGCTTCGAAGCCGGCCTGGCCGGCCTGGCCGACCCGGCGCCGGTCCTGCCCGAACTGGCCGTGCTGGCGAACGACTGGCAGGAAGCCAGCCGCCCGGGCGAGCTGGCCTGGCTGGTCGGCACCGGCCTGAAGCTGGACCGCGCCTTCCTGATGGATCGCCCCGACCAGGTGCTGGCGATCGGCAAGCGCCTGGCCCAGCAGCAGCACGTGCAGCTGGCCGGGCGCCTGCTGCTGAACTTCCTCAACCGCCACCGCCGCCACCCGGACCATGCCGAGGTGGGCGTGCAGATGGCACGCCTGATGGCGTTCAGCCGCGACGACAGCGCCGGCGCTAGGCGTCTGCTGGAACAGCTGCAGCCCCTGCACCCGGACAACCCGGCGATCGCCGCGCTGCTGCGGCAGTTGCCCTGAGGGGGTCAGAGTGCCTTTTCCCGGCCGCCCGGCTTACCGTGCCCGGGCCTTCGGGGGAAAAGGCACTCTGACCCCCGGCGGCACCCGGCGGCACCTCAACCCGGCGCGGACGGCCCGATGAGATCCCAGAGGTTGCCGTAGAGGTCGCGGAACACCGCCACCTGGCCCCAGGGCTGGCGTTCCGGCGGGCGCACGAATTCCACGCCGGCCGCCAGATAGCGCTGGTGGTCGCGCTGGAAGTCGTCGGTGTGCAGGAACAGGAACACCCGGCCGCCGGTCTGGTCGCCGATCCTTGCCACCTGTTCCGGCTGTGCCGCCCGCGCCAGCAGGAGACTGGCGCCGGCGCCCCCGCGTGGCGCCACCACCACCCAGCGCTTGCCCTGCTCGGGCACCGGCCGGTCCTCGACGTTGGCGAAACCCAGCACGCCGCAGTACCAGGCCAGGGCCTCGTCGTAGTCGCGGACCAGCACCGAGACCAGGGCCACCCTTTGCTCGATACCGGCGATCGCCGCGCCTGATCCGCCACTCATGTTCGTGCTCCGATATCGATTGCAGGCAGGCCAGGGCGCCGGCCGGATCCGTGCCAAGCCTGTTTCGCCAGGGCGCGTGGCAAGTCCGCCGAGTCCGCGTTGCGGTGCGAGCCGCGGACCGGTGCACGGCGAGTGCGCGCTCGACGCGACATCGATACGGCCAACCGAAACAGGCCACGCCCCGGCGCGACGATCGGCGACCGCAGGAGCGGCTTGCCGGACACTCCGGCCCTCCGTCCGGCCGCGACCAGGCTGCGAAGTATCGTCGAGCCGGGCCGGTCCTGCTTGCCGGGACGGGCGGACCCTGTCCACCATGACCGCTGTCGCGGCCCGCGCCGCGCGCTCGAGGGCCGTGCCGATGCCGATCCGTCCGGAAGACCTGGCCACCGGGGGCGCCCTGCTGGGCAGCGTCGCGGCCTCGCTGCTGGCGCGCTCGCGCAGTGCCGAGGCGCCCCGTCCGGGCCAGCGCCTGGGTCCGTTCCGGATCACCGGCGAGCTGGGCCGGGGCGGCATGGCGATCGTCTTCCGGGGCGAGCGCGACGACGGCGAGTACCGCCAGGCGGTCGCCCTGAAGTGGATCGCCAGCGGCCACCAGGACGAGGCCAGGCGGACGCTGTTCCTGCGCGAGCGCCAGGCCCTGGCCGATCTCGTCCATCCCAACATCGCCCACCTGCTCGATGGCGGCCATACCGCGGACGGCCAGCCGTGGCTGGCCATGGAACTGATCGAAGGCGTTCGCATCGACGCGCATGCCCGGGACGGGGCGCTGGACCTGCGCCAGCGCCTGCTGCTGTTCCTGCAAGTCTGTTCGGCGGTGTCTCATGCGCACGGCCATGGCTTCCTGCACCGCGACATCAAGCCGTCCAACGTGCTGGTCGATGGCAGCGGCACCGTCAAGCTGCTGGATTTCGGCATCACCCACCTGGTCGACGGCGACGACGACCTGGCCAGCAGTGCGCACACGCCAGGCTATGCCAGCCCTGAGCAGCAGCGCGGCGAGCGGCCGACGGTGGCCGCCGACATCTGGCAACTGGGCAGGTTGCTGCAGCGGCTGCTGGCCACGCAGGACGAGCCGTCGACGGTGACCCGGTCCGACGCGCAGGCGGTAGCCGGGCGCCAGGACGGTACCGATCGGCTGCCGGCCGATCTTCGCGCCCTCATCGCCTGTGCAACCGCCGACCTGCCCGGGCAGCGCTATGCCACCGTCGACGCCCTGGCCACCGACGTCCGGGCCTTCCTCGACCAGCGCCCTCTGGCGGCGGTTGGCCGCAGGCCGGGCTACCGGCTGCGCCGGTTCGTCGGCCGCAACCGCAGCGGCGTCCTGGTCGCCACCGGCGTGCTCATCGTGCTGGCGCTGGCCGCGGCCACCTCGGCGCTGCGCATCCGCGACGAGCGCGACCTGGCGCGCGCCGCGGCGGCACGCGCCGAACGCGAGGCGGCCACCGCCCGGGCGATCAACCAGTTCCTCAGCGAGGACCTGATCCGCGCCGCCGACCCGTACGGCGTCAACGCCCAGGATGCGCCGATCGGCGAACTGATCGAACTGGCCATCCCGCGCGTCGAGCCGCGCCTGGCCGGGCAACCGCTGATCGCCGCCGAGCTGTACGCCGTACTGGGCGACACCCTGCTCAACCTGGGCCGCACCGAACCCGCCGCGCAGGCCCTTGATCTGGCCATCGCCCGCGCCCGCCCGCTGCTCGGCGCGAACGACCCGACCGTGGTCAGGTACCGGCTGCGCCGGGCCGATGTCGAGGAGGTCGCCACCCGCTACGACCGCCATCGCACTCTGTTGCGGGAACTGGCGGCGGACCTCGAGGTCCTGGACGCGCGCGACCCCCGGCGTGTCGAGGCCGATCGCCACCTGGCCTGGAACGCCTTCCTGACCGGCGATTTCGAGGCCGCCGCCGTGGCGTTCGCCGAGCTCGCCGAGCGCGCCGGGCCCGGGCCCGACCAGGAAGCCGGGGTTGCAGCCCTGAGCCGCGCCTACATCGCCGCTGGACTCGGCCTGGCCCTGGCGAGGCTGGGCCGCGGCGAGGAGGCGCTGGAGGCCGCCGAGGAGACCCGGCGGTTGCGCGGGCAGGCGCTGGGCGCCGAGCACCCGGATGCCCTGGCCGCGGGATTTCCGGTCGCCACCGCCCTGATCGGGGTGGGCCGCATCGACGAGGCGGTCGCGTTGCTGGCCGACCTGGATGCGCGCTTCGTGGCGCGCTTCGGAACCGGCCACCCGCAGGCGGTTCTGGCGGCACACGAGCTGGGCGTCGCCCTGGCGCGCCAGCATCGCTATCCGGAGGCGATCGAGCCGCTGCGGCGGGCCGCCGAGGCACGCCTGGCCAGCTTCGGGGCGGACAACGGCGGCACCATGAACTCGATGGCGGCACTGGCCCTGGTGCAGGCGCGCGCCGGCGATATCGCGGCCGCGCGCGAAACCATCGGGCGCATATGGTCAGGCGGCTACCAGGCACGGACCGAGTACGACCGTATCGCCGAGGCCGGCCTGCGTCGGACCATGGGCGAGATCGCGCTCGCGGACGATGCGCCCGCCCAGGCCCTGCTGGCCTGCGACCAGGCGGCGGCACTGCTCGCCGGCCGGCTGCCCGAGGGGCATTCCGTCCACCTGCAGGTCGAGGCCTGCCGGCTGCTGGCGCGCTGGCGACTGGCGCCGGGCGACGCCGGGCTGCGGCAGTCGCTGGCGACGCTGGCCGACGCGCTGGTCGCGCACCCTGGCGGCGACTGGTGGCAGCGCCTGATCGTCGCCACGCTCGGCGCAGGCAACTGAGCGGACAACGCGGCGGCTCGGGCGGCTGCGCCCTGACTGGGCGCCGGGCAGCGTGCGGCGCGCGTACACTCTCCCCCGCCCCTCCCCCGCAGGCCCGATTAGCGTCGTGTCTCAGCTCAGGATCGGGGACCAAGGACCAGGACTCGGTGTACGGTAAGCGGAACGCGCTGTGCTCCCCTCTCCCTGTGGGAGAGGGGCCGGGGGAGAGGGTCGGGGCTGGCCATGATCTGCATCGTTGCCGGCCCAGCGGCGTGCGCTGGCCGGGGCGGCCCTCTCCCCCGCCCCTCCCCCGCAGGCGGGGGAGGGGAGAAGTGCGGTGCCGTCGCCAGTCCGGGATTCGGGACCCGGGACCCGGGATTCGGGATTCGGGACTCGGGATGCGCGATTTGGAGCGCGCTCTGCTCCCCTCTCCCTCTGGGAGAGGGGCCGGGGGAGAGGGTCGGGGCTGGCCATGATCTGCATCGTTGCCGGCCCGGCGGCGCGCGCTGGCCGGGGCGCCCCGTACCCCAGGTGCGCGCCCTCAGGAATGGGCGGACGCGACCGGGCGGTCCAGGCAGCGGTAGCTGACCGCTTCGGCCAGGTGGGCCTGGCCGATCGCCGCAGCGCGGTCGAGGTCGGCGATCGTGCGTGCCACCCGCAGGATGCGGTGGCAGGCGCGGGCGGACAGTTCCAGTCGCTCGGCGGCCTGTTCCAGAAGGCGTCGTTCGCTGGCGCCCAGGGCGGCGTGCCGGCGCAGTGCGGGGCCGGCCAGGAGGGCGTTGTCGGCACCGCTGCGCGCGTGCTGCACGGCCCGCGCCTCGGCCACCCGCGAACGCACCCTGGCCGACGGCTCGCCGCCACCCTCCGGTGCCAGCAGGACCTGCTGCGCAAGGCGCGGTACCTCGACATGCAGGTCGATGCGGTCCAGCAGCGGGCCGGACAGGCGCGACCGGTAGCGGCCGATGGCCTCGCCGGTGCAGCGGCAGCGCCCTGCCGGATCGCCGGCATAGCCGCAGGGACAGGGGTTCATCGCCGCGACCAGCTGGAAGCGTGCCGGAAACTCCGCCTGGCGGGCGGCCCGCGAGATCACGATGCGGCCGGACTCCAGCGGCTCGCGCAACACCTCCAGCACCGCTCTTCCCCATTCGGGCAGCTCGTCCAGGAACAGGACGCCGCCATGGGCCAGCGAGATCTCGCCCGGTCGCGGCCGGCTGCCGCTGTGACTTCCAATTATTGCCGCGACTCGATCTATTGCCAAGCCTGGCTCTGGCGAGCATGATTGCAACAAATGACACGACCGTGGTATGCGAATAGAAGCGACTGCCTCCGGAATGCTGCTTAATGGCGCGACTGAGTTCTGACACCCCTGTACGCGAGCTACGGACAAACCGGAGGAGCCTAACCGGGCGCCTAACTCTGGGCGATGGGGGGGTCGCCGTTTTCGAGTCTTCGCTGGAGCGCGACTGGCTGCTGGCGCTCGACTTCGACCCCCGCGTCCAAGCCATTCAGGTTCAACCTTTTTCCCTTCGCTACCAGCATGAAGGGGCGACGCGCCGCTACACGCCAGACGTGCGGGCTGACTACGCGCTGGGATCGCATGTAATCACTATGGTGTATGAGGTGAAGCCCGCCAGAGAACTGCACGCGAACTGGTCGGCGTACCGCCCGCGGTTCAAGGCCGCGGTCGGGTACTGCCGGGAACACGGCTGGCGTTTCAAGCTTGTGACGGAGCGGCACATCCGAACAGCGCTCCTAGATAACGCCAGGTTTCTGCGCCGCTATCGCGCACTGCTTGATCAGGATCTTTTCTTGCAGCAGTTGCTATACACGCTGCGAGCGCTCGGTACAACCACGCCACAGGCCCTCCTTGCAGCGGCTTACTGGTCCGAAGAGTCGCGGATGGCGGCGCTGCCCATGCTGTGGAAGCTCATCGCTACCCGTCGAGTCAGTGCTGATCTCCAGGTGCCGCTCACAATGAGCGCGCCGATTTGGCTGCCGGGAAGAGGCGCATGAGCGGCATTTCCAAGGCATTCTTTCGCGCCGAACCGGGCCAGCTAGTGAGACATGGCGATCGGCGCTTTCGCATCACCCACCTGCTATCTGTCGACAGCGTCCTTGCGGTCGATCTTGAAAGTCATGAAAGCCAACGCTTGCGGGTGGAGTCGATCACGCCGCTACCTCCGGATAGGGACGGCGAATCCAAGGCGGACCTTGAGCGCGATCTGGCCCACTACAGCAAGGAAGAATGGGCAGAAGCCCAGCGGCGTTTCTCGGCGATCAAACCGCTGCTAGAGAACCCGCTACGGACACGCGCGATGGCCGAGAAGCTCGCCGAGAAGGAGCGCATCCACGCGTCCACGCTGTACAAGTGGTTGAAGCTGTATCAGGCCGCAGGACACGTGTCGGCGCTGGTCCCGGGGAAACGCGGCCGCAAGAGCGGCACGATCTTGCTTCGGGATGAGCAGGAAAAAGTGATCAGCTCTGCCATCGAAGACGTATACCTGAGTAAGCAGCGCCACAACAAACAGGACGTCGTTGATGAAGTCATTCGACGTTGCCGTTTGGCCAAGATCGATGCGCCCAGTTCGAACACGATTCGAAACCGCATTGCCGCGCTTGAACCTGCCCAGACACTCCGCCGCCGCGGATTTCGAGATGTGGCGCGTAATCGCTACGAGGCAATCCAAGGTGCCTTCCCGGGGGCAAACCACCCGCTTTCCGTAGTCCAGATCGACCACACCGAGGCGGACATCATCCTAGTAGATGAGGTCCATCGCCGGCCCGTTGGACGTCCTTGGATCACGCTAGCAATCGATGTGTACAGCCGCATTGTCGCGGGCATCTACGTCACCTTCGAGAAACCCGCAGCGATCTCAGTAGGCATGTGCCTGGCGCATGCGATCTGCCCCAAGCGGGAATATCTGGCCGAGCTCGGCGTTGGCGGTGAGTGGCCCGTGTGGGGCGCGATGAGCGCGGTCCACAGCGATAACGGCAAGGAGTTCCGGGGCCAGATGCTCAAGCGGGCCTGCGAGGAGTACGGCATCGACCTGCAATGGCGTCCGGTCACGCTTCCGCACTTTGGCGGCCACATCGAGCGGCTGATGGGCACCATGGCCAATCAGCTCCGCAAGCTGCCGGGGGCAACCTTCTCCAACCCCCAACAGCGCCGCGGCTACAACTCCGAAGCCATGGCAGCACTGACGCTTAAGGAGTTCGAGAACCATCTGGTTGACTTCATCGTCAACGTCTATCACCAACGTGTACATTCCGAACTTGGCATGTCTCCCAAGACTAAGTGGAGCCTGGGCATCCTGGGCGATGCGAACTCCACAGGTACCGGCATGTTCCCGATGCCGGAAGATGCGCTGCGGATCCATCTGGACTTCATGCCTTTTTTCCATCGCTCCGTGCAGCAATACGGCATCCAGATCGACAACATCAGCTACTACGATCCGGTGCTGGATCCCTACGTCAGCGCTATGGATCCGGACAACGTCAGGGCCAAACGCGAATTCCTGATCCGACGGGATCCGCGTGACATCAGCAAGGTGTACTTCCTCGATCCGAAGGACGGGCGCTATACGGCCCTGCCGTATCGCAACATCGGCTATCCGGCTATGAGCGCCTGGGAGTTGAGAGAGGTGCAGGCACGACTGAAGGCTGAGGGGCGCCGTGGCGTGGATGAGAACCTGATCTTTGAGGCCCTGGAGCGTATGCGCTCGAAGGTCGCCGAAGCCAAGAAAAAGAGTAAAGCCGCGAGGCGACAAGCAACTCGCAACCCGGCCACGGCCAAGCATTTCGTTCCAAAACCCCAAGCGCCCCCTTCTGTCTCACACCTGTCGGCGCCAACGTCCACGATCGAGCCGGATCCGTTCGATGAGCCTATCCGACCCTTCGATGAGGTCTCGCTCGTCCGATGACGCGATACAGCCACCTCACCCCGGCCGTTGCGCAGGCTCTGGAGCTGCCAAAGGAGGAGCGAATCACGTTCTGCCAAACCGATCGTTGGATTGGCTACACCCGGGCGACGCAAATCCTTGACCAACTGGATCAGCTGCTGGCCTATCCACGAAGCCTGCGGATGCCAAACCTCCTGGTGGTCGGGCGTAGCGGCAACGGCAAGAGTTCGATCATCGAGCACTTCACCAATCGACATCCTGTGCAGATGACGGAGTCGGGTTCGCCGATCGCACCGATCCTGTGCGTCGAGATGCCAGAAACGCCGGACGAGACCGAGTTCTGGTCGACGTTGCTTTGGGCGCTGGCCATCTCGCATCGCGAAAAGGATCCCGCATCGATCAAGAAGCGGCAGGCTAAGTCCGTCCTTCAATATGCCAGCGTGCGCCTACTGGTGATTGATGAGTTCAACAATCTCACCAACGCGGGCAAGGCCGCCGGCGATCTGTTGGCCGCCATCAAGGGGCTCAGCAACGAGTTGAAGATCTCGATCGTGGCAGCCGGCACGCAAGCGGCGATCAACGCACTGAACTCCGATCCGCAGATGAAATCGCGTTTTGAACCGACGGCGCTGGATCGGTGGAAGCTCAACGGCGAGTACTTGCGGTTCCTGGCCAGCTACGAGCAACTGCTGCCGCTCGCTGAGCCGTCGCAGCTGGCCAGTCGCGAACTGGCCCCGAAGCTCTACGGTATGGCCGGGGACACCATTGGCGGCACCGTGAAGTTGCTCAAGGCCGCATCGGCGCACGCCATCAAGGCTGGCGTGGAGCGCATCACCGCCTCTGTCTTGGATGATTTGGGATGGACGCGCCTGGGCGATTGGGAATCAGTGGCGCGCGTGGTGTGAGGGAGATGCGTTGGCCGCTGCCCATCGAGCCCCAGGAAGATGAGCTGCTGAGCTCTTTCCTGGTCAGGGCCGCACAGCGACACGGCCTGGCTCCATACCGCTTCTGCGCATTTCACTTTCCCAGTATTCCGATCTGGAACCGAGATATCGATCGTTCTGCATCGGACACACTGCTCGCCGCGATCGCGGTCAAGTCGGGGCTTGCGTTGGCGCGTGTGGTGCAGATGACACTCCGCGGCGCAGAGGCCGGGTTGAGAGGGGGCGTGACACGCGGACCGGCTCCCTGGATCAATCGGATCGGCATCTACCATCGCCTGCGACGGGGCTGGGGCCTGCAATACTGCCCCGATTGCCTGGCAGACCGGCCGGTCTTTTGCCTAGACTGGCGCATGTCCTTCATGGTGGCATGCAGCCGCCATCGGCGGCTCCTGCAGGACGCCTGTCCCCATTGCGATGCGCCGCTGGCCATTCACCGGCAGATGCTCTCGGTGAGGCGGTGTCAGCTCTGCAGTCGCATGCTGGGAAGGACGCCGCAAGATCCGAGCGTACCGATCGGCGCGGTAATCCAAGCGCAGTCCTACCTTGATCGTGCCCTGAATGGTGGCATTGCGGAGATTGGCGGTCAGCCCGTCTGTCGTGAAGACCTGTTCCACGGCAGCCGGGTGTTAGCCAGCCTGCTGGCGCGCCGCATACACTCGCCGCCTGATCCTGCCGGTCGTCACGCTCGGCCATTGGAGCTGGCCCGCGTCCAAACCCGCGCCGAAGTGGTGCTGCTCGTTATCGATGTGTTGGCCAGCTGGCCGCTGGAATTCAAGAAGATCGCGCGTGACCAGAATTTGACGCAGCGACGTTTCGCACGGGAGTCGTTGCCGGACTGGTTGAGGTCAGCGGTAGAGGACCTGCCGGCGGGGAGGACGCGTAAGGTAGTTCCGAGGAAGCCCCACGCGCTGCGAGCGAAGCTGGAGCACGAACGGCGTCGCAGTACTGATTGGCGGGCCACACGCGCGGCACTGCTGTGGCAGGCGATCAGCGAATGAGCATCGATTCCAAGGGGCAGCGGTACTGCGACGAATGCGGCCGCACGATCGTCAACGCACATCGCCTCCACAAGGGAGCAGAGTATTGCTCTTCGTGCTACGCGCGGGTTTTTGTTCCTCTGCAGTGCGCCCGCTGCGCGAAGCCAACGCGAACCCATCAGCATGCAACCGCTGAGCCAGTCTGTCGGCAATGCGAGCGGGCGACTCGCAAATGCCTGCGTTGCGATCGTCCAGTGCGAGGAAAGGCCGGGCGACTGGTTGGCGGGCGGCCTGTGTGCGGGTCGTGCTCGCCCTACTTCCTGCAGCCCGAACCTTGCGCGTGGTGTGGCCAAGCGAGCGTGCACCTGTCCCGGGCGCCGCGCCTGCGGATCGAGGACAAGATCTGCGGTGCTTGCCGTAACCGACTGACGCATCGCAGCTGTGGATCTTGCCGGCGCTATCGGCCCATCGCAGGCTTGCTGGCTAGCGGCAAACCCCACTGCGAGGCGTGCACACCTGGGGCCGAGAAGGTTCACGCATGCCCGGGGTGCGGGTCGATGCTGGCGGGTGACGGTCATGGCCGCTGTATTGCCTGTTTGAACCGGCAGCGTATCGAGCGTGATGCTTTAGTCCAGATGTTGGCACTTGAGCGGGATTGGTCACGGGCGGCCTATCTCGCCTTTGGCCAGTGGCTGCATGAGGCGCAGCCTGACAAGCCGCTCCTGGCCAAGGTCTTTGCCCGCCATTTTCCATTCTTCTCCCGGCTGGATGCATCTGTCGCCAATCCAGATACGCTTCGGGGCAACGGCCTGCTGGAGACGTTCAGCGTGGCCGAGCTGAGAAGGCATGTGTTGCCCGTGCGCTTCCTCGAAGTACACCTTGGGGTCAGCCTAGACGAGGCTGCCAAGGTCGAGCACGTTGAGCGAAGCCGGATTGCGGAGAAACTGCGCGCCTCGCGCCGTGCGCCCTATGCCGCGGTGCTCAATCGCTACGTCGGCTGGCTGGATGAGCAAAAGACGCCAGCACGAACTATGCGTCTCTACCTCACTGCCGCCAGCCAGCTGTGCGCAGACGAGGGGCTCGGAGAGGACGGGCATTGCGATGACGACCAGCTGCAGCACTTCCTGCGCAGGCATCCAGGGGCGCGGGCGAGCCTGTTCCGTTGGCTGACCTTTGGTCGAACGATCCTGGGCTGGGAGTGCACTATGCCGAAGCGTAGCACCGGTAAAGATCGGCCGCCGCGGACCGTGCGCGACTTGTCCGTGCTCATGGCCAAGATCGAGCAGGTCGGTATTGAAAAGGCGCCTCTGAAGCTCTTACAACGCGCGATCGCCAAGGCGTTTGGCTTTCCTGCTAAACGTCTGGGTCACAGCAGGTGGAACGTGGTCGAGCGAGGCGAAGAACTTCATTTGTTCGATGAGCACGACAGGGTTCGAGTCCCAGAGGCCATGCGGCATTTGGTGAAAGTATGGGCGGACAGGGTCGAGACAGCGTCTCGTTGACCTCTATCGTGCAGGCTCTGGGTCTTGAGCAAGGACCCGGCGTTCGTTCAGTCCACCTTACGACAGCTAATGTTGTTGGCGCCGAATGGTCGCGGCATGACGCAGGAAGCGCAGCCACGCCCTCACTCACCATTCCCGACAAACAAGGGCCGCCAGGGCCTGGCCTTGCCCCGACCCGGGGTGCGTGAAGGTGGGTGTCGCCCAAGTACGTGAGACTGGGTGTTGCTCGACAGCCGGTGATTCAGCGTGATGGCGCGCGCCCGCGCCGCGCCTGGCCGATCTTTCTGTTATCGCCGCTTCGGGCATCGAGAGGCTGACGAACAGGCATGGCGTCGGACCTTCGTCGAGGCCGGGCGGCGCGAGCGGTTTCGCCCGCTAGCCTTCGGTCACGGCACCCAGATCCAGCGACGTTTTGTGCAGGGCCGTAGGCGGCGCGTCCAGGTTTAGCGAACGCCCCTCCGGCGGCGTCGCTGCAACCGGCAGTTTGGCCAGCGACCAAGTTAACAACAGAGGCAGGTACAACCACCAGCGCCAGCGCGCATGCACCAGAGAGCCGGAGCGAACCGGAGGTTCGCACGGTCCAATCAGGCAGGCGCGGGGGCGAGTGCGCGGACAGGCTGGCCATTGGGGCCGTCCCTGTGCAAGGCGGATCACGTCCGGGACCGGCGATGTGTCTTAGCGGCCGCGATGCGTCCCGGCCAAAAGAACGCGTTCCGATGGGCACTTCGCGATCAGTACGCAGTCTCGCAATCAGACGAAGATGGGGCGTTCCAACGTCCACGAGGACTGTAGACGAGCAGAAGGCAGCGCAGCTTTCTTGCTGTGGACGTTGATGCACTCGGAACCTCGTTGAACCTATCCTGTGCGGCACAAGCCTGTAGTTGACAAGTACATTGGATTGTGGGAGATAGGGGCCTGGATTGCTACGCGGCGGTTTGCCGCATCGCTAGACCGTAATGCGGCTGACGGAATCGCATCGTATTCAGGCTGCCGTATGCGGCTGAAGCAATAGCAAGATGCGCTTTCTGATGCTCACCACCAAATTGAGTTTGCTAGGATGCAGCGAGCTCTATGCTATTTGAAGCCAGATGTGACCTTAACCGGTGGGCTTTTCGGAGCGCTCGGAGCTCTCGGCGAGAGTGGCTACGAAATCTGCGCCTATCAGGTCATTCACATGAATGACCAGCTCTATCGCCTTGCTTATGAGAACGGATTCGATGCCGCGCGAGATTCGTGGCACGTGAATCGACGGTTTGCCCGCGTAGGGCCTTGGATCGCGCTCCTCCTTTCACACGAGGCAGGTGGGGATATTCAAGAGCGACTAAAGGCCGAGCAAGGTCCGGCCATTCCCTCGAAGACAAGCTGTCTCAGAGCGAAGATCGGTCATCTCAATCGAATTCAGAATGCGATTCACGTGCCCGATACGTCGCAGGAGGCGACGGAGCAGGCGTCAGTGCTTTTTCCTGGTGAAGGATTCGCCGAGATCGACGGCAACCCTCAACCAAAGGATGTAGTTGCAGAATTTCGGCGCCATGGGTATCAGTGTCGAAGGCGATCGCTTAAAGCGTTCCAGGCAGTTCTCAAGCAACGTGTAGCGCACCGATCCACGCGGATAAGTCGCGTTGCAAGTCCGGGCGGGCGGGGATTGCGATCGCATGCTGGAGTAGCGATTCGAAGCGCGATCGAGCAACTAGTGCTTAGTCCTTCCGAACGTGATCTCCTCAGAACGTTGCTGATCGATGACTTTTTCGATGGGCCTAATCGCTTGCTCAAGGCGAAGAATGTTGCTGAAGCGCTGTCGCGAAACTTCATACATCTCACTGAATGGGATCAGGCCACGCTCTTTGGCTTCTTCGCCTACCCCACCATCGAGTCTCGATGATTGCTTAAAGGGTCGCAGCACATGAGGCCAACGCCGACAATTGATCTTCATTTGCTGCTCGTCGACGGCCCGCTCGCATGTTTCTCACTGCGTGCCGGAACGGGCTTTGAGGATGGCAAGTTCAGCCTAGTTGCGGGTCACCTCGAAGCAAACGAGACCCTGTCGCAGGGGATGCAGCGAGAGGCCCGTGAGGAGATTGGTATCGAAATCGCTAGCGAGAACCTGCTACTCGTACACACTATGCACAATCGCTCGAACAGCGATCGAATCGCGTTTTTCTTTAGGTGCACCACATGGGCCGGGACGCCGACCAACCAGGAGCCGCATAAATGCGCAGAGCTCAGATGGATGGATCTGGGGAAGCTACACGAGATCGATAACGTGGTCGATTACATTCGATTCGCGCTACAGCACGTTGCAAAGGGAATACCCTACTCAGAATTTGGTGGCTGGCATGTTCGATGAGTACGCAGCTGTCGTCAGACAATTGAATTGGTCGGATACCGAGCAGGTATCTCGCGATACTCGGCAGTTGCTCGCCCACCTGGCCGAAGATCGGGATGCGCTGCGCGCGGCGGTAGAAGAGTGCCGGCGGGCACCGCAGCTATGGTGTATGTGCGAGCACTACGACATCCTGGACAAGCTCGTTCTGCATCACGACGTCGAGTCAGACGCTCGCATCCGTCTGCATGTATTCGGCGACGGAAGGTTCGATCGCCCACACAATCATCGGTGGCCTTATGCAGCAAGAGTGCTGTCGGGCAGCTATGAACACTATCTCTACACGATCAAGCCGGAGCGGAAGATTTCGATGGGCACGGCTACGCCGGATGATCTTCAGCTCGAGTTTGTGGAGCGTCGCGAACGGGGTACGTCCTACTTTCTAAAAGAACATCTTTACCACTCGATCGGAGCCGAGCCCTGCACCATTTCATTGATCATCCGCGGGCCAGCTTCCAAAGCACAGTTCACCGTCATGGACCGAACCAAAGGTGAAGCGTGGACGCAGTATTCGAACTCACAGGAGTCCCGTTCCGAAAAAGTCGAAAAGCGGATGACAGAAGCTCAATACAGGGAAATGGTCCGAAAGCTCAAGGAAAAAGGAGTGATTTAGCCATGGCGGAGATCATAGAAAAAATTCCTGTGGCACCCGACCACTACGGATGGGCCAGATTCCCTGAGACAGAGAAACGCATCGAGTATGGACGCTTCCGCAACGTCTATCTCTACATTACTGAAGTCTGCCAGCTCAGATGCAGTCATTGTTACATGGGGGAGCGCCTTGACCTTGCGCGTGTGATGCCACTAGAAAAGGTGCGAAAGACTCTCGCACTGTGGCGACAGATGGGCGGGAGCAAGTTGACTTTGCTGGGTGGCGAACCGACCACTCATCCGCAATTTCGGGAATGCGTCCAGGCGGCCTACGAACTCGGATACGAGAAGGTGATCATCACGACAAACGGCTTGGGTCCAGCCCGCAGAACATTCCTGAATCTAGATCCTTCGCTGTTCAATTACATCCAGATCAGCCTTGATGGGGGAAGTAAAGAGACGCACGACAGGGTCCGAGGGCCGGGCACGTTCAAGTACGCAGTTGAGACTTCAAAGACACTGGCTGCGGCTGGATACGACGTGCGCTTCATATGTACCGTAAGCAAGAACAACGTCGCAGACTGTTTGGATCTTATCGCGCTCGCGGATGAAACCGGCGTCACGTTGGTCAAGTACCACGTATTCTCGACGATCGGGACCGGAAAGGGGGACGAAGGTGCAGCGCTGACTCCCGTCGAATGGGTCGAGTTCTGCGACGCGCTCAAGCAGCAACAAGGTCGATCGAAGTGCCAGATCTGGTACCAGCCGACTTACGTACGGGTCAGCGAGGTCCAAAAATACTACGACGAAGGCTATCGAGGGTGCATCGGCAGGACGATGGACCGCATCTCGATATTCCCCGATGGTCGATGCTACGTATGCTCCTACCTCTTTGATACAGACTTTCAGTTTTGCACGATGGACGAGGACGGGATTAGGGTGAATCCCGGCACTAACGAGTTCACACTCTTTGCACAGGCACTGTCTCGGCCGAGCTGTGGCAGTTGTAAGTCTCCGGCATCCTGTTGCGGCGGCTGTCCAGCTGAGAAGTATGCAATGGGTGCCGCTTCCTGTGAGGCTTATCCCGATATTGTTCCCATATGTCGTCTGTGGAAGTCTGACGCCGTGTGACAGTCGAGATAGCACCGAGGTGCGCCTCTCTGATCAGGGCGGGATGCGACCAGGAACCGAGGAACGATCATGGCGAACCCCTTCGATACGCCGCAACTAGCACGAGACAACATCACAGGTGCCTTCCAGTTCTCCATCAATCAGTGGAGTGGGCGGCCCTATGTGGTGGTTATTCCGACAAGGTACTGTCCTGTTGGCTGCGCGCATTGTTACTTCGCGTCCCCAAAGCCTGGCCGCTCGCCGGAGGCTGGAAGTATTCTTGCTGTGACCGACGTCCAGCTTCTTACACGCTTCCTAAACGATGCGAATGTCGGCTTGCTACAACTGTCCGGCGGCGGTGAGCCACTGCTTGAGCTCGAGAGCGTCTGTGAGCTTCTCGCGCACACTCGGGCCTACCGAGCGGCGATCACCACCAGTGCGGTCATGGCAAAGACCGACGCCAAGGCAACACAGCTTCTGGACCAATTATGTGCGGCCTTCGCTTCTTCACCCAGTGAAGGCGAACTAATCTTCCGCTTGTCGGTCGATGAATTCCATACCGAGCGCATTCGGGATACGGCGGTGCAGAGCGTCATACAAGCGTTTCGGGCGGGATACCCACGCTACAGAGATCAGTCGATGCGTCTAAAGCTCCATTCGATCATGGGCGACAAGTCGATCGATAAGCTGCTGGATCAGCTGGCCGACGAGGTTGCCGACGTTCAAAGCGAGGTGGTCTTCGGCGAGGAGAGGCCCACGAGGATCGTGCTGAAGGACAGAAGTGAAATACTGGCCGACTATTCGCTGCGGATGTACGCCGACACCCTGCCGGACCTCAACGACACCGCAGCAAACCAACGGGCCGTCGCCGCCTATGAGGCGCTACGCATTCCAACGCCGGCCCAGTACATCGATGAGGACGGAAACCCCGCACTGTGTCTAATCGTGCAGGAAACCGGCGAAGTCGAGCTCTGGAATACGACGCCTCCGGATCGGCAGGTGACGTTACGCACGCATGACTATATAGCGGCACGTAAGGCTTATTCATCGGACATCATCCAGGTGGCTGCGTTGCAGCGTGGTGCGCGTTTCGTAGAGGAAATATTGAGCGAAGTGAATCCCCGTGCCGTGACCCGAGCGAAGGTCATCGGATCGGCCATCTCCTTCAATAAGAACATGCTGGTGCAAGGCAAGGATCGCTTGTACGTGACGGTGCGTCTTGTGCAGGAGTACCTCGTGGAGGGGAGGCTTACGTCCGATGATCTGAAGAGCCTCGATTCAATATCGATCGAACTCGTGGGCGCCCCCGTGGCGCGGTTGCAGGACATGTATCGGTCGGCCTCGTCAGACATCCTTAGCGAAACACTCGATAGGCCAGATCTGCATCTGAAGCATCTTGTCGATCTCTTCAAGCAGGTCAGGCGTGGACATTTCGCCGTCGATGAAGAGGAGATGGTGACTCGCGTACACCGCGCGGCCATTGCTGATGAAACAAAAGCTGCCTTCATACAGTCCGTTCAGGTGGCGGCGTGAGTATGCACTTTCAACGTGACAACTGACTGCTGATCATGGCCCGAGGCCGAAATCCCATGGAGAGAGGGATCGCGTACGAGGCTATGCTAGCAAATTGCCTTTACGTCCATCCCGTGGTCGTGGAGTGCAGCGCGAAGATGCGGGAAGCCTGCTACCGCTACGTGATGGCGCGTTCCGGATCAAGCGCTCGGTCGCTGCATGAGGTGCTCTCTCGCATCAACCGTCCAGTGGATCTGCCCTTCGCCGGACGGGTGAATAGCAACGCGGACCTGCTGGGAGTTTTTCGCGGGGATGGCTCTATCCGCGAGGAGCAGTGCACGGTCTGGCGCGTGTTCAGTCACCTGATCGCCGAGGATCTCGTCGGAGCGCAGCGACTCCCCGACGTCCTCGACGTTGCCGATCGCGCTGGCTTTCATCTGGGCCACCTGCAGGCTTGGCTGGCCGAGGCGATAGATTACACGTCGCGCCAAACCGACCGCCAAGTTGGCGCAGAGTCAGTGGATCCACGTTTCGGTTTCATGCGCATGGATTGGCACCCCATACGCCAGCTGCAATACCAGAGCAGGGCAGCGTACTCCTCGTTGCATCAAGCGCGTCGCTTTTGGAGCCTGAGATCACGCACCGACCATGAGGCCATCGGGGGAACTTTTAGTCGTTTCGAGCGAAATCTTTCAAGCCCGCTCGGGCCCAACTTCCTTCCATGGTTGGACACAAGACGCTTCTATAGGCCAAACCCGCAGAGCACCATAGTACGCCGGGCGTACGAGGCCGGTGTTCCGATGATTACCGGTGCCTCGGGTGTAGGCATGCACACGCATCAGTTTGCACGGGTCCTGGGCATCGACGACACGGTAGCTGTCAGGCTTGTTGCAATCGCCTACTTGGTCCCGATACTTCAGCACAGCATTTACGAGGTTTGGATATCCGAAAGATCCGATGCGCCGGAGGCGATAGACGCGTTCTCGTATGCGGACGTCCTGCCTGTCGACATCGCATCCTTCAACCTGGGACCAGCTCCTGAGCAGGTGAGGGCCGCAGACACCACTGCCCGGCAAGCGGTTGGTCTTGACGATCTATGTCCGGTCCACTGCAAGTGAACATCGAGGCCTATGAGCTGGTGGCAAGCAACGCCGGATTTAAGGGCTTGCGCCGGACCGAACGCCCGAAGCCCATCCCTGGACCTGGGCAGGTGCTCGTTCGTCTGCGCGCGGCATCTCTGAATTCACGCGACCTCGCAATTGCCGGCAATCGGTACTTCCCCGTCCCTGTCATGCGGAACACGATTCCGTTGTCGGACGGTGCGGGTGAGGTTGAAGCGATCGGAGATTCGGTACGACGATTTGCGCCGGGGGACCGGGTCGTCGCAGCTTTCAAGCAGGCCGCAGGCTCACTCGGCGTGCCGCTGGATGGGACTCTTACGCAGTACGCAGTGTTCAGTGAAACCGGCTTGCTGCCGATTCCCGAGAACCTGAGCTTCGAGGAGGCGGCGACCTTACCGGTAGCCGCCGTGACTGCCTGGAACGCTATATGCGGAGGAAGACCCATTCGCGCTGGCGAGTGCGTGCTCACGTTGGGAGTCGGTGGGGTCGCGATCTTCGCTTTACAGATAGCGAAGACATGCGGCGCCCGCGTGATTGTTGTGTCCAGCGATGACAGGAAGCTTGAAAAATCAAGAGAGATAGGAGCAGACGAAGTCATCAATCGCGTCCGGCATCCGCAATGGGCCTCCGCCGTGCTCGAGTTGACCGGCGGCGCGGGCGTTGAAAAGGTCGTAGAACTATTTGGTGCCGAGACGCTCGAACAGTCCTACCAGGCCGTGGCGGCAGGTGGAGAGATTGCTCTGGTCTCGGGTTCCAAGAGAAGAGACATCATGGGTTTGGAGCCTCACCCCCTTATCTGGAAGTCGGCGACACTTCGCGGCGTCGCATGCGGGAATACAGATCATTTTGAGAGGGTTAATGCCCTAATATCACACCACAAGCTCACTCCAATAATCGATTCCGTCTACTCGTTTCAAGATGCGGAATTGGCCTACCAGAGCATGCATGAGAATCGACACGTAGGAAAAATAGTCATCGTGATTCAGGAGTAGAGGTGATCGGAATGAGCTGTGTCGCCCACGTGTCGAGGTCCGGGTTGACAAAGTATGTGCTGCCGCGTGATGGGCGTCCTTCTTTCGCACTTAAAAAATGCAACGAGGAAATCAAAGGGTAATGCCATGAAGCCTACAAGCACGATCGCGCATCTTTTCGGTCACAACCTTTGGGCAAACCTGCGTTTAATCGATGCATGCGCGGCGCTGAATCCAGAGCAGCTGAATACCAAGCCTCCCGGCGTCTTCGCATCTATACGAGATTCCCTCGAGCATGTGGTGCGGTCGGAAGAATCGTACTTCTCGCTCATCAGCACCGGCCAGCGGCCTCATCGTCCCGAAGAGCCACCGCCAATGACGATTGAGGAGATGAAGGAAAGCGCAATTACGACCGGAAGGGGTCTTCTAGCCTTGGCTCCTTCGATCGACATCGTCGATTCGGTGCAGATCGATTGGGGTGGACCCATTCGGGAGGTGCCTAAGATGGTCATTCTTACCCAGGTTATCAATCACGCAACCGAGCACCGTGCTGAAGTAATCACCATACTCATTCAGCTGGGTATCCAGCCGCCAGCGCTGGACAGCTGGACCTACTTTGACCAGGGGACCGTGCAAGTGTGATGCCATGCCTTTTCACCGGGTTCGAGTGCTGTCTAATGTTGCCCCAGGCTACTAGCGCACGGACTGCAGCACTGCGAAGATTGCTGCGACTGCTAGTAGGTCGGTAGCCCGGTGATCCCAATGCGCCCGACGAGTGCAACAGCTTTATTCCCACCCGCGACTCTAAACTTCTGACTCCAATTGCCAATGAACCAAGGCGCGTCGCCGCCAACAAGTACGCAGCGCAGGCGCGCGGCGACTGTATTCATCTTCGTCACGCTGTTGATCGATGTTCTCTCGTTCGGCCTTATTATTCCTGTACTCCCGCACCTTATCGAGGAATTCCTGGGAGGCGACGTGCCAAGGGCGGCGATCTGGTACGGCTGGTTCCAGGTGGCATTCCTCGGAATGCAGTTCATCTTTATGCCGATACAAGGCGCATTGTCGGATCGGTTCGGTCGGCGCCCTGTTATCCTGATTTCAACAATTGGGCTTGGCCTCGACTACGTGGTCATGGCAATTGCCAGTACATTGCCGATTCTGCTGGTCGCGAGAATGGTAGCTGGAATGACGTCGGCGAGTCTGTCTGCTGCAAATGCGTATATCGCGGACGTAACGCCTCAAGCGCGCAGAGCGCAGGCTTACGGCATCGTCGGAATCGCATTTGGCCTTGGCCTGTCGATAGCTCCGGTGGTTGGTGGAGCACTCGGCTCGGTGGACATGCGTCTGCCGTTCTGGGTGGCTGCCGCGTTATGCGCAGCGAACTTTTGTTATGGGTTGCTTGTTCTGCCAGAATCGCTCCCGCCAGAAAATCGCAGCCGTACATTTGTTTTTGCGCATGCCAATCTGCTTGGTTCCCTGCGCCTTCTGCGCCGCTATCCCCGAGTGCTAGGGATGATCGGTGTGGCAGCCCTTGACGCTCTGGCGCACATGGCTGCCCCCGCGACGTTCGTACTTTACGCAGGCTACCGTTTTGGCTGGGGACCTCTAATGGTCGGCGTCACGTTGACACTTAGCGGTGTTCTGCAGTCCATCGTGCAAGGATTTCTGGTCAAACCAATCGTGGGTGCCATGGGCGAGAACCGGGCGCTGATATTCTCGCTTGGCTGCGGAACTTTAGGCCTCACGCTGTTTGCGCTCGCTCCTACCGGCTACTGGTTCTGGGCCGTTATGCCCATAACGGCGCTATGGGGCGCGGCGCGGCCAGCTTTGCAATCACTGCTTTCCGGTGCGGTCGATGCGCGCGAGCAAGGTCGGCTGCAAGGCACGGTAACGAGCATTTCAAGCCTTGCTGGAATCGTTGGCGCGATAGTCTTCCCCATCGTGCTTGCTATCGTGACCGCATCCGAGCGTCACGATGTCTGGGCCGGCGCGACGTTCTTCATCGCTGCGGCTGCTGCAGGCGTGGGTTTGCTACTCGCGTATCGGGTGGTCAGACGTTAACGACAGACCGCGTGGCGAACTGATGTGTCAAGCGCTCCATCACGTGTGTGGAGGAGCAGGTGTGCTTGAAGCGGAAGCTTACGCGACCATCGGCTCGGCGCTGTCTCCATCCAAAGATGCTGCAATCAACTGCCCCATTTATTCCAGGCGAACGCGGAACGCCTCACTCGGTTCCAAAAAATTCGGCTTTCCGCATGAGACCTGGTCGGCACCGCCGCTCAGGCGACTTGATCTGGCAACAGCAGGGACCGAACCGCCTGCGGATCCCTGAGCACGATCCTGTGACGCGGCAGCTGGGGCTTGGCCGCGTCCAGTCCGTAGCGTTGCACAAAGTAGCCGACCAGACAGCGTCGGAGTACGACCCTCCATGCCGGGCCGTGCTCCGTTTCGGACATCCCGAAGTCCCGGACCACGACAGCCCGCTGATGGTTGTTCAAGCCTGAATGCGGGACCACTTCGAGGGTCACTTCAGTGATCCAGTCCGCGTCCTCGCCAACCTCCACAGGGCATACCGCACGGACGAGTTGAGCCGAGTCCATGCGGCCCAGAGAAAACTGTCGGAACGTCTCAGTCTGCGCGTCGTAGCCCCGAACATGCCAGCGCACGCCTGTGTGAACCAGCGCATGCGGCCACACGCGCCGACGCGATGCACCTGCGCCCGTGCTCGAGTGGTACACCACATCCACCCCTTCGTGCTGGTGCAGGGCACAAAGCACAGCGCGCAGCACCGGGCTGTGAATGCCGTGTGCGGGAACCGGCACACCGACCGACGGGATACCTGCGCCGCCGCCAATCCACGGCGTGACGACGGAAGCACCAGTGTGAACATAGGCCAGTTGCAGGGCGAGGTACTCGCCCGGGTCTGACGAGGCGATCCGAGGCTTAAAGCGCGGCCCCGGCACGTACGCCCGACGTCGGGGTTCAAAGACCAGGCTGTTCGGATACGCCGTTTCGTACTCCCGCAGATCCTTCGTCACATGGTTCGCCGCCACGCCGAACACCTCGCTGACTCGCGCCCGTTGCAGTTGCCCCTCCCACATCAATGTCGCTTCGACGAAGCGCAGGCGTTCGCGCTGGGCATAGGGAAGGCTGGAGGCGGCTGGCGATGCCATTTATACGCAGTATGCGTGCTGGACATGTCTTGCGTAGTCTACTGGTAATGCGTAGGATAGCAAGCCAAGCGCTCTATAGAACTACCATTGACCCCATCATCCGCACGAGACCGTGACCCGTGATGCACGAGGAAGGCCTCGAACGTTGGCTGACGGCCCTGGGCTACGACCCGGCCTCGCCGTCGTTGCATCGCGCCAGTCCCCGCTTGTCCAGCCGCCATGCCTATGCACCGGAACTGCATGACCTGCTGAATCCTGCGGGTGACATCCGGGCGGAAGCGGTCTTCGATGTCGAAGGAACGCCGACGATCAGCTTCTTCGTCGATGATGGCGCCCTATTGAAGGACGACGCACGCCTGACGGCGTTGCGGCAACGCATCTGGAATCAGGGGCTGGTGTCGGTCCTCCTGGTCGTTACGCCTGCGGCCGCGACCCCTGTGCCGATCAGTCCACGCGCCGCGGTCGGCGATCCGCTGACTTTTGATGCAGCCCGGGTCGATGGGCCGTTCTCGCGCGCCGACGTGCAGTCTGGCGATGTTCGCGCGCGCCATGAGAGTTGGTTCCGTCTCGAAGACCGCGTGGACCGTCGCCTAGTGGCCAATCTGCGCGAGACCGTGACCAGGCTCGCTGCCGTCGACGCCGGAGCGAGTGGCAAGGTTACGAGGCAGGATGCGCAGTACTTGGTGGGCCAGCTGCTGTTTGTTTCCTACCTAGAGCACCGCGGCATCGTCAGTGATCTCTATCGCAGCCACAGAAGGGTGGACTCGCTTCACGCCCTGGTCGCGAGGCGCGACCGAACGGGTTTGGTGCGGCTGCTGGCCCAGCTTAAGCGCGACTTCAATGGCGACTTCCTCGACAGCGACGCCGGTGTCGGGGCGCTCTGGCAGCGCCTTCCCCCGGCGGGGTTCGATGTTCTCGCCGACCTGTTGGCCGCCACCGACATCGAGCGTCGGCAACCCAGTCTGTTCCCGTACAACTTCCGCTACATTCCCGTCGAGCTGCTGTCCGGCGTCTACGAGTCGTTCCTGGGCCGCGACCAGAAGAAATCGCTGGCGGCTTACTACACGCCGCGACATCTCGCCAACCTGGTCGTCGATCAGGCCCTGTCGACGTCGCCCGACCTGCTCTCCGAGCGGATCTATGACGGCGCCTGCGGATCAGGCATCCTCTTGACCACCGCGTTTCGCCGACTGCTTGGCGAAGCGGAAGCGCGCCGGGGAGCGGGGCCGCTGCCCCTGCGCGAGCGCATCGACCTGCTGCGCGGTCACATCTTCGGTAGCGACCTGAGTGAGGCGGCTTGCCGCGTCACCGCCTTCAGCTTGTACCTGTCGTTGCTCGAACGGCTCGAGCCGGCGGATGTCGTCGCCCTGTGCGAGGACGCGCAGGTCAAGCTACCACGCCTGCGCGGCTCAAACCTGTTCGGAGGCGTCGAGCACGGGGACTTTTTCTCTGACGCCAATCCGAACACGCAGCGCACCGATTACACTTTGCTGCTTTCCAATCCACCCTGGATGGAAACCGGGCTTGATGAAGGCGCCTCGGATGACGAGCGGGCCGCCGCTGCATCGCTGGCGCGTTGGGTCGGCACCTCCGGTATCCCGCGCACGTTGAATCAGATCGCCGCCGACTTCGCCTGGCGAGCAAGCGACATCGCTGCGCCCGGCGCGAGGCTGTGCCTGATTCTCCCCATGAGCCTGTTGCTAAAGCCCACCAGCCAGCCTTTCCTCGCCGCATGGCTCGAGCGCGTGCGGTGGCGGCAGCTGGTGAACTTCGGCGACCTCAAGGAACTGCTCTTCGACGATGGTCGGCTGTCCTGCGCGGTCCTGCTGGCCGAACGTCGCGCAGAGCTACCCCACCCGGAGCGGTCGGTAATCGCGCCAGGCGAATCCTTCGAGTATTGGGCGCCCAAGGCCGATGCCAGCCTGGCCATGGGGCGCCTGACCCTGCACGGTGTCGACCGTCACACGGTGTATACCCGGGCCATCTCGGTCTCCAATCGCGAACTGGTCACCCGCATGTGGGGCGATGAGCACGATCTTGCCCTTTGGACCCGGCTGCGCCTGCGCGGCACGTTCGGCGACCTGTGGAAGGGACGGAATCGTCGGTGGTACAAGCAGAAGGGCTTCCACCACCAGGATGCATCGGTTCCCCAGACTGTCAGCAGCAGGCCTCTGTGGAACCACCCCTTCATTGAGCCGAGCCTGCTCAAAGACGCGCTCGTGCTCGATACCGCCAGCGAGGCCTCGCCCTTCCCGAGGCAAGAGATTCCGACCGTATCGCGGCTCAGCGACAAACTACTGCTGGGCTTTGACGGGCCGCGCATTTTGTTTCCGGATGGCCCCTCGCCGGAGCGATCCGTTCGCGCAGCGTTCGTGAACGGACCCGCCTCCTTCAAGAGCAGCGTCGGCGTCATTGCTGGACCGCCAGAGGACGAAGACCTGCTGCGTTTCGCGACGGTCTACCTGCGCTCCGATCTGGTGCGCTACTTCATGGTCACCCAGCTTTACCAGCTGCTCGGAGATCGCGATCGCGTGTCGCTATCCGACGTGGCCGAGTTCCCCTTCTTCACGCCCGAACGGCACCCTGACCCGGCGGCAGCGCACCGCATTGTCCGTGCCACAGCCGACCTGACGCGGGCGATCGAGCACCAGCCCCAGCTCACGCGAGATGCGTACTGGCGGGCGCACCGCGCGGAAGCGGAACAGTTGATCGAGGCCTACTTCGGCCTGGAGGCCTCGGATCAGGCCATCGTCCGCGAAACGGTCGAGCACCTGCTTCCGAGAATCCGCCCCTATGGACTGTCCAGCGTATTCAGATTGGCGCGGGATAGGCTCGGCGAGGCGCAGGCACAGGCCTACGCACTTGCCCTGCAGACCTCACTGGAATCCTGGCGTGACGCACGCGGCGGGACCGGCGAATTCCAGGTCGACGTGCAGCTAACGCGCATCGATCGCGCGGGCCCGTTCGGCATCGTGCGCATTCGGGCTGGTGTAAGGCATTCGCGGGCGGCCAGCGCGACGCGCTCCGACCAGGCCGTGAACGGTGTCGTCGAGGAGCTTCATCGGGCCGGACTCCTCACATGGCCCGTGCGCGAATCCATCTATTTTGCTCCGGATGTCGTGTTGCAGGAAGGTGACACGGTCTACCTGATCAAACCACAGCTGCCGCGCCTTTGGCTGCGGCGCCAGGCACGACGCGACGCCACCCGCGTGGTTCTCGCAACCACCGAGACGTCTCCCCGCCCCTCGCATGTGGACGCGGCATGAGCGGGCGGACAGCGTGGCAGGCTGCGTTTCTGGATGGCGATGCGCCTTGCGCAGTACGTGCAGTGTGCGAAGCATGGACCACCTTGGTGCTGACCTCTCCCGATACAGTGAATCCGGGTAAACGCGAGAACCATCTGACCGAGATCCTCGGGGAGTACCTGCGCGGCGCCAAGGCGCAATGGCATCTCACTGGCGACTGGAGCTACGAGCATCGCCAGGGTCGGCTGCGACGAGCGACGGCCACGGGCATGACGGTTACCCATCGCAAGCGCACCGATATTCGTTACTTTTCGAACGCGAGGCTGCCGGCACTGGAGCTGATATTCGAGTTCAAGTTCCTCGATCACTCATCCGGAAAGCGGCGCACCTATGTGAAGGAGGGACTCAGGAGATTTCTGGACGGGGACTACAGCCAGGGCCAGCCGGTAGCGCTCATGGCCGCAATGCTCACCGTGCATCGCGACGACGCCTTACCGCCACTCCGCCGCTGGTTGGCCGGGCCAAAAGCGCACCACCAGCTCGACATGGCGTGCGAGAGAGGCCGGCAGGTTCGCGATCCCTCAGCGCTCTTTCCTGCTCATGCGGCCTTTGACACCGAACACCTCCGTGATCCCGACAAGGCGCCGGCGCACGGGACGATTGTGGTCTCTCACCTTTTTCTAGAGTTCCCGAATCCACCCCGCGCTGAAGGCAAGCGCGCCCGCCGTAACGCCCTGCATGACGCGCTGGAGCTGTGATGTTGCGAATTGAGTTCAATGGCAAGCCGTTCGACCCAGACGCCTTTGAAGATGCGCTTATGGCCTCGGCACTGGAGGCGGTGAAAGAGCAGATTCGAGAGAAGATCGGCGGAATCCGCGACCCCCAGACGGGCGAGTTCCCGACCGTCGTCATTCGGGCAACCTCGCTCGAAGACGTGCAGTTGCACATCGAAGGCTCTGATGCCTTGATCGCTCGCGTGCGCGAGGCGCTTGGTGTCAACGACGACGATGGGCAGCCTGTCGAAGGAGGCCCTACGGTCACCTCGCCGGACCTGGATCAGCCCCGGACACCCAAGGTCTTCCTGAGCTACGCGAGCGAGGATCGCGACCTTGCTAGCCAGCTTGCGCATGCACTCATCCGCAACGGGATCGACACGTGGTGGGATCGCTGGGAGATTCACGCAGGAGACAGCCTGCGACAGAAGATCGATACGGGTCTGGAGGACTGCACCCACTTTCTGGTGCTTCTGACCCCGACCTCCCTCTCGAAGCCCTGGGTCAATCAAGAAATGGACGCCGGGTTGGTTCGGATGTTGAGCGAGCGCATCGGCTTTCTGCCGGTGCGTTACGGTCTCGCCGCGAGCGCACTGCCTCCCTTGCTTCGTGGCAGGTACTCGCCGGAGATCCGCGATCTCGAAACCGACCTGCACCAGCTCATCCACGACATCCACGGTGTCACTCGAAAGCCTCCGATCGGCCCACCCCCACCGACCGCGTCGCTGGCGAGGAAGTCCGGCGCATCACCGGCAGCGGTCGCTCTTGCACGCGCCTTCGTTGAGCACACGAAGACCGCAACGCAGCTCGACCCTCAGTTCACCAAAAGCCAGCTTCAAGCGCTGACGGGACTTTCGAAGGAAGACCTGGCCGACGCCATCTACGAGCTCCGAGGCGTGGTGAAAGTGCACGAGTACTCTGACGGCGGATTCGTGGTGGCCGAACCTGAGCTATACGCTGACTTCGACACCCTGTGGAAGCCTTGGAATCCTGCGGAGGACGCGCTCCGGCTCGCCGCCGACCTTCACAACGACCCTGACTTCCCTATAACGCCCGCTGAGATCGCAGGGCGCTACGACTATTCACCGCGACGACTCAACCCTGCACTGGCCTATTTGATTGCTCGCGATCTGGTGGGGGTCCTGGTCGGGATCGGGGACCCCGACTACCTGTGCCACCGCGTGACCGCCACCGACGCAACGCGGCGATTCATCAAATCACGTAGCGCCGGGTAAGTGAGCGACCATCGGACTTCGATCGACGGTCCCCACCGGCGAACCGCAGCTGCCAACTCACGCCAGGCAGCGGCCGAAGCCAGAAGCCGGGGGCAGCTGAGTTCCGGCCTTCATGAGTCGCATCGTTGAAAGAAGCGTCGGAGCGAACTCACATCAAGCTCCGAACTTTGCTTGTCTCGATAGTGGTGACGATAGCACTGTGCCTTGCCGCGACCGACAGCTTCCAGGGCCGTTTTGGCGGCCTGCCGGAGGTTTCGCCCTTCAACGCGTGAGATTGATTCGATCAGGTGCTGGATCACTTCCTGATCATGCGGTCCAAGGCCATAGAAATATGGTGAAAGTACACCGCCTTCAGTCGGCCGTGTCTCGATCTCGAACCAGTAGCCGACGCGACCGGCGCGTTCGACACGCACCACTAGCACGCAACGAGGCTTTCCTGGCGTTCGCTCGGATCCCCTGCCTCGGGCACGCTCGATCATGCGCCATCCTGCGTTCGGCCAGCGGCCTGTGTGGCGCGCGGCTGCATCAAGCAAGTTCCAACAGACCAGTCCGCCGCACTGTGCCATCTGAGATGGGATCGCGGGCTGATACACCGAGTAGCTCCGCAGTTCCCGCGCATTCTGCAGTGCTTCGAAGGCATCCAGGAGATAACGAAAACGGTTGATTGGATCCCGGACAAGGACCTTGTGGTGCGCCGGCGCGGCATTGCCGCTCTGATGAGTGCGTTCGCCTCCCGAAGCGGTATCGAGTGGCGGTGGGTGCGCGCGAACGGCATCGCTCTCGCCGTAAAGCTGGCTCCGATCCTTGGTGAGCTTCTCTGGCTCCTCGCCATCCAACCAGGAAAAGGTGTCTTCGAGGGTGATAGCATCTCCCTGCCTTGCGGACGCATCGACGGCGCTGGTCGTGATCAATTCACTTCCTGCAGGACGAGCGCGTAGATGGCCGGCATATGGTCGGTCGCCGGCTGCCGGTAGCTGCTCCCTGCCTTTATCGCCGCTATTGAGCCTGCCCGCCTTGATTTGTGGTGCGTAGCTGGGCCAGCTGCAGCCCAGGATCGAAGTAGCCAGAAACGTTTGCTTGTGCACCACCGGCTTCCCGCCTGCGCCTAGGCGGCCAAGCCGAGGCGCCAACATGAAGCCCTTGATCAGCAGCCTGAGCGGCTTGGACTCGGCTCGGAACGGGATTTTGGCCTGGGCGAACCAGGGCGCATACTGGTTGCCACGACGGTCGGTAAGCATCCCGGTATAGATCGATTCGGCGCACGCAGCCGCATAGTCGTCAAAGTACAACAGCGCCGCGAGGCGGGCGAAGTCGTTCTCGACATGCGTCTGCAGGATGATATGCCAGGCCCCGGTGCTGGGGTCGACCTTGGTCTCCAAACCGGAATTCAATTGGCCCTCGTAGACGATCTTGCGCTTGGTCAGTGCCCAGGGGCCGGTGGTGAACGCGTTGGCTAGTTCGCGTTGAATGGCATAGAACCTCTGGAAGACTAGCGCTCTCGGGATAATGTAGTCGATTCCGCTCTGGTCGTTGAAGACCAGGCAGCGCGATGCACTGAATTCGTTCTGGATGCCGCCGAACTCTCGGGACAGGAGCTGCTTGTAGGGGTAGCTCCAGCCAGGGGGTGCTTCCAGCTCCTCGCCGATGGACACTTCACGGCAGGAGAGCTCAGCCTGCGGTAGAGAAATCATCACCTGTCGCGCGGGCAGCTCCCCCACTAGGCGCCGGCCTTGGTAGACGCGGCCGATCGAAAGGTGTGGAAGCAAGCCTGCGTGCACGGCCACGGATGTGTACTGGCTTTGCCCGGTGTCAGTGCGGTCGAGCGGTAGCAACCCGACGGCGTCCTCCCGCGAAAGGCAGTTCAGGTCGGCATGGCGCCTAAACGGCAGCCGCTGGAGACGAACGGTGACCGAGGGGGATCGGGTAGTCAGATGCGGGAGCGTGAACTTGTCGAACCATTTGACGAGCCGAAAGACGTCGTCGTTGGGAAACTCCTCGATGATCGGCATGGATAACGCAGGCGTGAGGTCTCTGTTCCTCAGAACATAGCTCAGTCGCGCATTATGTTGGAGGCCTCGGGGCTGCGGGGAGGGCCCGCTGCTGGCTATTCTTCGTTGAGCATGGTGCAGCCCTCCAGCGACCAGATGAACCCCTTCTCATCAGCGCTGCACTGCGCGGCGGTCAACACAAGCCGATCGCGGGCGCTAAGCTGTGTCCGTGGACACCCAGACCGATGCCGAAGCCCTCGCCGAACTGGTGGTGATCTGGCACAAGCTCGCCAGGCTCCACGCTGCTGACCCCAACGGTCCGGCGCGGCTTTTATTGAGCCCGGTCGCGAACGAGGCGCTCACCCTCGCGGGACGATTGGGGGTGGACCCGGCGCTGGTCCTCGAGGAGGGTGGCGCCGCATAGTAAGCAGGTCACGAGGCTATGCCTGTGGGCACGTATTGTGCGAGACTCCAGCACAAAGGCAGCAGGGAGCCAGCCTCATGAACGTCGCCAGCGACCAGTTTGCCGCCTTCCTCTCGACCCTAAGGGATGAATCGTCCCGCACGGCGCTCTCCCCCGGGCGCCTGGCGGAAGCGTTGGAGCTGCCCATCCAGAAGCTGGCCAGCCTGGCGCGGGTCCATCGCAACACGGTCAGCCTCTCCCCTACCTCGCCAAAGCTGCAAGAGGCCATGGGGGACGTTGTTCGCGTGTTGTCGGCCGCCCATGAGCTCAGTGGAGACCTGGACACCGCCCTGTTCTGGTTTCGCAATCAGCCGATCCCCGAGTTCAACCACTTCACGCCGCTGCAGCTGGTCGAGCAGGGCAAGGTGCAGGCGCTCATCGACTACATCGACTCGACCAGCAGCGGTGCTGCAGGGTGATCCTGACCCACCTCACCGGCCCGGCGCATTTCTACCGCGCCCATGCTCCGGAGTGGGCCAGCCAGCCGTTGAGCGGGGCCGGCGCAGCCAAGGTCGGGGGCCGACTGAACCGCAAGGGCATGCCCCGCCTCTACCTTTCCGACTCGATCGAAACCGCGATCCCAGAGTACCAGCAGTTTTCGCCCCTGATTCCGCCCTTGACGCTCGTGACGTATGAGGTAGTGCGGGGGACCCGTCGTCGACTTCAGCCGTGGTTTCGACCCCGCGCATTGGACAGCCCTGTGGGAGGGCCTGATGTGCGATTGGCGGTGGCTCGCCTTTTTCGAGGGCAGCGATCCTCCAAGCTGGGACACAGCTGAACAGGTCCGTGAAGCGCCCAACCGCAAACGCCACGATCCACCTTGAACGGCTGAAAAGGGGTGCAGATTCCGCGCCCTAGGGCTGAGGAACGTGGTCGCGGGACCGCAGTTGCTTGAGAAGCGCCAATCCCGTCTCGTTAATGGCTGGAAAGTCGCGTAATTGACTGGAATTCACAGCCGCCGCCGACCAGGGCGACCGCCGAGGCGGTGTGGTGCGGGGAACGGAAGGGCGGCTCATGGAATGCGGCGCCGAGACGCGGCGGAAGTCCGGCGATCGAGGCGATCGCCGCCGCCTCCAGCGCCCGTTCCGTCGACAGCGGCGGAAGGATGCCGGGCAGGCAGGTCGCCAGCAGGGTCTTGCCGCTGCCGGGCGGCCCGATCATCAGCAGGTTGTGTCCCCCTGCCGCCGCCACCTCCAGGGCGCGACGGGCACGCGCCTGGCCGCGCACCTCCGCCAGGTCGGTGCCCACCAGGTTCGCCGCCTGCGTATCGCCAACCCCTTCCGCGACCGCCTCGGCCAGGCCCTGGCCCTCGCGCAGGAACCGGCACACCGCTAGCAGGCTGTCTGCGGCCAGGGCCCGCGCGCCCGGCGCAAGCGCCGCTTCTGCGGCGTTGCCGGCCGGCACCACCAGGGCGCGCCCGGCCTGGCCGCAGCGGATCGCCGCCGGCAGGACGCCGTGTACCGGGCGCAGGGCGCCGGAAAGCGCCAGCTCGCCCAGGAACTCCATGCCCGCGAGGCGGGCGGCCGGGATCTGGCCACTGGCGGCCAGGATGCCCAGTGCGATCGCCAGATCGAAGCGGCAGCCGTCCTTGGGCAGGTCGGCGGGCGCCAGATTGACGGTCAGGCGGCCGTCCGGGAAGCGGAAACCGGCATTCTGCAGGGCGGCACGGACGCGATCGCGTGCCTCCTTCACCGCGGTCTCCGCCATGCCGACGATCTGCACGTTCGGCAGGCCGCCGCCGAGGTTCACCTCGACCGCCACCTCCGGCGCCTGCACCCCGAGCTGGGCGCGGCTGGAGACGACGGCCAGGCCCACCCGGCCCTCAGCCGCCGTCGCGGCGCGCCAACGCGGCCTCGAGGGCGTCGACGCGGGCGGCAAGCTGGTCCAGGCGCTCCCGGCTGCGCTGCAGCAGGGCGCGCTGGATCTCGAATTCCTCGCGGGTGACCAGGTCCAGGCGGCCGAGCTGGGCGCCCACGGCGGCCTTCAGGTTGGCGCGGAACGCCTCGCCGCCCTCGCGGACGGAGGGGGGAAGCAGCTCGCCGATGCGCTGGCTCAGGGCTTCGATGTGCTCGGGACGGATCATGGCGGGCCTCGGCGTGCGGGCAGTGTGGGGGGTCCGGCACCGCCAGGCATCGGCGGGACGGCTAGAATCGCATCGGAATTTTCCGATATCGGCGGGCAGGCGCGATGAAGATGGTGACCGCGGTGATCAAGCCGTTCAAGCTCGACGACGTGCGCGAGGCGCTTTCGGAGATCGGCGTGCAGGGCATCACGGTGAGCGAGGTCAAGGGCTTCGGCCGGCAGAAGGGCCACACCGAGCTGTACCGCGGTGCCGAGTACGTGATCGATTTCCTGCCCAAGATCAAGCTGGAGATCGCGGTCACCGACGAGCTCGCCGAGCGGGTGGTCGAGACCATCGCCGCCGCCGCGCGCACGGGCAAGATCGGCGACGGCAAGATCTTCGTGACGACGCTGGAACAGGTGCTGCGCATCCGCACCGGCGAGCTGGACGGCGACGCGCTGTGAGCGTGCCGTCCAGGACCCGCCCTTGAGCGTCCCACGCCGGTCCGCGACCGTGGCGTCGCAAGGCGCGCCCAGCCACCTGGACGAGCTGGAGGCCGAGGCCATCCACGTGCTGCGCGAGGTGGCCGCCTGCTTCCGCAAGCCGGTGCTGCTGTACTCGGTGGGCAAGGACAGCTCGGTGCTGCTGCACCTGCTCGGCAAGGCGTTCGCGCCGGCGCGGCCGCCGCTGCCGCTGCTGCACGTCGACACCGGCTGGAAGTTCCGCGAGATGATCGCCTTCCGCGACCGCCGCGCCGCGCAGACCGGCGCCACCTTGCTGGTGCACACCAATCCCGACGGCGTGGCGCGCGGCATCTCGCCGGTCAGCCACGGCGCCGCGGTGCACACCGACGTGATGAAGACCCAGGCGCTCAGGCAGGCGCTGGACCGGCACGGCTTCGACGCCGCGATCGGCGGCGCCCGCCGCGATGAGGAGGCCTCGCGCGCCAAGGAGCGCATCTTCAGCTTCCGTACCGCGCAGCACCGCTGGGATCCCAAGAACCAGCGCCCGGAACTCTGGCGGCTCTACAACACCCGCCTGCACCCCGGCGAAAGCGTGCGCGTGTTCCCGCTGTCGAACTGGACCGAGCTGGACGTGTGGCTGTACATCCTGCGCGAAGCGATCGAGGTGCCGTCCCTGTACTTCGCCCGCGAGCGCCCGGTGGTCGAGCGCGATGGCACCTTGCTGATGGTCGACGACGCGCGCCTGCCGCTGCGCCCCGGCGAGGTGCCGGCGCTGCGCCGGGTCCGCTTCCGCACCCTGGGCTGCTACCCCCTCACCGGCGCCATCGAGTCCGACGCCGCCACCCTGGAGGAGGTGATCGCCGAGATGCTGGACGCCACCACCTCCGAACGTCAGGGTCGGGTGATCGACCACGACCCGGCCTCGTCGATGGAGAAGAAGAAGCAGGAGGGCTACTTCTGATGGCGGCCGGGGCACTGGCGGAACGGCTGCGCCGGCACGAGGCGCGCACGCGGCTGCGTTTCATCACCTGCGGCAGCGTCGACGACGGCAAGTCGACGCTGATCGGCCGCCTGCTGCACGACAGCCGCCTGCTGCACGACGACCAGCTTGCCGCGCTGGCGCGCGACAGCCGGCGCCACGGAACCCAGGGCGAACGCATCGATTTCGCCTTGCTGGTCGACGGCCTGGCCGCCGAGCGCGAACAGGGCATCACCATCGACGTCGCCTACCGCTATTTCGCCACGGCGCAGCGCAGCTTCATCGTCGCCGACTGCCCTGGCCACGAGCAGTACACCCGCAACATGGCGACCGGGGCGTCCACTGCCGACCTCGCCGTGGTCCTGGTCGACGCCCGCAAGGGCCTGCTCGCGCAGACCCGCCGGCACAGCCATATCGTCGCCCTGCTCGGCATCCGCCAGGTGCTGCTGGCGGTCAACAAGATGGATCTGGTCGGCTTCGGAAGGGAGCGCTTCGAGGAGATCGCCGAGGCCTACCGGGCGCTGGCCGCGCGCCTCGGCATCGACGGCGTGCAGGCGATCCCGGTCTGCGCGCTGGATGGCGACAACCTGTGCACCGGCTCGGACCGGATGCCCTGGTACCAGGGTCCGACCCTGCTCGCTGCGCTGGAGGCCGCCCCGGCCCGGGGCCTGCGCCGCGATGGGCCGCTGCGCCTGCCGGTGCAGTGGGTGAACCGCCCCGACCCGGACTTCCGGGGCCTGGCCGGCACCGTGTGCGCCGGCGCCGTCGCGCCGGGCGATTCGGTGGTGGTGCTGCCCGGCGGCCGCCGGACCCGGATCGCCCGGGTCCTGGGGCCGGAGGGCGAGGTGCCCGTGGCAAGCGCCGGCCAGGCGGTCACCGTGGTGCTGGACGACGCGGTCGACGCCGGCCGCGGCGACCTGATCGCCGCGGCGAACGATCCGCCCGAGGTCGCCGACCAGTTCGCCGCCCACCTGCTGTGGATGGCCGACAAGCCCCTGTATCCCGGTCGCTCCTACTGGCTGACCCTGGGCACCCGCACGGTCACCGCCCAGGTCACCGAGATCCGCCACCGCATCGACATCGACACCGGCGCCGAACTGGCCGCGCGGCATCTGGAGCTCAATGCCATCGCCAACGTCCGCCTGAGCCTGGACCAGCCGGTGCCGTTCGAGCCCTATGCCGCCGACCCGGCGCTGGGCGGCTTCATCCTGATCGACCGCGAGGACCACGGCACGGTCGCCGCCGGCATGGTCGACTTCGCGCTGCGCCGCGCCGGCAACATCCACTGGCAGCACCTGGATGTCGACCGCGCCGCGCGCGCCCGCATCAAGGGGCAGCAGCCGCGCGTGCTGTGGTTCACCGGCCTGTCCGGCGCCGGCAAGTCGACGATCGCCAACCTGGTCGAGAAGCGCCTGCACGCGCGCGGCTTCCACACCTTCATCCTGGACGGCGACAACGTCCGGCACGGGCTCAACCGCGACCTCGGGTTCACCGCCGCCGACCGCGTCGAGAACATCCGCCGGGTCGCCGAGGTGGCGCGGCTGATGACCGATGCCGGGCTGATCGTGCTGGTCAGCTTCATCTCGCCGTTCCGCGCCGAGCGCCGCCTGGCGCGCGAGCGCTTCCCGGACGGCGAGTTCATCGAGGTCCACGTCAAGGCGTCGCTGGCGACCGCCGAGGCACGCGACGCCAAGGGCCTGTACGCCAAGGCGCGCGCCGGGCTGATCCCCAACTTCACCGGCATCGATTCACCCTACGAGGTGCCCGAGGCCGCCGAGCTGGTGCTCGACACCGAGACCGAGACGGCCGAGGACCTGGCGACACGGGTGGTCGACCACCTGCTCGCCGGCATGCGCTGAACCGCGGCGGTATCGCGCTCGTCGCACCGCCCGCCCCCGCCCCTGCCGCGCCCGGCGGCCGGCCGGCGCTAGACTCGCCGCGTCACCGGACGCCTTGCCATGGAAGTGTGGTTGCAGCAGGACCTTGCGATCCTGGGCCGCGTGGTCGCCGCCATGGCGCTGGGCGGCCTGATCGGCCTGGAGCGGGAGACGCGGGCGAAGCCTGCGGGCCTGCGCACGCACATGCTGGTCGCCGGCGCGGCCGCGCTGATCGTCGGCCTCGGCGACGTGCTGGCCGAAACCTTCATGCGCGAGGACTACGCCGGCATCCTGCAGGTCGATCCGGTGCGCCTGATCGAGGCGGTGATCGCCTGCGTGGGCTTCATCGGCGCCGGCACCATCCTGCGCAGCGCCAGCCACGACCACGTGCTGGGACTCACCACCGCGGTGTCTCTGCTGATGGCCGCGGCGATCGGCATCGCAACCGGCCTGGCCCGCTACGGTCTTGGGATCGGTGTCGCGGTGCTGTCGCTGCTGGTGCTGGTCGTGTTCAGCCACCTGGAGCGCAAGCTGCCGCGGCAGGAACCGCCAAAGGACTAGCAGCTTGTTGAAAAACGACCTTCCTGGTCGTTTTTCAAGCCGCCCGTCCGGCGCAGGTCCGGACGGGCTCCCGTCGAATCAACTGCTTACGCACCTGCTTCGCCGAGCGGCCATCCATGCCCGCCGCCAGCAGGCTGTTTTTCAACAGCCTGCTGGCCGGCATCCGCCCGGACGTCGCGTGGCTGGCGCATCGCGCCGCGCGACGCTGGTCCTTCCGCTACAGCCACTCGCGCGGCACCAGGTAGTCGGCCAGGCGCGCCTCCGGCGACCCGGGCTCGGGCTGCCAGCCGTACTGCCAGCGCACCAGCGGCGGCAGGCTCATCAGGATGGACTCGGTGCGGCCGCCACTTTGCAGACCGAACAGGGTGCCGCGGTCGAACACCAGGTTGAACTCGACGTAACGACCGCGCCGGTACAGCTGGAACTGCCGCTCGCGCTCGCCCCAGGGCGTATCCCGGCGCCGCGCCACCAGCGGCAGGTAGGCGTCCAGGAAGCCTTCGCCCACCGCACGGGTGTAGGCGAAGCAGCGATCGAATCCGTCTTCGTTGAGGTCGTCGTAGAACAGCCCGCCGACGCCGCGGGTCTCGCCACGGTGGCGCAGGAAGAAGTACTGGTCGCACCAGCGCTTGTGCGCCTGGTAGCGCTCGATGCCGCCGAACGGCGCGCACAGGTCGGCGGCCACCTGGTGCCAGTGCCGGACATCCTCGTCGAACGGGTAGAACGGCGTCAGGTCGAAGCCGCCGCCGAACCACCACACCGGCGACGCGTCCGCCGGGCGCGCCTCGAAGTAGCGCACGTTCATGTGGGTGGTCGGCAGGTAGGGGTTGCGCGGGTGGAACACCAGCGACACGCCCATCGCCCGCCACGGCGCGCCCGCCAGGGCCGGCCGGCTGGCGCTGGCGGCCGGCGGAAGCCGCTCGCCATGGACCTCGGAGTAGCCGATCCCTGCCTGTTCGAACACCGCGCCCTCGCGCAGCACCCGCGACCGGCCGCCACCGCCTTCCGGGCGCTGCCACACGTCCTCGCTGAAGCGCGCACTGCCATCGGCCGCCTCGATGGCCGTGCAGATGCGGTCCTGCAGGCCGCGCAGGAAGGCCTGGACGGCGGCCGCCTCCGGCGCGCCTTCGGGTGCCTGGGGCGCCGCGTTCACGAAGGTATCCCCTCGGGGGGGCCGGCGAGCGCGGGTGCAGCCGCGGCGGACGAATGGAACAGGGCGGGACGTGCCCGCTTCGGGCTGCGCGGCATCGGGATTCCTCCGATTCGAACGGGGTCCGGACGGTCGCCCGGCCGCAGCCGGGCGACGGTCCGGCGCGGGCAACGCCACGACTTCGCGGTGGGCGCCATGGTAGCCCAGGCCGGGCGCTGCATCGCAGCACGACGGGCCGCATCCGCCCCCGTATGCTGCCCCGCCTATGCACACCCTGTCTGCGTCGCCCGATCCCGCCCTGCACCTGAGCGGCAGCCGCCTGAAGGCCGCCCTGATCGCCGGCTGTCGCCGGGTCCTGACCCGCCGCGACTACCTCAACCGGATCAACGTCTTTCCGGTGCCCGACGGCGACACCGGCAGCAACCTGGCGTTCACCCTCGCCGCCGTGCTGGGCAGCGCCCGACGCGATCGCGGCGGCGATGTCGGCACCGTGCTGCGCCAGGTGGCGCGCGAGGCCGTCGATGGCGCGCGCGGCAACTCCGGCGCGATCTTCGCGCAGTTCTTCCAGGGCCTGGCGGAGGCGGTCGGCAGCCGTCGCGAGGTCGACGCCGACCAGCTTGCGCTGGCCGCGCAGGCCGCCGCCCGCTCGGCGCGGGCCTGCCTGGCGCAGCCGCGCGAGGGCACCATCCTGAGCGTCATCCACGACTTCGCGGGGGAGTTGCGCGACCAGGCCGAGCGCGGCGTGCGCGACCTCACCGCGCTGTTCCGCGCCGCCCTGGCGCGGGCGCGCGCTTCGCTGGCGGCGACGCCCCAGCAGTTGCCGGTGCTGCGTGCGGCCGGCGTGGTCGATGCCGGTGCCGCCGGCTTCGTCGATTTCCTGGAGGGTGTCGACGACCTGATCGCCCGCGGCCGCGATGCCCTGCGCCTGCCACCCGAACTGCGCGACCTCGCCGGCGGCGCGCATGCCGACGTGCACCTGGAGTCGGTCGAGACCGCCAGCCCGTTCCGCTATTGCACCGAATGCTCGCTGTCGGGGACCGACCTGGCGCCGGAGCGCGTGCATGCCGCGCTGTCCGGCCTGGCCCTGGACTCGCTGGTGGTCGCCGGTGGCCGCGAGCGGGTCCGCGTTCATGCCCACATCGACCAGCCGAACCGGTTGTTCGAGGCGCTGTCCGCGCTTGGCACGGTGGCGCAGCGCAAGGCCGACGACATGCAGGCGCAGGCGCGGCTGCGGGCGGCGCCGTTCCAGCCGGTGCGCGTGGTGGTCGATTCGGCCGCCGACCTGCCGGCCGGCCAGGCCGAGCGGCTGGGCCTGACGGTGGTCCCGGTCCGGGTCAACTTCGGCGACGAGGATTTCATGGACCGCGTCACCCTGGCGCCAGCCGAGCTCTACGCCCGGCTGCGCCTGGATCCCACTCCGCCGCGCACCAGCCAGCCACCGCCTGGCGACTTCCGCCGCGCCTACGAGCTGGTCCTGGCGCACTGCCGGGACATTGTCTCGGTCAGCCTGTCCAGCCAGGTGTCGGGCACTTTCCAGGCCGCCGGAACCGCCGCGCGCGAGGCCGGTGCCGGCAACATCCACGTGATCGATACGCTCAACGTCTCGGCCGGCCAGGCGCTGATCGCGATCCGGGCCGCCGAAGTGGCCGCCACCGGCGCCGACCTGGCCACCGTGCAGGCCGCGGTGGCCCGCGCCATGACCGATACCCGCACCTTCGGGATGATCGCCGACCTGCGCTACGGGGTCGCCGGCGGCCGCCTGCCGCCGCTGCTCAAGCGCGTCGCCGACTGGTTCGGGCTGACCCTGCTGGTCACCGCCCGCGGCGGCAAGGTCAAGCCGTTCCGCGCGTTGCGCGGCAGGTCGGACCTCACCGAGCGCTTCGCCGCGGTGATCGCGCGCCGCGCCCGAGGCGCCGATCGTTGGCGCGCCATCGTCGGTCACTGCGATGCCGCCGACCAGGCGGCACGCCTGGCCGGCGCCCTGCGCGATCGGATCACCGGGCTGGACACGGTGTGGGTGACCGAGAACGGCCCGGCGATCGGCGCCCACGCCGGACCGGGGACGCTGGTCGTCGGCCTGCAGGCGCTTTTCGACGCCCCGCCGTGACCGCCCTGCTGGCCAAGCTGCTGCTCGCCTACCTGCTCGGCAGCGTGGTCGGCAGCCTGCTGCTGGGCAGGCTGCGCGGCGTCGACATCCGCAGGGCCGGCAGCGGCAATGCCGGCGCCACCAATGCCCTGCGCACCCAGGGCCGGGGCTTCGCCCTGGCGGTCGCGGCGATCGACGTCGGCAAGGGCGTGGCGGCGGCCCTGGTGGTGGCCCGCCTGCCCTGGTTCGGGGCCGACCTGCTGGCACCGGCAGCCACCGGCCTGGCCTGCGGCCTGGCTGCGGCGGTCGGCCACTGCTATCCGCTCTGGCATGGCCTGCGTGGCGGCAAGGGCGCCGGAACCGCGTTCGGCACCGTCCTGGCATTGTTTCCCGGCCTGGCCCTGGTCATGCTGCTGGCCTGGCTGCTGGTGCTGACCGCCACCGGCTACGTCGGGCTGGCCACGGTGACGGCCGCCGTGAGCTTCCCGGTCGCCCTGGCGTTCACGGGCTGGCGCGCCGTCCCCGGCGTATTCGCGCTGGCGCTGGCCGCCGCCGCGCTGCTGGTGTGGACCCACCGCGGCAACCTGGCGCGGCTGCGGGCCGGCAAGGAGCTGCGCTTCGAGCGCGCACGGATCCTGCCGCGCCTGTTGGGCCGCCGCTGAGGCACGCACGGGCGCGTTGCGTCCGGCCCGACCGCGTCCTCGGGATACCGGCAGCGCCGGCCGGGGATCAGTCGGCCAGGAATCGCCCGCAGCCGGCCAGGCGGCGGTCCCCGATGCGCAGCTCGGCGGTCGCCTCGTAGGCCTCGCCGCTCATCACGTCGATGCAGGGCTCGGGCCGGATGCGCAACGTCACCGTCTCGCCGTCGACTTCGGCGACCACGCCGGCGGCATCCGCCAGCCGCCGGGTCCGCTCGGCGCGAAGGGTTCGGCTGCCGTAGTCGAGCTGCACGGCCAGCCAGGCGTCGGGTCCGGGCGCCAGTTCGGCGACCCAGCCGGGCTCCTGGCCGATCGCCCGGAATCCGGCGCCGCGGGCGCGTGCGTCTCGCCACGGATCGACCGGGATCACCACACAGTCCCTGCGGACGCCGTCCAGCCGCAGCCAGCCCTGGTCGCCGCGCGTCCAGAACTCGTCGTTGCCGCGCGCGTAGCGGGCACCGGACGCGGCCACCGCGGCCGGCAGCCGCCGGCTGCCGCCGGCCCACGCAAGCTCCACCTCGCCGGGCAGGAAGCGCGCCAGCACCTCCTCGTCGCCGCACCGGAAAGCCTGCGGACCGGACCCGGCGTCGTTGCGCGACGGCGTGGCGGCGCAGCCGGCCAGGACGCTGGCGGCGACCGCAAGCAGGGCGCGCATCGGACTTGCGTGGCTCATGGCAACCTCCTGGCCGGGGTCGCAGCATGCGCCCGCGACCGTATCCGCATCATCCCGCAATGCCGTCAGGCGGGCCAGCGTCGCCCGCCCCGGCCGGATCCCGGGCTACACTGGCCGCGTGCAGCTGGAAGCGATCTACCGCTATCCCTTGAAGTCGGCCGCGGCGCAGCCGCTCGCGCAGGCCACGGTGGAACCTCGCGGACTGAAGGGCGACCGGCGCTGGCTGGTGGTCGACGCCGACGGCCGCTTCCTGACCGGCCGGCAGCTGCCGGCGCTGGTCCGGATCCGCGCCGTGGCCATGCCCGACGGCCTGGTGCTGCAATCGCCGGGGTCGCCGACGCTGGCGCTGCCCAAGCCGAACGCGCAGCAACGCCGCCGCCGGGTGCGGATCTGGAAGGACGACGTCGATGCCCTGACCTGCGGTGCCGACGCCGACGCCTGGCTGTCGCGCGTGCTGGGCAGGCCGGTGTCCCTGGTGTACATGGACGCCGGGGCCCGGCGCCCTGTCGATCCGGTGCACGCCCGGCCGGGCGACGAGGTCAGCTTCGCCGACGGCTATCCGCTGCTGTTGCTGTCGGCGGCCGCGCTGGCGACGCTCGGCGAGCGCGTCGGCAGACCGATGGCCGCCCTGCGCTTCCGGCCCAACCTGGTGGTCGGCGGCTGCCCGGCCCATGCCGAGGACGGCTGGCGGCGTCTGCGCATCGGCGAGGTCGAGTTCGAGGCCGCGAAGCCTTGCACGCGCTGCGTGTTCACGCTGGTCGACCCGGACACCGGGGTGCCCGATCCGCAGGGCGAACCGCTGGCCAGCCTGAAGGCATACCGGCGCGGCGACAGCGGCGTCACCTTCGGCGTCAACCTCATCCCGCGCGGCGAGGGCCGCCTGCGCACCGGCGATGCCGTCGTCGTCCTCGACTGAGCGCCCCGCCGACGCGCCGGCCGCGCTGCCGGCAGACGCACGTCGCATCGTGCATGTCGACATGGACGCCTTCTACGCCTCGGTCGAGCAGCGCGATGATCCGTCGCTGCGCGGCCGGCCGGTGGTGGTGGCCTGGCGCGGCCGTCGTTCCGTGGTGTGCGCGGCCAGCTACGAGGCGCGGCGCTTCGGGGTGCGCTCGGCGATGCCCGCGCTGCGCGCCGAACGGCTGTGCCCGGACGCCGTGTTCGTGCCACCGGACTTCACCCGCTACCGCGCGGTATCGCGGCAGGTCCGCGCGATCTTCGCGCGGCATACCGACCTTATCGAACCGCTCTCGCTCGACGAGGCCTACCTGGACGTGACCCGGCCGAGCTCGGGCCTGTCGAGCGGCACCGCGGTGGCGCAGGCGATCCGGGCGGCGATCCGCGAGGAACTCGATCTGACCGCCTCGGCCGGTGTCGCTCCCAATCGCTTCCTGGCCAAGATCGCCTCGGACTGGCGCAAGCCCGATGGCCTGTTCGTGCTTCGCCCGCACCAGGTCCTGGACTTCCTGGCGCCGCTGCCGGTCGACCGCCTGCCGGGCGTCGGCCGGGTGATGGCGGCTCGGCTGGCTGCTCTCGGCGTGGCCATGGTCGGCGACCTGCGCGCCCTGGGCGCGGAAACGCTTTCTGCGCAGTTCGGCCGCTGGGGGCGTCGCCTGGCCGAACTCGCACTGGGCATCGACGAGTCGCCGGTGCAGCCGGATCGACCGCGCCAGTCGATCTCCTGCGAGGACACCTTCGCCGAGGACCTGCCCCTGTCGGCGCTGACGCCGGACCTGCGACGGCTGGCCGAGCGCACCTGGCAACTGGCGCAACGGCACGGGGCACTCGCCCGCACCGTGGTGCTGAAACTCAAGACCGCACAGTTCCGCCTGCTGACGCGCAGCCTGACGCCGCCGCATCCGCTGCGCTCGCTGGCCGAGGTCGAAGCCGTGCTGGCCACCCTGCTGAAGCGCGTCGACCTGCCGGAACACACGCGCTATCGGCTGGCCGGCGTGGGCCTGGCCAATTTCGAGGACGCGCCCTCGCCCGGCGACCTGTTCGCCGCCGGCGACGCGACAGCGTCAGGCCAACCTGGTCAGCCGGCTGCGGGCTGCGTCGCCGGCGCCGCTTCCTGAATCGGCTGCGGCGCCAGCGCTGGCGCCGGCGTCGCCTCGATCACCCCGCAGGCGATGCGTGCACCGGCATTGCCGGCCGGCTGGCTGCTGTAGTCGTCGGCATCGGCATGGACCACGATGGCCTTGCCCAGGACGTCGGCGTCGCCGCCGTCGCCGAGCGTGACGCCGGTGATCCGGAACGCGAAGGTGGCGGTGCCGCGGGCATCCGCCCGAAGGTTCGGCATGTCGCCGGCGTGGTTCGGCGCGCTGGTCCTGGGGTTTCCGTGGTTGTGGTTGCCGGGATTGAAGTGGTCGCCGGCGCTGCTGGCGTCGGCGGCGCTGCAGTCGCCGACCGCATGGACGTGGAAACCATGCTCGCCATTGGCGCGCAGGTTGGCCACGGTGCCGCTGATGCGCAGACCGCGGCTGTCCGGGGACAGGGTGAGGGTGCCGCGGGCGCGGTTGCCCTGGGTCGGCGCCAGCTCCGCCCGCGCCTCGTTGAGCTGCGCCTTCATGTCGGCCGCTGCGGCGTGGCCCTGGCCGAGCGCGGCGCTGACTGCGGTGGCAAGGACGAGGCAGGAAAGGATCGACGGGCGCATGGCAACTCCTGGCTGTATCGGCGGGTCGGCAGCGGTGCCGTTACCGGCATCCGCCACCAGGGAATCCGATTATGCGGGGTTGACCGCCCGCCTGCACGGACCGTGCCGCCAACGCAGCGGCGCGACCGTCGCCCTGCGGATCCGGGCAGAGCGCGCCCGCGCACGCAGGCGCGCCTGGATGGTCGGCCAACGGTCCGGCCGGGGCCCGCCGGGCTCAGCGGAACAGACCGTAGACGGCATCCACGACCAGTCCGGTGGCCAGCGCCACGAGCAGGACATCGCCATCGACCCGCACCCAGCGATGGCCATAGGGCGGCGGCGCCAGGCGGTAGGGCCGGTAATCGACGTAATAGACCGGCGCGTAGTAACCGCGCGGCAGGCGGTGGCCGTGACTCCAGCGATACGGGCGGTACCCGTGCGGACGCACGTAGTGCCCCGGCGGCGGATAGCCATAGCCATAGCCCGGCCTGTAGCCCGGCCCCGGCCGCCAGGCCTGGCCATGCGGCGGCCGTTGACCGGGATCCGGACGGTACCGGCGGTCGTCGCGGCCGTGACGGTCGTGACGGCCAGGCCGGCGGTCGCCATCGTGCCAGCGCTGCTGGGCATGGCTATGGCCGTGCGGGCCGCGCTCATGGCCGCCACGGTCGCGCGGCGAGGCCTCGACCAGGCCGGCGGCACCGGCCAGCGCGGCGACGAGCGTGCAGGAAAGCAGTCTACCCATGGTGATGTCCTCGGAACGGCCGACCCGGCCGGACGGCAGCGGGGAAGTTCCGCTGCGGAGCCCACGTTCGCGCCCGTCGCCTTAATCGGTTTTGAACCGCCGCAAGGACGTTCAGGCGGCGCTGGGAATTGGCCGCTCCGCCGGTCCGGTAGACGTGGCCATCCGCCGTCCGGAAGTCGTTGCGGTCCGGACCGCGCGACGTTTTCGGCGCCCGACCCGTCCGATCATCATCGCGGCAATGGACCGCCCGTTCGGCGAGGCCGAGTCCCGCGCCGTTCCCGCCCGACCTTTCCACGACCTGGAGCGCCCCATGTCCCGAGCCTTCCCCGCCGTGCTGCTGGCCCTGGCGCTGCCGGCGACCCTCGGCGACGTACATGCGCAGCGCCGCCAGAACGACGAACATACCTTTCCGACGCCGGTGGCGGGACCGGTTTCCCCGGCCGACGTGCTTCGACAGACCGGCCATTGGGCCGACGCGCTGGCATCGGGCGGCTTCGCCGGGCTGTCGCCTGAAGCCAGGGACGCTGCACAAGCCGCGCTGCAGCGGCTGCGGGCGTCCCTGGCGCCGATCCGGGCCTGGCGCCATCTGCGCCCACCGCAGGTCGAGCGTATCGTCGCCGACCACACGGCGGTCGTGGAGACGCTCGGCCTGGACGCCGGCGAGCGCCTGAGCTGCCAGCCCGCCGCCAGCGTCGGCAGCCGGATCGCGCAGATGAGCTGCCAGCTCGCCGGACGCCAGGCGGAAGCCGCCAGCGAGGCCGCGCGGCGCACGCCCGACGCCACCATCGGCCGCAACCAGTAGCCCGGCTGCATGCTTGAGGCCGCCATTGCGGCCGATGAACTCCGCGCCGTGGCGCGGTCCGCTCCCGTTGGCCGGATCGCCGTGGTGTCGATCACGCGTTCACCGTCCAACGGCTTGTCGCCCGCGATACGAGGCGATCCCGACCGCCTCGCTTGCGCGTCCTGCGGAAGCATCCGGAGCGGCGGGTGCGGCCGGACCGCCGGCGCCTCCAACCGGCGCCGGCGCCCGCTCAGACCGTCGCCGGATTGGGCTTGTCAGGGTCCAGACCGAAGGTCTTGATGGCGCGGGCGACGTCGTCGGCGGTCTTCTGGCCCTGCTCGGCCAGGGCAGCGATTGCCGCGTGGGCGATCCAGTAGCGGTCGACCTCGAAGAATCGGCGCAGGTTGGCGCGGGTGTCGCTGCGGCCGTAGCCGTCGGTGCCCAGCACGGTGTAGGGCATGGGAACCCAGGCGCGCACCTGGTCGGCGACCTGACGGACGTAGTCGGTGGCGGCGATCGCCGGGCCGGCCCGACCCTGCAGCAGGCCCGTGATCCACGGTTGCCGGGGCGCCTTGGCCTTGGGATGCAGGCGGTTCCAGCGCTCGGCTTCGATGCCGTCGCGACGCAGCTCCGAGAAGCTGGTGCACGACCAGATGTCGGCGCTGACCCCGAACTCGGTGTCGAGCAGCTCGGCAGCGGCGATCACCTCGCGCAGGATGGCGCCGGAGCCCAGCAGCTGCACGTGCGGGCGCGCGCCGGCCTTGCCCTTGGCCTTTGCATCGCGGGCCCCGAACCCCGAATCGCGCAGCAGGTACATGCCCCTGACCACGCCCTCGCGGGCATCGTCGGGCAGTGCCGGGTGGCCGTGATTCTCGTTCATCAGGGTGATGTACCAGTAGGCATCCTCCTGCTCGGTCAGCATGCGGCGCATGCCGTCCTGGAGGATCACCGCGACCTCGCCGGCGAAGGCGGGGTCGTAGGCCCGGCAGTTGGGGATGTTGCCGGCCAGCAGGTGCGAATGGCCGTCCTCGTGCTGCAGGCCCTCGCCGTTGAGCGTCGTGCGGCCGGCGGTGGCGCCCAGCAGGAAACCGCGCGCGCGCATGTCGCCGGCCGCCCAGGCGAGGTCGCCGATGCGCTGCATGCCGAACATCGAATAGAAGATGAAGAACGGCAGCATCGGCAGGTCGTTGGTGCTGTAGCTGGTCGCCGCGGCGATCCAGCTCGAGAACGCACCCGCCTCGGTGATGCCTTCCTGCAGCACCTGGCCGGCCTGGTCCTCGCGGTAGTACATGAGCTGGTCGGCATCGACCGGCTTGTACTTCTGGCCTTCCGGCGCGTAGATGCCGATCTGCCGGAACAGGCCTTCCATGCCGAAGGTGCGCGCCTCGTCGGCGACGATCGGCACGCAGCGCGGCCCGACCTGCTTGTCGCGCAGGATGATGTTGAGCGCCTGCACGAAGGCCATGGTGGTGGAGATCTCGCGCTCGCCGGTGTCCTTGAGCAGACGCTCGAAGGCGTCCAGGCCAGGCACCGGAAGGCTCTCGCTGGCGCGTGCGCGACGCTGCGGCAGCGAACCCCCCAGGGCCTCGCGGCGTGCCTTGAGATATCCGACCTCTTCCGAATCCGGACCCGGGTGGTAGTACGGGACTTCGGCGATGCGCTCGTCCGGCACCGGGATCTGGAAGCGGTCGCGGAAGGCGCGGACCGCCTCGTCGTCCAGCTTCTTGGTCTGGTGGGTGGGATTGAGCGACTCGCCGGCCTTGCCCATGCCGTAGCCCTTGACCGTCTTGGCCAGGACCACGGTCGGAATGCCGTCGCTGTTCATCGCCGCGTGGTAGGCGGCGTAGACCTTGTGGGGATCGTGGCCGCCGCGGTTGAGGCGCCAGATGTCCTCGTCGGACATGGTCTCGACCATGGCGCGGGTCTCCGGATACTTGCCGAAGAAGTTCTCGCGCGTGTAGGCGCCGCCGAAGGCCTTGCAGTTCTGGTATTCGCCGTCGACGGTCTCCATCATCAGCCGGCGCAGGAGCCCCTCGTGGTCGCGTTGCAGCAGCGGGTCCCAGCGGCTGCCCCAGACCACCTTGAGCACGTTCCAGCCGGCACCGCGGAAGGCGCCCTCCAGCTCCTGGATGATCTTGCCGTTGCCGCGCACCGGGCCGTCCAGGCGCTGTAGATTGCAGTTGATGACGAACACCAGGTTGTCCAGCTTCTCGCGGCCGGCCAGGGTGATCGCACCCAGCGATTCGGGCTCGTCGGTCTCGCCGTCGCCCATGAAGCACCAGATCTTGCGGTCGGAGCGCGGCAACAGGCCGCGGTGCTCCAGGTACTTGCAGAAGCGCGCCTGGTAGATGGCCATGATCGGGCCCAGGCCCATCGAAACGGTCGGGGTCTGCCAGAAGTCCGGCATCAGCCAGGGATGCGGGTAGGAGCTGAGGCCGCCGCCGTCGACCTCCATGCGGAAGCGGTCCAGCTCGGTCTCGCTGATCCGGCCTTCCAGGAAGGCGCGCGCGTAGACGCCCGGGCTGGAATGGCCCTGGATGTAAAGCAGGTCGCCCGGATGGCCCTCATGGGGCGCCCGCCAGAAATGGTTGAAGCCGACGTCGTAGAGGGTCGCGGCCGAGGCGAAGCTGGCGATGTGGCCACCCAGCTCACCCGGGCGCCGGTTGGCACGGACCACGGTGGCCAGGGCGTTCCAGCGGATGATCGAACGGATCCGCCATTCCAGGTTCTGGTCGCCGGGACTGCGCTGTTCGCGCTCGGGCGGGATGGTGTTGTGGTAGCCGGTGGTCAGGCGGAACGGCAGGTGCCCCCCGGCGCGCCGGGTCTCCTCGATCATGCGCTCCAGAAGGAAGTGGGCGCGCTCGGCGCCGTCGCTGCCGATCACCGCCTGGATGGCGTCCAGCCATTCGCGGGTCTCGACGGGATCGAGGTCGTTGCGGGTGGGGTCCTGGCTGGCGTTCATGGCGCTGGGTCTCGCGTCGGGGCGCCGTCGACGACGGCGACGATCGGTGTCGTTGCTGCAGCGGGCGAGTCTAGCAGGCCGCTGAACAGCGGCCCGCTGCCTCCGGCCGTCGAGTACCGGCACCAGGCAGCGGGGACGTCAGCCGCCGCTGGTCCGCAGCTGATCCACCGCGACTCTGGAAGGAAGGGTCTTGATCGGCGCGGAGCCTGTCGGGCACCTGCGCAACAGGGATAACGCACCTTTGCACAACGGAGCTGCCCGTACTGGGGTGGTCGCACGACGGGGCGGGTCACATGGGCGGAGGCCGTCCATCCGAGACCTGGCCGGGCCTGCGCGTCCGCTGGCAGGGTGGCCGACGTGTCCAGGTGGCATCGATAAAGTAAGGCTGCGGCGCGCTTGGTAACGCCGCAGCCCCGAATGCCACATGACGTCGTCTTCTTGGAATGCGATTCCCGCCACACCCCGGAGTGGCAGGGGCCGTTAAGTCTACCTTAACGACAGCGTGGGTGGCCACGCTTTCCTCGCCCTCGCCGGGCCAGGCCGAATGCTTCCCAAGCCATTGATCAGCAAGCGTGCAACCAAGAAGCGGCCCGCTCGGCCCGCCTGCCCGGCCCGGCGTTGGGGGGCGCGGCGGGATCACCAGTCGTGCGCAACGGCCATACGTGCCACCGCCCCCCGGCAGGTCGGCCCGCCGACATCGCCGGGAGGGACGCGCTCAGGGACGCCTGCCGAGCAGCAGCGCGAGCGCGCCACTGGCGATCGCGACGATGCAGCCGACCAGGACCACCTTGCCGGCGTACTCGCCCAGCGCCGACAGGTTGATCAGGCCGAACACCACGGCAATGGCGAGCGCCGCCAGCACCACGATCACCAGGGCGGCGACGGACTTCAGAATGCCGGACATCGAGGTCTCCCGTGTGGCGCCGGCCGCAGCGACCGGCGGGGCGGCGGACTGCCGCCCGGGGGACATTCTGCCGCAGCCCCGACCCGGCCGTGCAGCCGCTCCCCCGCGGCTGGCATGGCCGGCGCGGAGGTCCCGCCCGGGTCGACCATCAAGGGACGACGCGCAGGGGCCGTACGGATCAGAAGCCCAGGCCGGGCTGCTGGCTTGCGCGCTGCTGGGCATCGACCGCCGCGAGCGCGGTCATGTTCACGACCCGGCGCACGGTGGCCGATGGCGTCAGGACATGCGCGGCGCCCCGCACGCCCAGCAGCATCGGGCCGATCACCACGCCATCGGTCAACGTCCGGACCAGGTTCAGCGCGATGTTCGCCGCGTCCAGGTTCGGCATCACGAACAGGTTGGCGGCACCCTTGAGCTGCGAGTCGGGGAACAGCCGCTCGCGGATCGCCTCGGTGAGCGCGGCGTCGCCATGCATCTCGCCCTCGAACTCGAGGGTCGGCGCCATTTCGCGCAGCAGGGCGCAGGCCCGGCGCATCTTGCTGGCGCTGGCGTCGGCGTGGCTGCCGAAGTTGCTGTGCGAAAGCAGGGCGACTTTGGGCTCGATGCCGAACCAACGCAGCCGCTCGGCGGCCAGCAGCGTGCTCTCGGCGATCATCTCGGCGTCCGGATCGACCTGGACATGGGTGTCCAGGAAGAAGAAGGTGCCCTTGTCGTTGATCACCGCGGTGACCGCCGCCGGGGCGTGCACACCCTCGTCCAGGCCGAGGATGTCGAGCACGTAGCGGACCCGCTTCTGGTAGCGGCCGACCAGGCCGCAGATCATCGCGTCGACTTCGCCCCGGCGCAGCGCGAGCGCGGCGATCGCCGACGCCCGGGAGCGCACGATCGCCTTGGCGACGGCCGGTGTCACGCCCTTGCGGCGCATGATCGAGTGGTAGAGCTGCCAGTAGTCGTTGAACCGCGGGTCGTCGTCGATGTTGACCACTTCGATGTCGCGGCCGGCCCGGATGCGCAGACCCAGGCGCTCGATGCGCCGTTCGATCACCGCCGGCCGGCCGATCAGGACAGGGGTGGCGAGGCCCTCGTCGACGACCGTCTGCACGGCGCGCAGCACGGTCTCCTCCTCGCCCTCGGCGTAGCAGACCCGCTTGCGGTCACGCTTGGCGGCGGCGAACACCGGCTTCATCATCAGGCCGGTCCGGAACACGAACTGCCACAGCCTCTCGCGATAGGCGTCCATGTCGACGATCGGCCGGGTGGCGATGCCCGAATCCATTGCCGCCTGCGCCACCGCTGGTGCCAGTTCGACCAGCAGGCGCGGGTCGAAGGGCTGCGGGATCAGGTACTCCGGGCCGAACGCCGCAGGCGCTCCGCCGTAAGCGCTGGCCGCGATGTCGGAGGCCTCCATGCGCGCCAGCCGGGCGATCGCCCTGACGCAGGCCAGCTTCATGGCCTCATTGATGGTTGTGGCGCCGACGTCCAACGCGCCCCGGAAGATGTAGGGAAAGCACAGTGCGTTGTTGACCTGGTTGGGGTAGTCGCTGCGGCCGGTGGCGACGATGCAGTCCGGTCGCACGGCGCGCGCGTGCTCGGGCAGGATCTCGGGGTTCGGGTTGGCCAGCGCCAGGATCACCGGCCGCTCGGCCATGGCCGCGACCATCTCCGGCTTCAGCACGCCGCCTGCGGACAAGCCCAGGAATACGTCGGCGCCCACGACGATCTCCGCAAGCGATCGCTTGTCGGTGTCGCGCGCATAGCGCGCCTTGTCGGCGTCCATGCCCGGGCGTCCGGTGTAGAGGACGCCGTCGCGGTCCACCGCCAGGATGTTCTCCGGCTTCATGCCCAGCGCCACCAGCATGTCCAGACAGGCGATGCCCGCTGCGCCGGCGCCGCTGGTCGCCAGCACCACGTCCTCGATGCGCTTGCCGACCACCTCGAGGGCGTTCAGCACCGCCGCGCCGACGATGATCGCGGTGCCGTGCTGGTCGTCATGGAACACCGGGATCTTCATGCGCTCACGCAGCTTGCGCTCGACGATGAAGCACTCCGGCGCCTTGATGTCCTCGAGGTTGACGCCGCCGAAGGTGGGCTCCAGCGCGGCGATGATGTCGACCAGCCGGTCCGGGTCGCGCTCGTCGATTTCCAGGTCGAACACGTCGATGCCGGCGAACTTCTGGAACAGCACGCCCTTACCTTCCATCACCGGCTTGGCCGCCAGCGGTCCGATGTCGCCCAGGCCCAGCACCGCGGTGCCGTTGCTGATCACTGCGACCAGGTTGCCGCGGGCGGTCATCTGGGAGGCGGCGTTGGCATCCTCGACGATCGCCTCGCAGGCGGCCGCGACGCCCGGGGAGTAGGCCAGCGACAGGTCGCGCTGGGTCACCAGGGCCTTGGTCGGCGCCACCCGGATCTTGCCGGGCGGATGCGCGCGGTGGTAGTCCAGCGCCGCCTGCTTGAGTTGCTCGGCCTTGTCCATGCTGTGCGGTCCGTCCGGAGTTCTGCGGCGACGCCGGAACGGCGCGCCGGGGCGGTCATTATGCCGAGGCCGGCCGACGCCGGCACGGACGGTGCGGCGACCGTCCCCTCGGCGGCGCGCCACGTGGGCGATAATCGCGCCCTTCTCCCCGAGGACCGGTTGGCGATGAAAGTGCTCGTGATCGGCGGCGGCGGCCGCGAACATGCCCTGGCCTGGAAGCTGGGCCGCTCGTCCCGGGTCAGCGAGGTCCTGGTCGCGCCCGGCAACGCCGGCACCGCGCGCGAGCCCGGCCTGCGCAACGTCGCGATCGCCATTACCGACCTCGATGGCCTGCTGGCCCTGGCGCGCGGGGAAGGCGTCGGCCTGACCGTGGTCGGCCCCGAGGCGCCGCTGGCCGCGGGCCTGGTCGACCGTTTCCAGGCCGCCGGCCTGCGCTGCTTCGGCCCGAGCCAGGCAGCCGCCCAGCTCGAGGCGTCCAAGGCCTTCAGCAAGGACTTCCTCGCCCGACACGGCATCCCGACCGCCCGCTACGCGGTGTTCGGGTCGCTGGAGCCCGCCCTGGCGTACGTGCGCGACCACGGCGCACCGATCGTGGTGAAGGCCGACGGACTCGCCGCCGGCAAGGGGGTCACCGTGGCGACCACGGTGGCGGAGGCGGAGTCCGCGCTGCGCGATTGCTTCCAGGGCGAGTTGGGGCAGGCCGGCGCCCGCGTGGTGATCGAGGAGTTCCTCGACGGCGAGGAGGCCAGCTACATCGTGGTCGCCTCCGGCCGCCGCTTCGTCGCCATGGCCAGCTCGCAGGACCACAAGCGGCTGGGTGAGGCCGATACCGGCCCCAACACCGGGGGCATGGGCGCCTATTCGCCCGCGCCGGTGGTGACCCCGGAGATCGCCGCCCGGATCGAGGCCGAGGTGATCGTACCGACCCTGGCCGGCATGGCCGACGAGGGGCGGCCATTCACCGGATTCCTCTACGCCGGCATCATGGTGATGGCGGACGGCACACCGAAGGTGCTCGAGTTCAACGTGCGCTTCGGCGACCCGGAGACGCAGCCGGTGATGCTGCGCCTGCGCTCGGACCTGGTCGAGGTGCTCGAGGCCGCGCTTGACGGGCACCCCGATTCGGTAGCTCCGGATTGGGACCCGCGCCCCAGCCTGGGCATCGTCATGGCAGCCGCGGGCTACCCGGCGCGCGGACGCACCGGCGACCCCATCGACGGACTGGGCGAGGACGACCGGAACGACGTCAAGGTTTTCCATGCCGGCACCGCGTTGGCAGACGATGGCAGCGTGCGGACGGCAGGCGGGCGGGTGCTCACGGTCTGCGCGCTCGGCGACGATGTCCTCCAGGCCCGGGACCGGGCACTGGCGCGGGTCGACTCGATCGGCTTTGCCGGTGCCCAGCACCGGCGCGACATCGGCTGGCGGGCGATCGCCCGCGATGCGCCCGGTCCGCGCCTGGCGGACAGCTAGGCCAGGCTCAGAAGCGCCAGTCCAGCGCCAGCGACAGGTTGCGGCCGGGCTCGTCCAGGCCGGACCCGTGCTCCCGATAGCGCTTGTCGGCAAGGTTTGCGGCGGTCAGCTGCAGCATCACCGCCTCGGTGGCCTGCCAGCCCACCCGGGCATTGACGGTGGCCCAGCCGGCCGTACCCTGCGGATTGATGCGGGCGTCGCTGGCGTCGCGCGGGCTCAGGCGGTCCTGGCTGCCGGCGTACACGCTCCAGCCCTCAAGCTCCCAGCCCGGAGCGAACGCCCAGCGCGCACCCAGCTTGCCGAACAGGGGCGGGATCCGGTCGGCGGGATACTGCTCGCCCTCGAATCGTTCGTCACCGCGCGTCCAGGTGCCGGTGGCGTAGACCTGCCATTCCGCCGTCGGCATCCAGCGCAGTCCGGATTCCAGTCCCTCGAGGACAAGGCGGGTGGCGTTGCGCGACTGCACGATCGCCCGCCCGGTGTCGGTCAGCTCCCCGGTCAGCACCGAGGTGATCTTGTCGCGATAGTTGGAGCGGAACGCCATCAGCTCCCATTGCCAGGCCGGATCCACGTACTTCAGGCCGAGGTCGAAGGTGTTCACGGTCTCCGGCGCCAGGTCCGGGTTGGGGATGTTGAAGCGGTTGCTGGGCCGGTCGCCGAAGGTGCCCAGGTCGAAGATGTTGGGCGCGCGGAAGCCGCGCCCGGCATTGCCGACCAGGCGCAGGTGCTCGCCCAGCTTGAAGGCAAGACCCAGGTGACCGTTCACATCGGAGGGCGACAGCGACACCCCGATGCCGTTGATGGTGGGCGGCAGGTCGATGTCGAAGCGGCTGTAGCGCAGGCCGAGGTTGACGTCCAGGCGGTCTGTGATCAGCCAGTCGTCCGCCACGTAGGCGGCCAGGGAGGCCATCGTCGAGCCATCCGGGTAGCGGCTCGGCCGCGCCGTCACCGCCCCGGTATTGATGTTGACGCGCTCGCGGAAGCTGTCGACCCGGTCGTCGTACCACTCAACGCCATAGGTCAGGAAATGGCGTTCGCCCAGGGTCTTGGTCATTTGCGCGGTGATACCCCGCAGGATGCTGGCGTTGCGTTCGAGGTCCCGGTTCGCCGTGCCGGTCTCGCGGGTGGTCCGGTCGTCGACGACTTTCTGGCGACCCAGATGGACCTCGATGTCGTCGGCGAACGGCAGGGCGTCGGTGTAGCGATAGCGCAGGTGACCGAATTCGCGGGCCTGCGGCTTGAACAGGAACTCCGCGTTGTCGGGCAGCGACTGCCCGAATCCCGGCACCAGCGCATCGTGGCGCGGCGTTTCCGGCTGCTTGCTGTACTGGAACGACGCCATCAGCGCATGCGCGCTGCCGGCCGGGGTGAGCAGCAGCTTGAGGTCGCCGCTGCGCTGCTGGAACTGCGTGAACGGCAGGCGCTCGCCGCCGCCGACCCGCAGGGTGCCGACGTCCTGCCAGCTCACGCCGCCGGTGATTGCCACACCGTCGCGCCCGGTCTCGAACCCGGCCCGGCCGTGCCAGCTACGGTCGGCGCTGGACCACCGCCCCCGCAGCAGACCGCCCGCCTGCCAGTCCGCGCCCGCGAACCGCGGCTCGGGAGTCAGGAACTGCACGACGCCGCCCATGGCATCGCTGCCGTACAGCGTCGACATCGGACCGCGCACCGCCTCGATTCCCGCAAGATTGAGCGGATCGACCAGGGCCACGTACTGGTTGGGCGCGTTACGGAAGAACGCGTTGTTGAGACGGAAGCCATCCACGAGGTGCAGGACCTCGGAGCCCTTGAGGCCGCGGATGATCACCACGCCCTGGCCGGGCGTGGTCTGCTGGACGTAGGTGCCGGGCTCGCCGTGCAGAAGGTCGGCAACCGTCTGCGGCGCCATGCGCAGGATGTCCTCGGAATCCACGACCGTCACCGCCACCGGGATCTCGAGGGCTGCCTCTTCGCGGCGCGTCGCCGTGATCTGTACGCGATCGAGGCGGCGTGCCGTCTCCCCCGCGTCGTCCAGCGAGTCGACGGCATCGGCCCGGGCGATGCCCGGAGTGTGCAAGGCAAGCGCAACTGCGCCGGCCGCCAGGGTCGGCAGGATTCGTGTCATCGATTTCTCCGGGGAGGGAGGCCCGACGCGAACCGCGCGTCCTGGCCTGGCACCTAGGGTAGTGCGCTTTGCAGCCCCGTGGAACCGGCTCGTCGACGACTTGAGCGGGCCCGTCGCCTCACGGAAGGGGAGTCGTACACGAACCGACCCCCTGAAATGCGAAGGCCCCGCGTGGGCGGGGCCTTCGACTTGACGCAAGCCGGTCCGGCGGGC
>JAHCAT010000008.1 GCA_019634735.1 Lysobacterales bacterium | reverse complement strand
CGATGCTGACCCCGAACTCGATCACCTGTCCGAGCGTCGCGCCTGGCGGCACCTGCGTTCTGACCGGCACCTACGTGGTCCAGCAGACCGACATCGACGCCGGCCAGATCGTCAACACCGGCACCGGCAGCTCGACCCAGACGCCGCCTCTGACCTCGACGGTGACGACCCCGATCCCGCAGACCCCGGCCCTGTCTGTCCTCAAGACCGGTCCGGTCGGTACGGTGGCCGTGGGCGAGACCATCACCTACACGGTAACGGCGACCAACACCGGCAACGTCACGCTGACCAATGTCATCGTGTCGGATCCGATGCTGACGCCGAACAGCATCACCTGCCCGAGCGTGGCCCCGGCCGGCACCTGCGTGCTGACCGGCACCTACGTGGTGCAGCAGTCCGACGTGAATGCGGGTCAGATCGTGAACACTGGTTCGGCCGAGGGCACCAGCCCGATCGGCCCGGTGGGCCCGGTCACCTCGACGGTCACCACCCCGATCGCCCAGACCCCGGCCCTCTCGGTGCTGAAGACCGGTCCGGTGGGCACGGTGGCGGTGGGCGAGACCATCACCTACACGGTGACCGCGACCAACACCGGCAATGTCACGCTGACCAACGTCATCGTGTCCGACCCGATGCTGACCCCGAACAGCATCACCTGCCCGAGCGTTGCCCCGGCCGGCACCTGCGTGCTGACCGGTACCTATGTCGTCCAGCAGAGCGACGTGAATGCGGGTCAGATCGTGAACACCGGCAGCGCCGAGGGCACCAGCCCGATCGGCCCGGTGGGTCCGGTGACCTCGACCGTCACCACCCCGATCGCCCAGACCCCGGCCCTGTCGGTCCTCAAGACCGGCCCGGTCGGTACCGTGGCGGTGGGCGAGACGATCACCTACACGGTGACCGCAACCAACACCGGCAATGTCACGCTGACCAACGTCATCGTGTCCGACCCGATGCTGACCCCGAACAGCATCACCTGCCCGAGCGTTGCCCCGGCCGGCACCTGCGTGCTGACCGGTACCTATGTCGTGCAGCAGTCCGATGTCAACGCGGGTCAGATCGTGAACACCGGCAGCGCCGAGGGCACCAGCCCGATCGGCCCGGTGGGCCCGGTCACCTCGACGGTCACGACTCCGATCGCCCAGACCCCGGCCCTGTCGGTCCTCAAGACCGGTCCGGTGGGCACGGTGGCGGTGGGCGAGACGATCACCTACACGGTGACCGCGACCAACACCGGCAACGTCACGCTGACCAACGTCATCGTGTCGGATCCGATGCTGACGCCGAACTCGATCACCTGCCCGAGCGTCGCGCCTGGTGGCACCTGCGTGCTGACCGGTACCTACGTGGTGCAGCAGTCCGATGTCAACGCGGGTCAGATCGTGAACACCGGCAGCGCCGAGGGCACCAGCCCGATCGGCCCGGTGGGCCCGGTCACCTCGACGGTCACGACTCCGATCGCCCAGACCCCCGCCCTGTCGGTGCTGAAGACCGGTCCGGTCGGTACGGTGGCGGTGGGCGAAACGATCACCTACACGGTGACAGCGACCAACACCGGCAACGTCACGCTGACCAACGTCATCGTGTCGGATCCGATGCTGACCCCGAACTCGATCACCTGCCCGAGCGTCGCGCCTGGTGGCACCTGCGTGCTGACCGGCACCTACGTCGTCCAGCAGTCCGACGTGAATGCGGGTCAGATCGTGAACACCGGTTCGGGTGAAGGCACCGGTCCTGGCAACACGCCGGTCGGTCCGATCACCTCGACGGTGACCACCCCGATCGCCCAGACCCCGGCCCTGTCGGTCCTCAAGACCGGACCGGTCGGCACTGTGGCGGTGGGCGAGACCATCACCTACACGGTGACCGCGACCAACACCGGCAACGTCACGCTGACCAACGTCATCGTGTCGGATCCGATGCTGACTCCGAACAGCATCACCTGCCCGAGCGTTACCCCGGCCGGCACCTGCGTGCTGACCGGCACCTACGTCGTCCAGCAGTCCGACGTGAATGCGGGTCAGATCGTGAACACCGGCAGCGCCGAGGGCACCAGCCCGATCGGCCCGGTGGGCCCGGTCACCTCGACGGTCACCACCCCGATCGCCCAGACCCCGGCCCTGTCGGTCCTGAAGACGGGCCCGGTCGGCACTGTGGCGGTGGGCGAGACCATCACCTACACGGTGACCGCGACCAACACCGGCAACGTGACCCTGACCAACGTCATCGTGTCCGACCCGATGCTGACGCCGAACTCGATCACCTGCCCGAGCGTGGCGCCCGCCGGCACCTGCGTGCTGACCGGCACCTACGTGGTGCAGCAGTCCGACGTGAACGCCGGTCAGATCGTCAACACCGGAAGCGCCGAGGCCACCAGCCCGACTGGTCCGGTGGGTCCGCTGACCTCGACGGTGACCACCCCGATCCAGCAGAAGCCCGCGCTCTCGATCGTCAAGTCGCAGCCGACTGGCAGCCCGACGCTGGGCCAGACCCTGACCTATGTGATCACCGCCACCAACACCGGCAACGTGACCCTGACCAATGTCGTGGTCAGCGACCCGATGCTGACCCCGAACTCGATCACCTGTGCCAGCGTGGCCCCGGCCGGTACCTGCGTGCTGACTGGCACCTACGTGGTGCAGCAGACCGACGTGAACGCGGGGCAGATCGTCAACACGGCGAGCGCCGAGGGTCGCGATCCGGGCAACGCCCTGGTCGGTCCGGTCACCGACACGGTGACCACGCCGGTGCCGCAGGCCCAGGTCACGCTGTCCAAGTCGGTCTCGGATGCCAGTGGCGATGGCCTGGCGCAGCCGGGTGAGCTGCTCACCTACACCATCACGCTGGCCAACAGCAGCGTGCAACCGGCCACGGGCGTGGCGGTGACCGACGTGCTCGACGTCAATACCAGCTTCGTCAGCGCCGACAACGGTGGCAACCATGCCGGCGGCGTGGTGACCTGGAGCGGCCTGACGGTGCCGGGCAACGGCGCTCTGGTGCTGACGGTGCTGGCGACGGTCAACGACCCGATTCCGGCCAATGTCGGCACGATCACCAACCTGGCCCACGAGACCGGCCTGCCGCCGCCCGACTGCTCGGTGGTACCGCAGCCGGCCGGTTGCGCCACGCTGCCGACCGCGCCCGCGCTCTCGGTCAGCAAGGCGGTCACCGGCGAGAGCATCATCCCCGACGGCATCGCCCAGCCGGGCGAGGTGCTGACCTACACCATCACGGTGCGCAACGAAGGGGGCGCCGCGGCGCTGAACACCCTGATCAACGAGTGGGTGCCGCAGCACACCACCTTCGTGGGCGGCACGCCGACCTGGACCTGCGCGGCCGGTTCGGTCGGCGGCACGCCGTGCGACACGCTGGTCGACGTGCCGGCGGCGGCGGGCGGCTCGCCGGGCGTGGTCACCGCGACCTTCCAGGTCCAGGTGGTCGACCCGATCCCGGCGGGCGTGCTGCGCATCGCCAACGTGGTTGCCCTGAACGACCGGCCGCCGGTGGACTGCCAGAGCCAGCCGACCTTGCCGCAGTGCGCGGTGGTGCCGACCATCAGCGTCGACCTGGTCAAGAGCGTGCAGTCGGTGACGACCACCGGGCCGAACATGTACCTGGTGCGCTACCTGATCGAGGTGCGCAACCTGGGTGGCTCGCCCGCGGTCTACACACTTACCGACACCCTGGACCACACCGCCAATGGCCTGGTCTACAACGGCAATGCCCGGGTCGAGACGAGTTCGGGCCAGGTCAACCCGGCCCTGCCGGGTGGCCAGTTCGCGCCGGCCAATGGCAGCACGGTGCAGGTGTCCGCCGCCAACGTGACGATCGCCTCCGGCGCCGTCCATGCCTACACCCTCACCGTCCCGGTGGCGGTGCTGGCCGGTGGCGTGCAGAACGGCCAGTGCACCGGCCAGCCGGGCAACGGCCTGTTCAATCGCGCCAACATCACGGGCACCTTCGCCGTCGAATCCGCCGCCTGCGCGCCGATCAGCGCCAACGGCACGGCGATCACCCTGGTGAAGACGGTGGAGATGGGCATCGACAACAATGGCAACGGGTACGGCGATGTCGGCGACGTGCTGTTCTACGACTTCGTGGTCAGCAACACCGGCAACACCAACCTGACGGCGATCTCCCTGCTCGACCCGCGTGTCACCGACCTGGCCTGCAGCCCGCTGACCGCGTTCGGCCACCCGATCACCGTGTTGCGCGGGGACGAGCTGTTCCGCGACCGCTTCGAGCCGTTCGGGCTGGGCGACCTGGTGCCGGGCGACTCCCTGAACTGTGCGGCCAGCTATGTGCTGACCGCCCAGGATGTGGCGGAACGGCGCGTGGTCAACACGGCGACGGCCTCGGGCAGCGGTCCCGGTGGCCAGGTCGTCAGCTCGACCAGCACCGCCGTGTTCACGGGATTCCGCTGAGCATGGACACGACGCAGAGGGTAGGCAACCATGCACCCACGGACCAGGCACACCGGGAACCCGGGGAGACTTCGGACATGACCATGATCGACACGCAACCCAACACCGCGCCGCGCAGCCGGTCCGGCTCCGTCGCCGGCCCGGTGCTGGCGGCACTGCTCGCTTCGGTCGCCGCCAGCAAGGCCGTGGCCGCCGCGGGACTGGCGATCCAGGTCGATCCGGACGCCGCCCGGCTGATGCCGGCAGGGTCGTCGACCTTTGTGACCGTCAGCAACACCGGCAGCTCGGCCCTGTCCAGCCTGCGCCTGTTCGCCGGCGGTGGCCTGGCGCTGACCTGCGACCTGCAGACCCGGCAGGGTGCGGGCTTCGCCCAGCCCGGCGCACTGTCGCCCGGCGACTCGGTCCTGTGCGCTGTCGAGCGTTCCGGGGCGGCCGGCCGGGCCTGGCAGGCCGGCCTGGCGGCGTCCGCCATGGATCTCGCCGGCAACCGGTCCCTGGTCCGGCATGCCAGCTTGAATCCGCGTGGCGGCCTGATCACCCCCGACCAGGGCATCGTGGTCCTGCTCGCCGGCGGCACGCACGTCGACGGCAACTTCAACGGTCTGCTCGATGCCGGCGAACAGATCGACTATCACTACACGCTCTACAACGACGGCTCGCTTGCCCTGGCGTCGCTGGTGCTGGTCGACCTGGAGGGCGTGGTGGCCTGTCCTGGCAGCACGCTGGCGGTCGGCGCGCACATGGTGTGCACCCGCAGCTATACGGTGACGGCGGGCGACGCCGCCGCCGGCCTGGTGTTCAACGAGGTCGAGGTGGTGGGGGTCGACGCCGGCGCCGGGCCGGTCCAGGCGGGCGACGTGGTGCTGCGCCAGAACCTGGCGGGCAGCGCGGAGATCCGCGTGGTCAAGAGCCCGCTGCTGCTGGACGATGCCGACAACAGTGGCTTCGCCAGCGTCGGCGACCGCCTGCGCTACACCTTCGCGGTCAAGAACAGCCACGCCCAGCAGCTGACTTCGGTCGGCCTGGTCGAACCCGACCCGTCCCTGATCGATACGCCGATCGTCTGCCAGGCGCTCACCCTGGCGGCGCAGCCCTGGGCCGGCAACGGCACCGGAACGCTGGTGACCACCGATACCGCGCTGTGCAGCGCGGAGTACACGGTGCGCCCCGCCGATGCCGCTGCCGGACAGGCGCTCAATCTGGTGGTGGCCAATGGCACCGCGACCTTCGCCGGCCCGGTTGCCGGCACTGCGGCATCGGCCGTGGCGATCCCCCGCCTGGGCCCGCTGCAGGTCGCCAAGGTGGCCAGTGTGCCCGCGACCCCGCCCGGCGGCTCGCTGGTCTACACGGTGACGGTGCGCAACCTGGGATCGCTGCCGGTCCTCAACGTCACCATCAGCGACCCGGTGCCGCCTGGCCTGACCGGGTTCGCGTGGACCTGCGCCGGTGCGGCCTGTCCGGTCGCGGCCGGTTCCGGGGCCATCAACGTCACCGTGCCGAACTTCGCTGCCGGCGCCGAAGTGGTCTTCACCATCAATGCCACGGTGGCCAGCAACCCACCCAACCCGATCCTCAACGTGGTCACGGTGACGCCGGAGACCGGTGCCGAGTGCGCACCGGACGGTTCGCCACCGCCTTGCCGCGCCGACGTGCCGGTGGGCGTCAGCAATCCGATGCTGCCCGTGCCGCTGGGTGGCGGCCTGTGGCTCTTGTTGCTGGCCGGCCTGCTGGGACTTGCTGCCCGGTTCGGCCTCGCTGCGCGCAGGGTTGCATGACCTGACTTTGGGATCCGGGACCCGGGACCCGGGACTCGGGACTCGGGACTCGGGACTCGGAGTCTGATGTGCTCCCCTCTCCCGCGGCGCGGGAGAGGGGCGGGGGGAGAGGGCCGCGCTTGCGAGACGACAAGCCGCATGGCTTGCCCACAATGTGTGCGCGCACCGATTCAGACCCATGCGCGCCTTGCTTGCGGACACGTCCACTTCGTCCCCGATCGCCCTAAGTCGGCGCAGGCGGATTGGCACGCGGCGCCGCTGCGGCGCCAACGCACCATCGACGGGCTCTCAGGCCGCTGTGGATTCCGGCGTCAATGGCCGGGCGATCACGGCCAGGTTTTCTCCCCAGCCCATGCCCAGGAAGCCGTCGCGCAGGCGGTGGCGCAATCGCTTGCGCTGGTGGCTGCCGGCAACTGGCGCGGCGTCCGCGGCCTGATCCTTCTGCGGCGCCGGGGCCGACGAGGGTGCCGGGGGGTGCTTGGCTGGATCGGAGACGAAATACTCGTCCAGCCCCAGTCCGACGGTGAAACTGTGCTCAACGGCCCAGCCGGCATCGGCCAGCACCCGGGTCAGCGTCGCGCGGCTGTAGTAGGCAAGGTGGATCGGGAAGGCGCGGTAGCGTTCGTCGATGGCGAAGCGTCGTGTCAGCCAGGGCATCGCCAGCCGGGCCCGCAGGGCGCTGGCGTTGGGCACCTCGATGAACAGGCGGCCGTCCGGCGCCAGCACCCGGCGCACCGTCGCCAGCACCGCGGCGGGGTCCTCCAGGTGCTCGAAGACGTGATGGAAGGTCACCAGGCCGAAACGGGCGTCGGGCAATTCCTCTGGCCGCTCGACCATGTCCAGGCCGGCGGCCCTGCACGCGGTCAGGCCGCGCCTGCCCGGCTCCAGGCCCGAGGCGCGCCAGCCCCGCTCGCGCACACTCAGCAGGAAGCCGCCGCCACCCGCCCCGTAATCCAGGACGTGCCGCGGCGCCGCTGCGGGCAGATGCCGCTCGATGATGGTCATCAGGTGGTCTGCGACCTTTCCGGCCGAGGACGATCCGGCGGTCTCGTGGCAGTCGTAGGTACTGCCGGCGTAGAAGGCTCCCAGGCGCGCCGAGGACGGCCGGGGATTGACGAACACCAGTCCGCAGTCGCGACAGCCGGCCAGTCCGAGCCGGCCGGTCAGCGGCGCGAACACCTCCGGTCCGATCCAGCGCCCCGGGGTGGCCAGGCGACGATGGCGGTCGCCGCCGCAGGCCGGGCAGGCGGTCAGGGTGACGACGTCGGCGTCGGCCAACGGCGAGCTGGCATCCATGGCGGTTCTCCGCGGCAGCAGGGCGGATGGCGGGCGTTCTCCATCCGGACAGCGGAAGGCTGACATGCCGGGGGTGCGTCGGCAACTGCGCAGGCCGCCTTCGCGCCTGCGCCGCGCGGACATAGGTGACATGGCGCGGCGGAACATGCGTATCCCCTCGTCGGGCCAGCCAAGCGTGCGGCGGGAGCGAAGCCAGGGAGCGGCGGCGCTCGCCGGTCCTGTCAGGCACGGGACCAGCGGGCAGGACGTCCTGCAACGGTCCCCCAGGTGCCCTGCCACCGGCTCCCGAGTGACGTCAGGTCCCCGCTGGTGGTCGGGGCCTGGGGAGCGGGGCGCAGGAACGGGGTCCGGGAAGCTCGGCGAGATCCGTTCCGCTCCGCCCTCCGGCAAAGCCCTGCAGGTCGTCGCACCGTCCACCAAATCTTGAAGAACGATCGCTGCGGTCGCGCTTCAGGTTGCTCGTGCGGCGCATCGCGTCACGGGCGTGCCGAACGGCGCCTGGCCGCAGCCGGCAGGCTGTCCGACAGCCCGCCGGCCCGCGATGCCGCCGTCGTTCAGGGCGAGCCGCAGCCCGCCGGTGCCTGCAGGGGCCAGCCGTTGCCGGGCTGCCAGTGCTGAATCAGGCAGCCGTTGCCGTACACGATGACCTCCTGGTTGCTGGCCAGGCCATTGAAGCGCCGGACCGGGCCGCCGTTCGGGAAGCGCACCTCGAGATCGACGGTGGCATTGCCGCCCAGGCCGGTGTGCAGGTGGGTCTGCGGGTGCTGCTCGCCGGCCAGCACCGGCATGTGCGAGACCAGCACGTTGGTGCCCGGCCGGTACCAGCGGACGCTGGCGCCGATGCCGTCGCTGTTGCCGCCGCCGCCGCGCACGCGCACCTTCATCCAGCGCGCGCCGTCGGTGGCGGTCAGGTTGCGGAACAGGCCGACGTTGGACAGGAACTGGGTCTTGATGATGTCGAGCTTGCCGTCGTTGTCGAAGTCGCCGACGTCCGCACGGGGCGCCGCCGACTGCCATCCGCCCGGACCCTGGCCTGCAGCCTGCCCGAAATCGATGCCGGTTGCGGCAGTGAAGGTCAGGTTGCGGTTGTTGCGGTACAGGCGCACCGATCCGCCGACACCGGATACCAGCAGGTCCTGCCAGCCGTCGTTGTCGAAGTCGGCGGCGATGATGTTGCCGTAGTCGCTGCTGGCGATGCTGGCCAGGCCGGACCCCGCGCTGACGTTGGTGAACCCGCCGTTTCCGGTGTTCCGGAACAGCAGGCCGCGGTCGCTGGGCGAGAACTGCTGGCCGTCGAGCAGGAACAGGTCGAGATGGCCGTCGTTGTCGAGGTCGGCGAGCAGCATCTGCATGAAGCGGCCGCCCGTGAACGCGGGCACCGCGACCCAGGTAAGGTTGCCGCCGTCGTTGCGCCAGTAGCCGCCGTTGGCCGGCTGCACGATATCCGGCCATCCGTTGCCGGTGACGTCGCCGACCACCTGGTAGGCGGCGTTGCCGCTGCTGGGGCGCAGCTGTTGCCGGGTCATCATGTGCTCGACGCGGCGGTTGTTGTAGACCACCTCGAGGTTGCCGCTGCCGGTGATGTCGGCGAACGCGCAGTAGCCCTCGCAGGCGTTCTCCTTGCCGGTGAACCAGGGCAGGAAGCTGCCCTGGCTGCTGCCGTTGCGGTAGCGCGCGCCCATGGCGTTGCCATGCCGCGACCAGTAGTCCTGGCGGCCATCGCCGTCGAAGTCGAGCGCGGTCAGCCAGCCGGACGCCAGCGGATTGCTGCTGGCGGCGATGTTGTGGTTGACCTGGCTGTTGCTCGCGTAAGTGAACGTGCCGGTGCCGTCGCAGCGGTTCAGCCAGAGCCGGCTGGTGGCGCCCCAGTCCGAGTGGGAGAAGATGAAGGCGTCCTTGCAGCCGTCGTTGTTGAAGTCGACGAAAAGCGCATCGAACCGGTAGTTGGAGTCGAGCATCTGGTCGATGCGCTGCGCGGCCTGGTTCTGGAAGGCCAGCGGTCCGGCGCTGGGACCCGACCAGGGCTCGAAGCCGCCGGCGAACACGCCGTCCGGCGTCTGCGCAGGCAACAGCGGCGAGGCTGCCAGCAGCGCGGTGGCGAGGGCCAGGCGGACGCGGATCATTGCTCGAGCAGCCATACGGCCTCCGGATTGCGGTGCTGCCAGTTGAACGCACGGGCGGTGTGCGATGCGGCGGCGCAGGACAGGTTGAGATACATCGACAGGCGCGCTATGCGCTGGTCGAACTGCGCCCGCCAGCCGGGATCGGACTCGAACCGGCGCGCTGCCGCCATCACCATCAGCAGCTCCGGGTTGTGGCTGTCCGCCCCGGAACCGTTGCTGTTCTGGATGGCGACCACGGCCGACTGCGGCGCGATGCCGGAGGAGAAGTACCAGCCGATGGTGCCGCCGGCGTTACAGGCGCTGCGCCAGTTGCCTGCAAGGGAATCGGGCGCGAAGCCGTGCTGCTCCATGTAGCGGCCGAAGTCGCGCAGCATCACCGGGATGCGGGCGTCCTGGGTGACCCGCCAGGCTCGCCACAGGCCGCCTACGATGTTGGCGCTCATCCAGGGCGAGCCGCCGCGCACGTCGGTGGCGGCGTTGTAGGTCATGCCTTCGTGGGTCTGCCACGAATGGGTCCAGGCGCCGGTGAACGGGTCGCCAGGTGGACTCTGCTGGTGGCCATGCAGCCAGCCGACGATATCGACGATGTGCTGGCGCCAGGCCGGGTTGCCGGTGATTTCGTAGGCGCTGACGACGTGCTCCAGCGCCAGGCCGATCTTGCGCTCGGTCCAGGCCTGGCTGCCGCCCTGGTAGGCGCCGATCACGCCGGCCCAGCCGCCCTGCATCTGGTTGTGCACCATATGCGCGAGCGTGGTCGGGCTGATCCGGGTATCGTCGCCCGCCAGCGCGATCAGCAGCAGGTGCGGCATCGAATAGGAATACTTCGGATCGCAGGCATTCACGCCGTCGAATACCCAGCCGCCGGTGCAGTCCGGCCAGCCGCCGCCGTTGCCGGTGGTCTTGATCTTCGACAGATAGAAGGTCGCGGAATTGTAGAATTCGGCGAAGAAATCCGGGCGGCCGCTGCGCACATACTGCAGGCCGATCACCGAGGCCCGGTCGAACAGGAAACCATGCACGCCCGAATAGGCGGTATTGGTCGCCCACTGCCACTGGCGGTCGACATAGCGGTCGTACCAGTGCTGGCCATCCCAGAGGCGCTGCGGGCCGGCGATCAGGGAATCGACCAGCCAGGTGCGGTCGAGCGTGGCCAGCAGCCGGGGGACCGGGGCGTTCTGCTTGCCCGGCCGGGTGCCGTTGTCGTAGGGCTGCTCGGCGAGGTGGAGGCTGCGCGGTGCGCTGGTGTCGAACCGGTACTGGCCGGCCGGATTGGCGAAGAACTGCACCTTGACCGCGCGGATGCTGTTGTCCAGCCAGTGCCAGCGCAGGGTGGGACGGACGAAGGCGGCGACTTCGGCGCCGCTGCCGTCCAGGATGCGGACGTGGCCGGCATCGCCGAGCGCACCCGGCGGGAAGGGGATGCCCATCGACACCAGCTCGACCGGCGCCAGGGTGGCGTTGCCGGTCAGGGTGATGCTGCGGACCGCTGTGGGCGGCGACCAGGGCTCGAACCCGCCGTTGAACACGGCATCGGGCAGCGCCTGAGCGGCGGCACTGCCGAAAGGAATGAAGAGCTGGCCGGCAAGGCCGGCCAGAAGGTACCAGGCGAAAGCGGCAAACGGCCGCAAAGAAAACTTTTGCATGATATTCCGGAAACCCCCACGGTTTGGCGGAAACGGATGTGGCGGGACGCGATGAATCCGCCAAGGGAGGCGGATCATAGGCCCGAAGCGGCCCGTGGTTTCGTGATACGTTTCACGCGCCGGCGATTTTTTTGGTTATTCGGCCGGGCGGTTCATGGGCGATTCCAGGTACCGGGTTCGCAATGTGGCCGTGCGTTCCGGCACGCGGCGGCGGATATTGGCCGTTCCGCTCCTGAATAATCAAGACGGCATCACGAAAAGCTTGCGGGAAAGCGCACGGCCTGGCCGCCAGCCGCTACCATGGCGCCGTTTCCTGGCCCGCTCGCCGGGGCGCGGCTGCAGACCCGCAAGGACACTTCGGGAGCCCCCGGCACCGGGTCCATGGTCGCCGGCCATCCGGGGACGGGGCGCCACCGGCGGCACCGGAGAATCCGAGGGTGGACAGGAAACGGGTTCGGCCCCGGCAGCCTCCATGAGCGCGGAGCGCGCAGCAGCGCCCGGTCGGCGCGGGGGTCCCGGGACCGGCGCCGGCGCGGACCGGCCGGGACACATCACGGAGGGGCCGGTCACGCCCTCCGCACGACGAACGGAGGCAGGCGCAACGATGGTCGAGGCAGGGATGGTGTTGCGGGACTGGCCGCGCAACGGCGCCGGCGAGTGGCTGGTCGGGGGACGCCCCCTCTCGCGCGTCGTGGCCGAGGTCGGGGGCACGCCCTGCTACCTGTATGACCGCGGCCGTCTCGATGCGCGGGTGGCGGCGCTGCGGAGCGGCCTGGACGAACGCATCCATCTCCACTACGCGGTGAAGGCCAACCCCATGCCGGCCCTGGTCGCCCACCTCGCGCGGCGGGTCGACGGCCTGGATGTCGCCTCCGCGGGCGAGATGCGGGTCGCTCTGGATGCCGGCATGGCTGCCGATCATGTCAGTTTCGCCGGGCCCGGCAAGTCGGAAGCCGAACTCGTGCAGGCACAGGCGGCCGGCATCCTTGTGAACCTCGAGTCGTTCCGCGAAGTCGACCTCCTGGTCGCCGCCAGCGAGCGCACCGGCACGCCGGCGCGGGTGGCGGTGCGCGTCAATCTGCCGTTCGAGCTGAAGGCGTCCGGCATGAAGATGAGTGGCGGCGCCAAGCAGTTCGGCGTCGACGCCGAGCAGGTGCCCGAGCTGCTCGCGCGGATCCGCGCTGCCGGTCTCGCCTTCGAAGGCTTCCATTGCTACGCGGGCTCCCAGAACCTGAGCGCCGAAGCCATCGTCGAGGCCCAGCAGCGCAGCTACGACCTGCTGCGCGGCTGGCTCGACCTGCTGCCGGCGCCGGTGCGCACCCTGAACCTCGGTGGCGGCTTCGGCATTCCCTACAGCGACCGCGACCGCAGCCTCGACCTTGCGCCGGTGAAGCAGGCGCTGGCCGACCTGGCCGGTCGCTGCGCGTCCGACTTCGGAGCGGGGGCGCGCATCGTCCTCGAACTCGGTCGCTATCTGGTCGGCGAGGCCGGCCTGTACGTTTGTCGGGTGATCGACCGCAAGGTCTCGCGGGGTCATCCGTTCCTGGTCACCGACGGCGGCATGCACCAGCACCTGGCGGCCTCCGGAAATTTCGGCCAGGTGATCCGCCGCAACTATCCGGTCGCGATCAACGGCCATCGTCCCGGCAGCGGCACGGTGTCGGTGGTCGGGCCCTTGTGCACGCCGCTCGACCTGCTTGGCGACCGCGTGGAGCTGCCGGATGCTGGACCGGGCGACCTCGTCGTGGTGTTCCAGTCGGGCGCCTACGGCCGGACCGCCAGTCCCAGGCAGTTCCTGGGCCACCCGGATGTGATCGAGGCGCTCATCTGAGTTCCTGCGGCCGAGGCGTCGGCCCTGACGGTCACGCCACGCAGGTCGGCGCCATGCGCTTCACGACGCCTCTCCAGCGGGGCGTGCTGGCCGGGGCAGCCCTCTCCCCCGCTCCTCCCCCGCAGGCGGGGGAGGAGAGAAGTGCGGTGCCGTCGCATTTGCGAAACGCCGCCTGGCAGAGGCTGAGACTCGACGCCAATCAGGTCCCCCGCAGGGCAGGGGACGGCAGAACTGCGGTGCGTTCGCAGGGCGGCACACGCTTGGCAGGTAGGCGATGGTTGCAAGGGATGGCTGAGGTGCGACAGCCATCGGGATGCGGGGAGGGGCCGCCGCCCGTCAGCGCCTGCCGTCCAGGAGGCGCTGGTACAGGGCCAGGAAGTTCCGGGCGTAGCGATCCCGGCTGAAGGCGGACGCGGCATGCCGGCTGGCTGCCGCCGCCATCGCCAGGCGTGCCGGCGGATCGGCCAGCAGCCGCGCCAGGCTGGCGGCGAGATGCTCGGCGTCGGCTGTTCCGGCCAGCCATCCGGTCGCGCCGTCGACCACAACGTCCGGAATGCCGCCTACGGCTGCCGCGACCACCGGCACCCCGCAGGCCTGGGCTTCGGCCAGGACCAGGCCAAAGGCTTCGTTGCGGGCACCATGCAGGAGCACGTCGAAGCCCTGGAACCAGCGCTCCGGATCGGTGCGGAAACCGGAGAAATGGATGCGCTGCGCCGCCTGCGGCTGGACCCGGGCGCGAACCAGGCGCTCATGCTCCGGCTCGCCGCGACCCAGCACCACCAGGTGCAAGGGCTGGTCGGGATGTTCGGACAGGACGCGCTGGAAGGCGTCGATGGCGAGATCGACACCCTTCTCCGGCCCGAAGTGGCCCACGCAGCCGACCAGCAGCGCGTCGTCAGGCAGGTCCAGCTCGGCGCGGAGCGCGGCGCGTCGATCTGGATCCGGCGCGAAGCGTTCCAGATCGATTCCCAGCGGAATGCACTCCACCTTGGCCGGGCTCACCCAGTTGCTGCCGATGAAGTGGTCCCGGCGTTCCCGTGAGGCGGTGACCACGGCGCCGACACGCAGACCGACGACGGCGTTGCGGATGCGGTCGCGCAGGCGCGCCGACTCGAAGTTTCGCGTCCGATGGAAGCTCATCAGCAGCGGCGTGCCGGTGAATGGCATGGCGAGCGCGCAGGTCGCCTCGCTCGCCGCATCATGGGCGTGCAGCACGTCGATGCCCTGGCTGGCGCAATAGCGCGCCAGGCGACGCAGCGCGCCCAGGTCGAACAGCTTGCGACGGCCCAGCGCGAAGGCGTCGGTGAAGGCGGCACGCTCCCCGGGTGTCGAGTCCAGGGCGTCCAGGCAGCACAGGCTGCTGCTCACGCCGTGCCTGGCCAGACCCGCCGCCAGGGCGGCGATCGCCTCGCGGCGGCCACCGTTGGCGAAGGACAAGGTGACGTGCAACACCTTCATCGCGGCGTGTCCAGCGCTGCGGGGTGCTCCGGTGCGGATCCTGGCGACGGCAGGTTGCGCCGCAGCCACTGCACCACGCCGCTGCCGCGGTTGTTCCAGTTGAAGCGCCGTGGCGTGGCCGCGGAGGCGGCGCAGGCCGTCGACCAGGAGTGCGCCACCAGGTCCAGGCGGCGTTCCAGCGCGCGGGCCCGGTCCGGGTCGGACTCGAAGAAGCGCGCCAACGCCACCGGCAGCGCGAGCTGCACGGTGTGGGCATCGCTGTACCAGCCCTCGGAATCCTGGATGGCGATGAGCTGCTCGAGGCTTGCCTGCGACGATCCGAAGTACCAGGCGATCTGGCCACGCGGTCCGCTGCAGGGATCCCGCCAGGAGTGGCCAGCCTTCCGGAAGGCCTCCTCGCCGATCCAGCCGTGCGCCTCCAGCCATCCGCCGAAGCGGGTGAGCATGCCGGGAATGCGCTCGTCGCCGGTCGCCAGCCAGGCCTGCCAGAGGCCGTCGATGATGTTCTCGCTCATCCAGGGTGAGCAGCCGCGGACGTCGGTGGCCGGGTCGTAATTGCTGCCCTCGTGCCGTTGCCAGCTGTGCCGCCAGCAGCCGTCGTCGCCGAGGCCGTCGGGGTTGGCCTGCTGGTGCGCCTGCAGCCAGCCGATGCGCTGGTCGATGCTGCGCCGGTAGCGCTCATTGCCGGTCAGTTCCCAGGCCTTGACCAGGGCGAGAAGGCCCAGGCCTGCCTGGCGCTCGGTGAAGTCCTGGTCGACCCGCAGGTAGGGGCCGCGGATGCCGCTCCAGCCGCCGCGATCCCAGAGCGAGGCCATCGCCTCGATCAGGGCGTCGTCGTGCAGGGTGTCGTCGCCGGTCAGGGCCAGATGCAGCAGGATCGGTTCGATATAGACGAACTTCACGTCGCAGGGGTTGACCCTGCCGAACTTCCAGCCGCCGGTGCACTGCGGGCTTTCCGGATCGCGGCCGCGCACCAGCTTGCCCATGTAGAAGCGGTGGCTCTCGATCGCCGCGGCCAGGTGGTCGGGGTCGCCGGTGCGCAGGTACTGCTTGAACAGCGTGCTGGCGCGATCGAAGAGGAAGGCGATGGGGTCCTCGGCGGGCAGCGGCGCGGCCCACTGGAACTGGCGCGCGAAGTAGGCGTCGTAGGCACGGCTGTCGCGGCCGGCCGGCGACTGCGGGCCGGCGATGCCGGAACCGCTCAGCCAGGCCGGCTCCAGCACGGCGAGGACTCCGGGTACCCGCACGCCCTTGCCGCCATCGACCAGGCCGTCGGCGTAGGGCGCCGGCGCGGGGTCGGGTGCGGTCCGCCGCTGGCCGAGGGCGAAACGCAGCGTGCGGGTGCTTCCGGGAAGGTCCACGCGCAGCTGGACCCTGACCGCGCGCAGGCTGTCGTCCCGGAAGTGCCAGCGCAGCGTGGGCGTCACCAGCGCCGGCAGTTCCTCGCCCTGCTCGTCGAGGATGCGCAGGTCGCGCGCATCGGTGAGGGCGCCCGGTGGCAGCGGGATGCCGAAGGTGGCCAGGACCGACGCCCCGACCGCGCCATGTCGCCGCAACTCGATGCGGCCGCCGCGATCGGCGACGGCCGCCGTGGTGGCGCTGCGCACCGAGGCCAGCAGGCCGGCGAGTGTGCCGGCGGCTGCTCTGACTGCCGGACGCACTGGCGGAGCGGCGACCGCCTTGCCCGGCTCCAGCGGCTCGCCGCGGCGCGGACAGTCGCCGGGCGCGGCCATCGGCCAGCCCTCGCCGGGACGCCAGCCATCGATCAGGCAACCGTCCGGGAAGGCGACCACGGCCTGATCCGCGGCCAGTCCGGCATGGCGCCACGCCGGTCCGCCATGCGGCCAGCGCACCTCCAGGTCGACGCGATCTTCCTGACCGAGGCCCGCGTGCAGCACCCGGGACGGGTGCCCCGGACCGACCTGCACCGCGGCATGGGCCAGCAGGCGGTCGCTGCCGGCGCTGAACCAGCGGACGTGGGCACCGACCGCGTCGCTGTTGCCCTGCGGGCCGCGCAGACGGACCTGCAGCCATCGGCCAGTGCCGGCGCTGGTGTTGCGCCACAGGCCGAGATTGCTGTCCGCCTGCGTCTTGACCAGGTCGAGGCGACCGTCGAAGTCGTAGTCGGACAGGTCGGCGCGCGCGGCATGGCCCTCGCTGCCGCGGCCGGTGGCGCCGAGATCGATCTCGACCCGGCGGAAGCGCAGGCCGCCCTCGTTGCGGAACACGAGCACCGGCTGACGGCGCTCCAGGCTGGTCAGCACCAGGTCCGGCCAGCCGTCGTTGTCGAGGTCGCCGGCCACGGCGTTGCCGTACTCGGCGTGCCAACGCTGCACGGGCAGGTCGGCCAGCCCGCTGTCAGCGGTGACGTCGGAGAAACGGCCGTCGCCGTCGTTGCGGAGCAGATGCAGCCTGCCGTTGCCGGCATCGGTACCGTCGGTGATCGTGAGCAGGTCGAGGCGGCCGTCGCGGTCGAGGTCGGCGGCCAGCAGCGGCCGGTCGCCGCCCAGCCCCGCCTCGACCCAGCTCAGCCGGCCCGCATGGTTGCGCCACCAGCCACCGGCGGCTGGCTGCACGATGTCGGGCCAGCCGTCGCCGTCGACGTCGAAGACGATCGCCTCGCCGCGCGTGCGTGCTGGACCGTGAAGCTGCCGCCCGCTGGCGATGTCGACGACCCGGCGGTCGGGGTGGATGCGGTCCATCCGGCCATCGCCATCGATGTCGGCGAACACGCAGGCATCGTCGCAGGCATCGTGCTTGTCGGCGAAGCGCGGCACGAAGGCGCCGGCCTCACTGCCGTTTCGGTACCAGCCGGCCAGCATGTTGGCGTGGCGCAGCCAGAAATCCTCGCGGCCGTCGCCGTCGACGTCGAGCACGGTCATCCAGCCGGCGCCGAGCGGCAGCACGGGCGGATTGATGTAGTGCCGGACCGCGTCGTTGCCGACCAGCTGGAAGCGGCCGCTGCCGTCGCACAGGTTCAGCCACAGCCGGCTGGTCGCCGGGTCCGCGTGTCCGAACACGAAGGGGTCCGGGCAGCCGTCGCCGTTGAAGTCGGTCCACACCGCGTCGAAGCGGTAATCGGAATCGGCCAGCCGGTCGACCGCCGCCGCGGTGACATCCTCGAAGCGGATCGCCTCCGCCCGAGCTGCCGGAGTGGCCAGGACCTGCAACGCCGGCAGCAGCAGGACGGCCGCCAGCCGCACCGCGGCAGATCCGGTCGGGCGGTACACTTGACGCATCGGGATGGGCCTGGACGGAGTGGCAGCGTGGAGGATTCTAGCGGTTCGGTGGTGACCGCCGGCGTACCGGCGCATTTCCATCGCGATGCGCCGCAGGATGCGCATCAGCGACGACGCCATCGGGCCGTGCTGGACATGGTCGCCCGCGTGCCGCCCGGGCGGGTGCTCGATTACGGTTTCGGCTGGGGCGACATCGCCTGGGCGGTGGCGCGCAGCCACCCCGACATCGTCGGCGTCGACGTCGAGCAGCGGCGGGTCGATTTCGCCCGTCGCGAATACGCGCCGCTGCCGTTCGAACGCTGCCGCCCGGATGGCCTGGACTTCCCGGACGCCGCCTTCGACCTGGTGCTGTCCGTGGTGGTGCTGCCGTTCGTTCCGGATGACGAGGCCTACCTGGCCGAGGTCCGCCGCGTGCTTCGCCCCGGCGGCCACCTGGTGCTGGCGACCAAGACCTCGCCGCTGCTGACGCGCCTGTGGCGGCGTCTCACCGGACGTCGCGCGCTGGACCGCCATCCCAGTCCCGGCATCCGCCACCACGACGCCGGCGATGCCGCCGCCCTGCTGCGCCGCCACGGGTTCACGATCCTGCGCCGGCGCGCCTTCTACGACCCGCCATTCGAGGCGCGCAAGAACCTGGTCGATCTGGCCAATGGACTGGTCGAGCGGGTCGGCGAACTGGCAGGCCTGGTCGCGCCCGCGCCCTACCCGCTGTTCCTGGCCCGGCGCGAGGACTGAGGTCGGCACGCCGGACGGCCCGTCTGCCGCGGTCGCCGCGACGCGGCAGGGCCTGGGAGACGGGTCGGGACCTTGCGGCGCGATGCCCGGATACGCCGGGGTGCGCATCCGGCTCAGGCCGGCGCCCGGCGATACCCGCCGCCGTCGGCCAACCGACGCTCCCAGGCCAGCGCACTGGCGACGATGAAGTCCAGGTCGTCATGGCGCGGGCGCCAGCCCAGCAGCTCGCGCAGGCGGTCGCTGCGCGCCACCAGGCTGGGCGGGTCGCCGGCACGCCGCGGTCGTTCGACCACGTTCAGAGCGGCGCCGCTGGCCCGGGCCACCGCGTCGATCACCTCGCGGACGCTGTAGCCATGTCCGTAGCCGCAGTTGAGCAGCAGCGGATCGCCCTCGGCGCGCAGGTGGTCCAGGGCACGCAGATGGGCATCAGCCAGGTCGTCGACGTGGATGTAGTCGCGGATACAGGTGCCGTCGGGCGTGTCGTAGTCGGTTCCGAACACCGCAAGCTGGGTTCGTCGGCCGACCGCGTGCTCGCAGGCGACCTTGACCAGCAAGGTGGCGTCGGGCGTGGACTGGCCGATGCGCCCGTCCGGATCGCAGCCGGCGACGTTGAAGTAGCGCAGGATCGCGTAGCGCATCGCCCCGGTCGCGGCCAGGTCGCGCAGCATGTGCTCGCTCATCAGCTTGGACATGCCGTAGGGGTTGATCGGCGCGGTCGGGGTGTCCTCGTCCGCGACCCCGGAGGCCGGCATGCCGTACACCGCGGCAGTCGAGGAGAACACGAAGCGGCGGATGCCCGCGGCCTGGCAGGCGGCGAGCAGGCTGCGCGTGCCGCAGGTGTTGTTGCCGTAGTACTTGAGGGGATCGGCCACCGATTCCGGCACCACGGTGTGGGCGGCGAAGTGCAGCACCGCCTCGAAGCGGTGCCGGTGCAGCAGCGCGTCGACCAGGGCCCGGTCGGCCATGTCGCCGACCACCAGCTCCGCGCCGACCACCGCCTGAGCGAAACCGGTGCTGAGGTTGTCGAGCACCACGACGCGCTCGCCGCGCGCGGTCAGCTGGCGCACCACGTGGCTGCCGATGTAGCCGGCGCCGCCCGTGACGAGCAGGCCCTGCGCCATCAGCGGGTATAGGTCACGGCCACGTACCAGATGTTCTGGTTCGCGCTCAGGCCGGTTTCGCTGCTGTCGCGCTCGTACCGGGTGTAGCCCATCCGCGAGCTCCAGTGCGGCGTGTAGGAGCGGTGCAGGAAGGCCGCCAGGTAGCGGGTGTCGTTCTCGATGCCGGTGGCCAGGAAGCGCAGGCGCTCGACCCGTGCGTCGACCTCCAGCCGGTGGTTGCTGCTGAGTCGCCAGCCGAAGCCCAATTGTGCGCCGCGGCCGGTCTGGTCGGGCCCGTCGTCGGCGACGTAGTCGAGGCGCCGATGGAACGGTCCGCCGGCGAAGGTGGCACGCACGCCCGCGTAGGCCCAGGTCAGCTCGAAGCTGGTTTCCCGAAAGGGCAGGGCGTTGATCGCGGCGTCGCCGCTGATCGCGCCGGGCGGCAGGGTAGGCGCCGGAATGGTGCCGTCCAGGCTGACCGGTTCGATCAGGGATTCGGCGGTGTCGGAGAACCGCCGCATCGCGGTCGCCGACAGCGAGGTGCGCTCGCTGGTCCGCCAGGCGGCCATGGCGCGCAGCAGGGGGCTGCTGCGGCTTCCGCCATCGTCGAAATCGAGCCAGGAGTACCCGGCGTCGAGTTCCAGGTCGAAGCTGCGCAGATTGCGGCGCCAGCGCAGGAAGGCGTCGTAGCGGTCGTAGTCCGACGCCAGCCCGGCGCCTTCGATATCGACGCGTTGCGCCTGCAGGTTGGCCGACAGGGTGCTGCCGGGGCCGAGTTGCTTGGCGCCGCGCAGTGCCAGACTCAGGCGCTGGCTGTCGAAGCCGGCGCTGTCCTGGGCCCAGGTGTCGATGTAGCGCAGCTCTGCCTGGCCGTTGACCGTGGGGCCGATCCGGAAGAACAGGGTGGGGCCCGCAGCGAAGATGTTGATCTGCTGGCGGTTGTCGGGCGCGTCCGGCGCGGCCAGGCTGACCGGTTGCACGGTCAGGCGGTCCTGCACCACGAAATGCAGCCGGCCCGGGATCGCCACCCAGTTGAGCATGCCGTCGAACTCGGCGAGCAGTTCGCTGCCGTAGGCGTTTTCGAAGTAGTTGCGGTGTTCGACGACGCCGGCGAGCCGCGCCTGCACCGTGCTGCCGTCGTTGCGCAGGTCGAAGCCCAGCGCCGGCGTCGCGATGGTGTCGCTGATCGGGTCGGTCTCGGAGAGCAGGACGTTGTCGTTGTGCTCGAGCGCCAGCTCCAGGAAATAGTCCAGACGCCAGGCCTGCGCCGGCGCCGCGGCCAGCGCCGTGGCTATGCCCAGGGCGAGGGCGGCCTGGCGGCGGGCGGGTCCTGCGATGTTGCGGGCTATGCTCATCGGCCTTCCCACGGTTGCGGTGACGCGCTGCCTGCGGTGACGTCAGACGCGCTGGTTGAACACGACGCCGGCCAGCTTCTCGGGGTCGAACCGGGCGACCGCCTTCTCGACCGCCTGAGGAAGCACCCGCCCGTAGCCGGCCACCAGCACCACGAAGTCGGCCAGTTCGGCGAGGATGCGGGCGTCGGGCGAACTGACCGCAGCCGGTCCGTCCAGGATGATGTAGCGGTCGGTGTAGCGGCTGCGCAGGGAATCCAGCATCGCCCGCATCCGGAACGACGAGAAGTACTCGCCGCCTGCCTCGCGCTGGCCGCCGGCCGGCAGCAGGCGCAGGCGTGGTACGCCCACCGGGTACAGCACGTCTTCCAGGTCGGCATCGGCGCGATCGAGGTAATCGACCAGTCCGCCATGCTCGGGCTTCACGTCCAGGGCGACGTGCTGGCTGGGGTGGTGCAGATCGCAGTCGATCAGCAGGGCCGTCTTGGATTCGTCCAGGGCGAACGCGGCGGCCAGGTTCCGGGCGACGAAACTGCCGCCGCAGCCGTGGCCGATCGGCGCGACCATGGTGATGAAGTTGCGCGCGCCGCCCAGTTCCAGCAGGCGGGTGCGGATCTCGCGAAAGGCATCGGCATGGTGCCGGACCGGGTCGCTGCGGTGGATCAGGCGACGCTCCTCAAGCTTGCGGGGCGTCAGCTCGTAGCTCTCGCTGTAGCGGGCGATCGGCCGCGCCGGCGAACCGTGGTCGGCCATGTTTGCTCCCGTGCCGTCGTTGCCGGCCATCAGCCCTGCCCCTGTCGCAGCCAGTAGGTCAGCAGGTAGGCGCCGAACACCAGCACCACCATGAATGCCACCAACGCCCAGCGCATGTGCGCCCGGACCCGGTCGCGCCGGGTCAGGTAGGGCGGCACCGTGGCCAGGACCGGTACGCCCAGGCGCTCGAGCTGGCCGGCGGTGCGCACCCGCGGGTCGAAGCGTGCCGCGACGAACAGCAGTCCCAGCGGCACCGCGAAGGCCGCCGCCAGCCCGGCCCCCGCGACGTGCATCAGGCGCAGGCCGGTTGGGCGGAGCGGGATCACCGCGGGGTCCTGGATGCGGAAGGTCAGGCCGCGCTGTTCCTGGTCCAGGACCATGGATACGCGGGCGTTCTCGCGCCGGCGCAGCAGGTCCTGGTAGATGTCGCGGTTGACCTCGTAGTCGCGGGTGAGCTCGGCCAGAACGCCCTCGGATGCGGCGATCCGGCGGGCGCGGTCGAGCTCGGCGGACAGCAGGGACTCGGCGATCGACAGCCGGGACTGCGAAGCGGCCAGCTCGCGGCGGACCTCGGCCAGTCGCGTGCGCAGCTCCTGGTAGAGCGGATTGAACTGGGCGTTGTCGAACAGCGAGTCGCCGCGCTCGCCGCGCTCGCGACGGCCCTGCTCCTGCTCGAGCTGGCGCTGGATGTCGGAAATCTGGTGGCGGGTACGGACCACGTCGGGGTATTGATCGGTGTAGGTCAGCAGCAGACGGTCGAGCTGCGCCTGCAGCTCCAGCAGCTGGCCCCGGTACAGCGACTCCCGGGTGGCCACCGCAGTGACCTCGGATTCGCCGGCGAGCTGGGCCTCCAGCGACTGCGCGCGCGACTGCTGCTCGAGCAGCGCCATGCGCGCCTGCTCGACCTGGGTGCGCAGCGCGTTGATGCGGGCGTTGACGTCCGCCTCGCTGCCCGGATGGGCGTCGACGTTGCGCGAGCGGTATTGCAACAGGGACTGCTCGGCCTCGGTCAGCTTGCCGTGGTAGTCGCGCACCTGGCTGTCGATGAACTCGTAGGCGTCCCGGCTTTCGCGCAGCTTGGCCTCGCGGCTTTCCTCGATGAACAGGCGCGCGAAGGCATCGGTGACCCGGAACGCGCGGGTCGGATCGTTGTCGCGATAGCTGATCAGGATCAGGTTGGGTCGCGGCGCGGAGACCTGGGTCCGGCCCCGGATCGACTCCATCAGACGGTCCTGTTCGATCGGCGACGGCGCCGCCGCCAGCCAGCCGCCGATCTCCAGGATCTCGGACATCACCCGGCGGCCGAAGATCACCTGGCGGGCGATGCCGGCATGGTCGGTGACGCCGGTCGGCACCGCGCGGCCTTCCAGCAGCGGCTGGATGATGTCGCTCTGCTGGGCGAGGATGGTCGCCGACGACTCGTAGCTGCGCTCCAGCACGAACAGCCCGAACAGCAGGGCGAACAACGCGATCACGGCGAACACGAGCGCCAGCAACAGGTTGTGGCGACGTGCCTCGCGCACCAGCAGCGGCGCCAGTTCGCTGACCGGAACGGCGTCGCCGGAGGTGACGGTGGGGTCCTTGCCGAACATCAGCGTGCGTCGATCCGGGTCAGAAGGTGCGCTCGGGAACGGTGATCACGTCGCCCGGCTGCACCGCATGGTTGGTGGCCAGCTCGCCGCGCTTGAGGATGCGGTCCAGGTGCACCGGGTAGGCGCGGCTGCCGCCATCGGCCCTGCGATGCAGCAGGGTGCGGTCGGCCGCCGCGAATTCGTTGGGTCCGCCGGCCTCGAGCACGGCATCCAGGACGGTCATGCCCTGCCGGTAGGGCACCGACACCGGCGAGCGCACGGCGCCGGTCACCCGCACCCGGGCCAGGTACTCGTGGCTGCGCAGCTCGGTGAGGATCACCGTGACGTTGGGGTCGCGCAGGTAGGAGGACAGGCGCTCGCGGATGCTCTCGGCCACTTCCTGCGGCGTGCGGCCGCCGGCGGGCACGTCGCCCGCCAGGGGCACCGAGATGTTGCCGTCGGGGCGCACCGGCACCTCGACATTGAGGTCGGGGTTCTGCCAGACCGAGACACGGAGGATGTCGTCGACGCCGATCCGGTAGACCTCGACCGCCTGGATCGAGGGGTCGGCGACCGGCATCTCGCCCGGACGCGGTCCGGCGGCGCAGGCGGCCAGCGTCAGAACCAGGCCGATCAGCGACGCAACCCTTGCCAGCATGCTCATGGGAACCCTCCTCAGGACCGCTCAGAATGTGAACGCTATCACACTTTCCTGGCCATCCGACGGGGCACTCAGCACCCGTAATAGTCCCGGTACCAGGCCACGAAACGCCGCACCCCGTCCTCCACCGGCGTGCTCGGAGCATAGCCGGTATCGGCGGCCAGTTCGGCCACGTCGGCATGGGTGTCGGGGACGTCGCCGGGCTGCAGCGGCAGCATGCGCTGCTCGGCGCGCCGGCCCAGGCAGTCCTCGATCAGTCCGATGTACGTGGAAAGCTGCACCGGCCGGTCATTGCCGATGTTGTAGACCCGATAAGGCGCCGCCGAGCTGCCCGGATTGGGCGCCAGCGGATCGAACGTCGGGTCCGCGGCGGGGACGTGATCGAGGGTGCGCAGCACGCCCTCGACGATGTCGTCGATGTAGGTGAAGTCCCGGGTGTGGCGCCCGTGGTTGAACACATCGATGGGCTCGCCGGCCAGGATCGCCCGGGTGAACAGGAACAGGGCCATGTCCGGCCGGCCCCAGGGCCCGTACACGGTGAAGAAGCGCAGGCCGGTGGTCGGCAGGCCGTACAGGTGGCTGTAGGTGTGCGCCATCAGCTCGTTGGCCTTCTTGGTCGCGGCGTACAGACTGACCGGATGGTCGACCGGATCGCGCACCGAGAACGGCAGCTTGCGGTTTGCGCCGTAGACCGAGCTGGACGAGGCGTAGACCAGGTGCTCGACGCCGCCGTGCCGGCAGGCCTCGAGGATGTTGATGAAGCCCACCAGATTGCTGTCGACGTAGGCGTGCGGATTGGTCAGCGAGTAGCGCACCCCGGCCTGGGCGGCAAGATTGACCACGCGTTGCGGCTGGAAGCGGTCGAACGCCGCCTGCAGGGCCGCACGGTCCTCGAGGGACGCGCGCACCAGCGAAAAGCCCGCCTGCGGCAGCAGCCGTGCCAGCCGCGCTTCCTTCAGGGTCGGGTCGTAGTAGTCGTTGACGTTGTCGTAGCCCAGCACCTCGTCGCCGCGCTCGAGCAGCCGCTCGGACAGCCGCGCGCCGATGAATCCGGCCGCCCCGGTCACCAGCACCCTCATGGCCGCGCCCCCAGGGCCCGGCGGCAGGTCGGCGGGAATCCGGGGCCACCGGGGCGCGACGAGGCCGCGCTCCCCCTGCTTGCTGTTTTACAGCCGATCATCGACCGCCTCCCGCGGCAGCACCTGCTTGACGTCGAACAGCACACAGTCCGGCTTGCCCAGCGCACGGATCGCCGGCGCGCCCATGGCCAGGAACTGGCGATGGCCGACCGCAAGGATGATCGCGTCGTAATGGCCGGGGCGCAGCGTGTCGACCAGGGACAGTCCGTACTCGTGCTGCGCCTCCGCGGCGCTCACCCACGGGTCGTGGACATCGACGTTGGCGTGGTAGCTGCGCAGTTCGGCGATCACGTCGACCACGCGGGTGTTTCGCAGATCCGGGCAGTTCTCCTTGAAGGCGAGCCCCAGCACCAGGATGTTCGCCTGCGAGGCGTGGATGCGGCGCCGGGTCATCAGCTTGACCACCCGCTCGGCGACGTGCGCGCCCATGCCGTCGTTGATGCGGCGCCCGGACAGGATCACCTCGGGGTGGTAGCCGATCTGCTGCGCCTTGTGGGTCAGGTAGTAGGGGTCGACGCCGATGCAGTGGCCGCCGACCAGGCCGGGCTTGAAGGGCAGGAAGTTCCACTTGGTGCCGGCTGCGGCCAGCACTTCGCTGGTATCGATGCCCAGGCGATGGAAGATCAGCGCCAGTTCGTTGACCAGGGCGATGTTGAGGTCGCGCTGGGTGTTCTCGATGACCTTGGCCGCCTCGGCGACCCGGATGCTGGAGGCCTTGTGGGTGCCGGCCTGCACCACCACCCGGTACAGCGCGTCGACGAAATCCGCGGCCTCGGGGGTGGAACCCGCGGTGACCTTGGTGATGTTCTCCAGGCGGTGCTCGCGGTCGCCGGGATTGATCCGCTCCGGGCTGTAGCCGGCGTAGAAGTCGACGTTGAGGCGCAGACCCGATTCCCGCTCGATGATCGGTACGCAGACTTCTTCGGTGGCGCCCGGATACACGGTGGATTCGAAGACCACGGTGCCGCCGCGCCGGATCGCGCGGCCCACCGTACGGCTGGCCGACTCCAGCGGCCGCAGGTCGGGGCGCCGGGCGTCGTCGATCGGCGTCGGCACGGTGACGATGAAGACGTCGCGGCCGACCAGGTCGTCCGGATCGGCCGACACCGTCAGTTGGCTGGCGTCGCGCAATTCCTCGGCGGTGACTTCCAGGGTGTCGTCCTGGAAGCGGCGCAGTGCCTCGACGCGGTCCGTGTTGATGTCGAAGCCCAGGGTCGGCAGCCGCCGTCCGAACGCCACCGCCAGCGGCAGGCCGACATAGCCCAGGCCGATGATCGCCAGCCGGACGTCTTCAGGGCGGGGCAGCGGGGCCACGGTCATTCGTCGTCGTCTCCTCCTCGACCCGCGCAAGTCTAGCCGGGTTGCGTGTTGCCCGGCGGCGGCGGCCCCTGCAGCGCGCATCGTCCCGGGCGCTGCGTCGCCGCACCGCACCGCACGGGCCGCGGGACACCGACTGCACCGCCAACGCAGGACGCTCGCCAGCGCGGTGCTAGAATGGCGCCGCTTCGAGGTGCCCGCCGCTGGCGGGTGAAACGGGAAGCCGGTGCAAGTCCGGCGCTGCCCCCGCAACGGTGAGCGATTCGAAGCCGGCCATCAGCCACTGGGACCTCTCGTCCCGGGAAGGCGGCCGGCGCTGTCGGTGCCTCGCACCGCCACGATCGCCAGCCCGGAGACCGGCCTCGTCGAGTGCCCGCCGTTCCTTCGGCGGGCGGACTGAGCGTTGCGGCGGGCGACGCGGCCAGTGCGTGCCGCCTCGTCGCATCGGGGCCGGGCCGTCCTCGCCGTCGGGACCTCCGCGCGTTCGCGGGTGTGCGAACAAAGACTACGGAGCCCCACCGATGAAAACCCTTTACCTGGCCTTGGCCGGCAGCCTGCTGCCTGCCGTCGTGCTTGCTCAGGCGCCGACCCTGGCGCCGACCACCGTCACCGCCTCGCGCAGCAGCGAGACCGTCGATGCCGCCCTGGTGCCTGTCACCGTCGTCGACCGCGAGGCGATCGAGCGCAGTCAGGCGCGCGACCTGCTCGACCTGCTGCGCCTGCAGGCCGGCATCGACCTGGCCCGGACCGGCGGTCCGGGCGGCGCGACCTCGCTGTTCCTGCGCGGCACCAACTCCAACCATGTCCTGGTCCTGGTCGATGGCGTCCGGGTGTCCTCGTTCAACACGGGTGCGCTGGACTTCTCGAACCTGCCCCTGGTCCAGGTCGAGCGCATCGAGATCGTGCGCGGGCCGCGGGCGGCGTTCTGGGGTTCGGACGCGATCGGCGGCGTGATCCAGGTGTTCACGCGCCGGCCGCAGGGCGGCAGCGCGGCGCTGTCCTACGGGAGCTGGAACACCCGGCGCCTGGAAGCTGCGCTGGGAAGCAGCGGCGCGGTGCGGGTCTCCGCTGCGGTCGCCGACGAGCGCAGCGACGGTTTCTCCGCGCAGAACGAGAACGGCTTCGGCTACTTCCCCGACGACGACGGCCAGCATCAGCGGTCGGCCAGCGTCGCGCTGGGCGTCGATCTCGGTCGACAGGCGCTGGAGGCGCGGGTGTTCCGCGCCGACACCGATGCGCAGTTCGATGCCGGCGCCAACGAAGCCACCTTCGGACCGGCCGAGTCGGAAGCGCGAACGCAGACCCTGTCGGTGTCCCTGGCCGGGCCGCTGGCGGAGCGCTGGTCCCACCAGCTGGTCGCCGCCGAGGGCCGCAACGACCTGGTGACACCGATCAACGGCTCGGATTTCCGCACCCGGCGGCGCTCGCTGGACTGGCAGAACGCCTGGCAGCTGAGCCCCGGTCAGCACCTGCTGTTCGGCCTGAACTGGCTGGACGAGGAGGGGGCGGCATTCAGCGGTTTCGGGGAACCCTACGCCGGCGACCGCCGCAACCGCGCGGCCTACCTGGGCTGGCGGGGCCGGGCCGGGGCCCTGGAAGCGGAGGCGGTCGGCCGTCATGACGACAACAGCGACTTCGGGGGCGAGACCACGTTCTCCGGTGGCCTGGGTTGGCGGGTCGCCGATGGCCTGCGCCTGTCCGCCAGCTTCGGCGAGGGCTTCCGGGCGCCCAACCTCAACGAACTGTATTCGCCCGGCTTCGGCGGTTTCTTCGCCGGCAACCCCGAGCTCGAGCCGGAACGCTCGCGCAGCCTCGAACTGGGCGCCGATATCGCGCTTGGCGTCGCCGGTGAGCTGCGCCTGCGCGCGTTCCGCACCGATCTGCGGGACTTGATCAGCTTCACCGGCGGCGGCGTGTCCCGGGCCGAGAACATCGCGCGTGCCCGCATCGAGGGCGTCGAGGCCGAGTACGGCTGGCGCGGCGAGCGTTGGCAGGTGGAGGCCACCGCCACCGTGCAGGACCCGGAGAATCGCGAGACCGGACAGCCCCTGCTGCGCCGTGCCCGGCAGAAGGCCGCGCTGTCCGCCGACCGCGCCCTCGGCGACCGCTGGCGCATCGGCGGCGAGCTGGTGGCCCTTGGCGGTCGCAAGGACGCCGGCTTCCCCGAGGCCATCGACCTGCCCGGCCATGTCCTGTTCAACCTGCGGGCCGCCTGGCAGATGCATCCGGACTGGCAGCTGGAACTGCGCGGCGACAATCTCGGCGGTGTCGACTACGAACTGGTGCGCGGCTTCAACACGCCGGGGCGCAGCGTGTTCGCCACCGTGCGCTGGCGGCCCGGCGGCTGAGGCCGGGCAGGCACTCGTGGCGCAGGCGAACAGGCGCCCGCGCCACGGTGCATGGTCCGCGGCGACATTGCGCAACCGCGCGTCCGGCCTGGTCCGGCAAGGCTTGATCGGGCGAGGGTTTCCGGCAGAATCCGGGGCATGGACCACGTCGCCAGCCACACGCCGCTCGCCAGCCTCTATCCCGCCCATCTGGCTCGCGTCATGGCCAGCGCCGACGCCGCCCTGGCGGCGGCCGGCAAGGACCACCTCGTCCTGCCTTCAGGCAGGGTGAGGTACGCCTTCCAGGACGACCGCCCCCTGCCGTTCCGGGCCAACCCCAATTTCCTGCACTGGTTGCCGCTGGCCGACCTGCCCGATTCCTGGCTGGTGCACAGCCCGGGACGCCGGCCGACCCTGGTCTACTGCCAGCCCGACGACTACTGGCACCTGCCGCCGGCGCCGCCGCACGGCTACTGGCTGGAACACTTCGACGTGGTCGTGGTGCGCGACGCCGCCGAAGCCACCCGCCACCTGCCGCCGCCCGGGCGCTGCACGATCGTCGGCGATGCGGACTGGGCGCTCGGCGATCACGTCCCGGACAATCCCCAGGCGCTGGTCGAGCGCCTGCACTGGGACCGCGCCTGCAAGAGCGGCTACGAGCTCGAGGCCATGCGCATGGCCAACCGGCGCGCCGTGCGCGGCCATCTGGCCGCCCGGCAGGCGTTCCATGACGGCCGTTCCGAACGCCAGATCCATGCCGCCTACCTGGAGGCCACCGGCCATGCCGAGCCGGACCTGCCCTACGGCAGCATCGTCGCGCTGAACGAGCACGCGGCCGTGCTGCACTACCAGCACCAGCGCCACGACCTGCCGGATGCCCATCGCAGCTTCCTGCTGGACGCCGGCGCCGAGGTCGCAGGCTACGCCAGCGACATCACCCGGACCTGGCACGCCGGCGATGCCGCCTTCGCGGCCCTGGTCGCGGCCGTCGACGCCGTGCAGCAGGCCCTGTGCGCGCGGGTGCGTCCCGGCGTCGACTATCGGGACCTGCACCTGGATGCGCACCAGCGACTCGCGACCGTCCTCGAGGACCTCGGCATCGTGCGGATGGCCGCCGCCGAGCAGGTGGCCAGCGGCGTCAGCGCGGTGTTCTTCCCGCACGGCATCGGCCACCTGATCGGCCTGCAGGTGCACGACGTGGGCGGCTTCATGGCGGGACCGGCCGGCGGCCGCATCGAGCGTCCCGAGGGACATCCCTTCCTGCGCCTGACCCGCCCGCTGCTGCCGGACATGGTGGTCACCATCGAGCCGGGCATCTACTTCATCCCGATGCTGCTGGACGGCCTGCGCGCCGGCCCGCACGCGGCCCGGGTCGACTGGACCCTGGTCGGGCACCTGTCGCGCTACGGCGGCGTGCGCATCGAGGACGACGTCCGCGCCGCCGGGGACGCGCCGGAAAACCTCAGCCGCGATGCCTTCGCGGAGGCAGGGGACTGAGCGATCGTGGTCGTGCCGCTTGCCGCCGCGTTGCCGGAGCCGCCCGTTCCATGACCCCGGCCGACGTCCAGGCCCGCCTCGCGCACTGTTACGAGCTTGCGCTGCCCCTCGACGTCGAGTCCGTGCTGACCAGCGACCCGGCCATGGCCAGGTCGCTGCTTCCGGATGGCGCGCGCCAGCCGCGCGAGCAATTGCTGGTGCATCAGGCGGAGGACGCGGTCGAGCTGGCCTTGTACCTTCACGACGATGTCCTGCAGACCCTGCGCCGGCATGACCCGCGCGAACGCCTGGGCGCCGAGAACCTGGCCGAGCTGGCCCTGCTGGCCGAGGGCGTCAGCCACTTCGTCTGCCTGAGCTGGAATGGCCACAACGACCGCCGGGTCAGCGCGCTGGAACTGGAGCTGCAGGCCGAGATCGACGTGTTCCTGCTGGCCACCGACCTGGCCGGGCCGGGACGCGGCGGGATGGTCGTCCGCGCCCTGTTCGATCGCGTCGGCTTCAGTCCGGATCTGGACGCCGAGGAGCGAGGCCGCTACCGCACCGCGCACCGCCTGGCCGCCCGCTATTGCCTGGATCTGCTGCGCCGGCACGGCGACCGCCTGCAGCAGCCCGAGGTGCGCCGCCGGCTGCGCCGCTTCTACCGCCTGGACCGCGCCGGCAAGTTCGCGGCGATCGGCGGCGGCTGAGCCGGCGCTTCCGGTCCCGACGAGGGTGCATGCGCGCCCTCAGCCGGCCAGGCGCGCCTCGATCTCGGCGGCTTCCACCGGCAGGGCGGCACTCAGCACCTCGGGGCCATCGGCGGTGACATGCACGTCGTCCTCGATGCGGATGCCGATACCGCGCCACTTCGCGTCGACCGGGGCGTCGGCGGCGATGTACAGGCCGGGCTCGACCGTGCACACCATGCCCGGCTCCAGCTCGCGCCAGTGGCCGTCGATGCGGTAGTCGCCGACGTCGTGGACGTCCAGGCCCAGCCAGTGGCCGGTCTTGTGCGGGTAGTACGGCAGGTGGCGCCGCTCGCGCAGCGCGGCGTCCAGCGGGCCCTCGATCAGCCCGAGTCCGACCAGGCCCTCGGTCAGCACCCGCACCGCGGCCTGGTGCATGGCGTCGAACGGCCGCCCGGGACGCGCCTCCTCGATCGCCGCGCGCTGCGCCGCCAGCACCAGGTCGTAGAGGCAGCGCTGGGCGCGGCTGAACCGGCCGTCGACCGGCACCATGCGGGTCACGTCGGCGGCGTAGCCGCGGTACTCGGCGCCGGCGTCGACCAGGACCAGGTCGCCGCGGCGCAGCTCGGCGTCGCCGGCTGGATGGTGCAGGACGCAGGCATTGGCGCCGGCGCCGACGATCGGCAGGTAGGCGGCGACCGCGTCGTTGCCGCGGAAGGCGGCCTGCAGCTCGGCCTCGACCTGGTACTCGCGCCGGCCGGGCCTGACCGCCGACCAGCAGCGCAGGTGGGCGGCCACGGTGATGCGCGCGGCCTCGCGCATCAGCTTCAGCTCGGCCGGCGACTTCAGCAGGCGAAGCTCGTGCAGCAAGGTGCCCAGGGTGGCCATCTCGTTGGGCGGCACGGCGCCGCGCCGGGACTGCGCGCGCACCCGGTTGACCCAGCCCAGCAGGCGCTGGTCGAACTCGGGGTCGCGCCCCAGGTGGTAGTGGATCCGGGCCCGGCCCTCGATGAGGCCGGGCAGGATGTCGTCGATGTCGCCGATCGGATAGGCATCGTCCATGCCGAAGCGCTCGACCGCGCCCTCCAGGCCGGCGCGCGGACCGTCCCAGCGCTCGCGGTCCGGATCGCGCTCCCGGCAGAACAGGATGCACTCGCCGGCGTCACGCCCGGGCACCAGCACCAGCACCGCTTCCGGTTCCGGGAAACCGGTCAGGTACAGCAGGTCGCTGTCCTGCCGGTAGGGGTGGAAGGTGTCGTGGCTGCGCACACGTTCCGGTGCCGCCGGTACCACGACGATGGCCTCCGGCCCGATCAGGCGCATCAGCTGCCGGCGCCGCCGGGCGTGCTCGCGCATGGCTGCCGGGGTGCTCAGGGCCGTGCCGGCCGGCGGATGCGGGCTCGCAGCGTGTGACGGGAGCAGTGCCTGCCGCATGGCCATGCCTGCCTCATCGGTGTTCAGTGCCGGGTCGCATCGATCGGCGCCGCCGCTGGCCCCGACTCCTGGCGCAGCAGCATGACCGCCATGCGCACGTACTCGACGATCTCCGCGAAGGCGTTCTCGTCCTCCTCGGCCTCGCCCTCCTCGTAGCCGAAATGGGCGATGCGCTCGAGGTCGCGCAGTGCGTCGCGCGCTTCGCCGGAAGCCTGCTGCTGGTCGGAGCCGGCCAGGCCGTAGCCGCCGATGAAGCCCGCGCACCACCCGGCCAGGGCTTCGACACGGGCCGCCATGGCAGTCTCGTCGCCCGGCAGCAGGGGCGAAAAGCGCAGGTCGGGGTCGTCGAGCAGGGTCTGGGTCGCCGCGCGCAGCGCCTCCAGGGTCGGACGGCTGCTGGCCTCAAGCGCTGCCGAATCCAGGCAGAGCTGATCCAGCCAGTGCCCGGGATGGGGCTGGCCGCCGGCGCACAGGAAGCCGCACAGGCTGCCGTGCAGGTCGGCCGGCGACAGCGAAAGCGATGCCACGGCGCGGGCCAGGGCCGGGTAGTCGATCGGGTAGGGAACGTCGGTCATCGTGGGTCGCACACACCGGGGCGGCGTCCGTGCCCCGATTCCGGAGTGTGTCACAGCCCCGGGCGCTGGCGGAACCGGCACGGCGGGCGCACACTCGCTGCCAGCCGCTGCCGGCGGATCTCATGCCCTCTGTGCACACGGGCCGGGCAGCGGCGACCAGGGGATCAGGATGAACGACATCAAACCGGTGCCCGCGGCACGGCCGCCAGGCCGGGCCGGCGACGGTCGGGCGAGCGCGTGAGTTCGACCCGCGCCCGGGTCCGCGTTCCCGGCAGCCTGCCGCTCAGCGATCGGGCGGGGTTTCTTGCGGCACTGGGGCGTCACGCCGGGGGCGATCGGTCGCTGGCGGTGATGTGCCTGGACCTGGACCGCTTCAGGCAGGTCAACGCCGCCTTCGGGCACGGCTTCGGCGATGCGGTGCTGCGTGCGGTGGGCATCCGGCTGCGCACCGGGGTGCCGGACGCGGTGGCGGTCGCCCACCTGGGCGGCGCCAGCTTCGCCGTCGCCCTGCCGGTGGTCGATGCGGACGCCGCCGATGCCACCGCCGGCAGGTTGCGCGAGCTGCTCCTGGCGCCGCTGCGTCTGGGCGACGGCCCCAGCGTGCGGGTCACCGGCAGGGTGGGGGTCGCGCTGTTTCCGGACGACGGCCGCGAGCCGACCCAGCTGCTCAACCGGGCGGACATCGCCGCCAGCCACGCCCGGGAGGCCATGGACGGCGACTGCCAACGCTATGTCCGTGCGATGGAGCGTCGGCCTCGCGAGCAGCAGGAGCTGCTGCTGGCGCTGCACGACGCCCTCGAGCAAGACCAGCTGTCGCTGGCCTTCCAGCCCAAGCTGCGGCTCGCCGACCGCAGCTACGCAGGTGCCGAGGTGCTGGCCCGCTGGCTCAGCCCGACGCTGGGCGACGTGCCGCCCGGTCGCTTCGTGCCGGTCGCAGAGGAGGCCGGCATCATCCAGGCGATCGGCGAATTCGCCTTCGCACGCGTGGCCGGGCTGGCCGGCGAATGGGCGCGAGAGGGCCTGGCGGTCGGCCGCCTGGCGCTGAACGTGTCGGCCGCCCAGCTTGGCCACGAGGATTTCGTGGAGCGCGTCGCCGACCTGCTCGCCGCCGCCCGAGGCGTCGAATTCGACCTGGAGATCACCGAAAGCGCCGTGGTGACACGGGTGCAGACCGTCGCGCGCAGCCTGGGGCAGGTCCGGGCCCTGGGCGCGACGGTCACCCTGGACGACTTCGGCACCGGCTATTCCTCGTTCTCGCACCTCAAACACCTGCCCATAGACGCGATCAAGATCGCCCCCGACTTTCTGGTCGGCCTGGCCGCCGATGCCCCGGGCCAGCGGCTGGTCGCGGCAATCGTCGCCATGGCCCGGACCCTGGACCTGCGGGTGGTCGCCGAAGGCATCGAAACCGAACAGCAGGCCGGCTTCCTGGCCGCCGCGGGCTGTCACGAAGGCCAGGGCTTCCTGTTCGCCCGGCCGATGCCGGCCGGGGAGTTCGCCGGCTGGCTGCGGGACCGGGCGCATTGACCGTGGCGCCGCACGCTTCCTATGCTGGTCGCCAACGCCGCACACGGGACCGCCATGGCGACTGAACACGATGTCCACGCCCTGGTCGAGCAACTGTCGGCAAGGATCGACAAGCTGCTTGCCAGTTGCGCCCGTCTGCGCGAGGAGAATCGCGTGCTGCGTGCCAGTCAGGAAGCCTGGACCACCGAGCGCGCCAATCTCCTGGCCAAGAACGAGCAGGCCCGGGCGCGCGTCGAAGCGATGATCGCCCGCCTGCGGCAGCTGGAGACGCACTGATGAGCGAGGCCAACACCGTCAGCGTCAGCATCCTCGATCGCGAGTACCTGGTGGCCTGTCCGCCCGATGGCCGCGAGGCCCTGCACGCCGCCGCCCGGCTGCTGGACGGCCGGCTGCGGGAGCTGCGCCGCAACGCCCGCAGCGCCACCCTGGAGCGGCTGGCGATCATGGTTGCGCTCAATCTGGCCCACGAGCAGCAGCAGGCCCGAAGCGAGGCGGAAGGCGTCGCCGGCGGCGTCGACCGCGACCTGCGCCAGCTGCTCGGCCGTCTCGACGCCGCCCTCGCCGAGGGCTGAGCAGGCGTTGCCTGCAGGTCCGCCTGAACGCGCGGACTTCGAGTTGCCAGCGGCCCGTTGCGCGCGCCGCCGTTCGGGTCCAGAATCGTCCCAGGTGTCCTCTGCGGTGCTCGGCAACACACTGCATATTTGCCTTGACCCGTTAAGTCGGCCCTTTGGGACAGCGACATGCGAGCGCCGGTGTGCAAGTCCGCCCTGGCAGCGGAAAGCCTGAAGGCCTCGTGAGCTTTCCCCCCTGTGATCAGGGATCAAGGTCGTCGATGTGTACCGGCACGGCGGAGGATGCCCCTAATTGAGTCTCCGGCCCGACAAGTCCGCGCTGCGCCGCCAGGCGCGCGCCCGTCGGGTCGCGCTGGCGGCCCCGGAGCGGGCCCGGGCCGAGCGACGCATCGCCGATCTCCTGGAACAACGCCGGCAGGCGGCGGGCTGGCGGCGCGTCGCCGCCTACCTGGCCGTGCGCTCCGAACTCGATCTCTCCCAATGGCTGGCCGCGCTGCCGGCCGAGGTCGCGCTGGCGCTGCCGGCGATCGATGCCGGCGGCATCCTGCGGTTCCGGGCCTGGCGCCTCGGCGACGCGCTGGAAGCGGGCGCCGCGGGCATCCCGCAGCCCACCGCCGCCGCCGAGCGGGTCGAGGTGTGCAGCCTCGATGCGGTGATCCTGCCTCTGGTCGGCTTCGATGCCGCGCGGCATCGCCTGGGCAGCGGCGCAGGGCACTACGACCGTGCCCTGGCCGGGCAGGCCGGTCGACCGCCGCCGCCCGTGCTGGTCGGCGCCGCGTTCTCGGTGCAGGCCGTGCCGGCGCTGCCGGTCGACCCCTGGGACGTGCCGCTGCACGCCGTGGTGACCGAGCAGGGCTGGGTCTGAGCGCGCCGGCTGCGGCGCGCGGCGGGCGCCGGACCGGCGCCGACCGGGCTGCTACCCTTGCGCCCCCGCGACAGGACCGGAGGCGAGGATGGCGGCACGGCGCTACTGGCTGATGAAGACCGAGCCGGATGCGTTCTCGATCGACGACCTGGCGCGCGTCGGCCGCGAACCGTGGAACGGCGTGCGCAACTACCAGGCCCGCAACTACATGCGCGACCACATGCGGGCGGGCGACGGCGTGCTCATCTACCACTCCAACTGCAAGCTGCCCGGCGTCGCCGGCATCGCGCGGGTGGCCGGCGACAGCTATCCGGATCCCAGCCAGTTCGATGCCCGCTCCGACTACCATGACCCGAAGGCGACGCCCGAGGAGCCGCGCTGGTTCCTGGTCGACGTCGAGTACGAACGCCACCTGGCGCGCGTGGTCGGCCTCGACGAGTTGAAGTCGCTGGCCGCCCTGGAGGACTCGCCCCTGGTCCGGCGCGGCAACCGGCTGTCCGTGCTGCCCCTGGCGGCGGCCCACTGGCGCGCCATCGTGGCGCAGGAGAACAAGCAGCCATGAACGAGGCAGAGGCCGGCAAGCGCGCCGCCGCGGAACGGGCCCTGGCCCATGTCGAGGACGGCATGGTGGTCGGCGTTGGCACCGGCTCGACCGTGCGCTGGTTCATCGAGGGCCTGGACCGGCACCGGATCGCAGGCGCGGTGTCCAGTTCCGAGGCCAGCAGCGCCCTGTTGCGCGCCCGCGGCATCGAGGTCCTCGACCTCAATGCCGCCGGCCCGTTGCCGCTGTACGTGGACGGCGCCGACGAATGCGACGGCCGCCGGCGCCTGGTCAAGGGCGGCGGCGGCGCGCTGACCCGCGAGAAGATCATCGCCGCCGTCGCGGACAAGTTCGTCTGCATCGTCGACCCCGGCAAGCGCGTCGACGTGCTGGGCGGCTTTCCCCTGCCGGTCGAAGTGATCCCGATGGCGCGCAGCCATGTCGCCAGGGAACTGCTGCACCTGGGCGGCCAGCCGGTCTGGCGGCAGGGCACGGTGACCGACAACGGCAACTGGATCCTCGACGTCCACGGCCTGGCCATCCGCGAGCCCGAGGCCCTGGAGGGCGAGATCAACCAGATCGTCGGCGTGGTCAGCAACGGCCTGTTCGCCCGGCGCCCCGCCGACGTGGTCCTGATCGGGGCGGACGGCACGCTGTAACAGGGACACCCCGGCCAGGGCGCGCGGCAGGACCGGCAAGCTACAGATCATGGCAAGCCCCGGCCCTCTCCCCCAGCCCCTCTCCCGGAGGGAGAGGGGAGCAGAGCGTGCTCCGCTTCCCGCTTCCCGCTTCCCGCTTCCCGCTTCCCGAGCCCCGATTCCCGATTCCCGAGTCCCGAGTCCCGAGTCCCGAGTCCCGAGTCCCGAGTCCCGAGTCCCGAACCGGTCCCCGGTGGTCGCTCTCCTGGTCCCTGGCCCTGGTCCCCGGTCCCTGGTCCCCGGTCCCCGGTCCCCGGTCCCCGGTCCCCCGTCCCCCGTCCCCCGTCCCCGGTCCCCCGCTCCCCCGCTCCCCCGTCCCCGCTCCTACCCCCCCAGCTCCGCGGACGCACCGGTCAGCAGGGGCAGCGCCTGCGCCGCAGTCGCACGCCAGCACAGGTCGGCCTGCGCCGACAGCGCCGTCGGCGCCGGGTTGATCTCGACGACGCGCGCGCCGTGCCGACGGGCGATCGCCGGCAGCGCGGCGGCCGGATGCACCAGCCCGGAGGTGCCGACCACCAAGGCCAGGTCGCAGGCCCTGGCCGCGCTCTCGGCCGCCTGCCAGGCGGCCTCCGGCAGGGCTTCGCCGAACCAGACCACGCCCGGGCGCACCGCGCCGCCACAGCGGTGGCAACGCGGCGGCGGCTGCCGCAAGGCGGGTGCCACACCGGTCGCCGGCAGGGTCGGGGGCGGCGCCGGCGCCGCGCACGCTGCGCAACGCAAGGCGAACAGTTCGCCGTGCAGGTGCACGACGCCGGTGCTGCCGGCGCGCTCATGCAGGTCGTCGACGTTCTGGGTGACCAGGGCCAGACCCGGCTGGCGGGCCGCCAGGTCCGCCAGCGCCCGGTGGCCGGCGTGCGGCGTCGCGGCGCGGACGCCGGCCATGCGCCACAGGTACCAGGCCCAGACCAGGTCCGGATCGGCCGCGAACGCCTCGGGGGTGGCCAGGCGGGCCGGGTCGAAGCGCGTCCACAGGGCCTGGTCGCCGCCGCGGAACGGTGCGATGCCGCTCTCGGCCGACATGCCGGCGCCGGTCAGCACCAGGCAACGCCGGGCCCCATCCAGCCAGGTGCGCAGCCGCGCCACGGCCGCCAGGGCGTCCGCGTTCACGCCGGTGGCGCTAGACTTGCCTTGTTGCATCGACCGTCCGTCCCCATCTGGCGGATCACAGGAGTGACCATGGCCCTGCTCGATATCCTTGAGTTTCCCGACCCGCGCCTGCGCACCCGCGCCCGGCCGGTCGAGGCCGTGGACGATACCCTGCGGCGCCTGATCGACGACATGTTCGAGACCATGTATGCGGCGCCGGGCATCGGCCTGGCCGCCACCCAGGTCGACGTCCACCAGCGCCTGGTGGTGATCGACGTCAGCGAGGACAAGGACCAGCCCCTGGTCCTGATCAACCCGGAGATCGTCGGTCGCCGCGGCGGCCAGACCCACCAGGAGGGCTGCCTGTCGGTACCGGGCATCTTTGCCGATGTCGACCGCGCCGAGGAAGTCGACCTGCGCGCCCTGGATCGCGACGGCCGGCCCTACGAGCTGACCGCCGGCGGCCTGCTGGCGGTATGCATCCAGCACGAACTCGACCATCTCGACGGCAAGGTGTTCGTCGACTACCTGTCGCCGCTGAAGCGCGAGCTGGTCCGCAAGCGCCTGGCCAAGGCCCGCCGGGAACGCGCGCGCAGCGCCGCCTGAACCGGGCCGGCCGGTGTCCGCCCCGTTGCGGCTGGTCTTCGCCGGCACGCCCGAGTTCGCCGTTCCCGCGCTGGAAGCCGTGCTGGCGTCCGGTCACAGCCTGTGCGCCGTCTATACCCAGCCCGACCGTCCTGCCGGCCGTGGCCGCCAGCTGCAAGCCTCGCCGGTCAAGCGCCGCGCGCAGACTGCCGGCATCGAGGTCAGGCAACCGGCCTCGCTGCGCGATGCCGGAACCCGACAGGCGCTGGCGGAACTCGCACCCGATCTCATGGTGGTGGTCGCCTACGGACTGATCCTGCCGCGCGCCGTGCTGGCCATCCCCCGCCACGGCTGCTGGAACATCCACGCCTCCCTGCTGCCGCGCTGGCGCGGTGCGGCGCCGATCCAGCGGGCCTTGGAGGCCGGCGACGAACGCACTGGCGTGTGTCTGATGCAGATGGCCGCCGGGCTCGACACCGGTCCGGTGCTGCTGACCCGGGAAACGCCGATCACCGGAGACGACACCGGCCAGTCCCTGCACGACCGCCTGGCGGTGCTGGGCGCCGGGGTCCTGGCCGAGGGCCTGGCCGCCCTGGCCGACGGCACCCTGCCCCCGGCCGTTCCCCAGGACGATGCCGCGGCAACCCATGCCGCCAAGCTCGACAAGGCCGAGTCCCTGCTCGACTGGTCGGCGCCGGCCACGGCGCTGGATCGCAAGGTGCGCGCGTTCGAGCCCTGGCCCGGCACCGAGGCCGACCTTGCCGGCGAACGGGTGCGGGTGTGGCGGGCCCAGGCCCTTGCGCAGCACCCGGCCGCGCCGCCGGGTACCGTGCTGGCCGGGGGGCGCCAGGGCATCGACGTGGCCTGCGGCGAGGGCGTGCTGCGCCTGCTCGGTCTGCAGCGACCCGGCGGTCGACGCCTCGATGCCGGCGACTATCTCAACGGCCGCCCGGCCCTGCTGGCCACCGGCTGAGCACCCCGTGTCGAGCCCCGACACCGATTCCGCCGCCCTGCGCCTGGCCGCCGCCCGGGTCGTCGCCGGGGTGCTCGGCGGCCGCTCCCTGAAGACGGTACTGGGGCCCGCCGAACAGGCCCTGCCCGACCCGCGCGCCCGCGCCAGCCTGCATGCCATCGTGATGGCCGCGGTACGCGGCAGCCTGCGTTGGCGCGCTGCCGTCGCACGCCTGCTCGAGCGACCGCTGCCGGCACGTGCGCGCGCCGTGGAAGCGGCCCTGGTCTGCGCGCTCAGCCAGATCGAGGATCTCCAGGCGCCGGCCCATGCCGTGGTCAACGACACCGTGGCCGCGGTGCGCGCCCTGGGCCAGCCCGGCCTGGCCGGCCTGGCCAATGCCGTGCTTCGCCGCTGGCTGCGCGAGCGCGAGACCCATCTCCTCGCGCTCGACCACGACGAGGTCGCGCACAGCCTGCATCCGGCCTGGCTGCTGCGGCAGCTGCGCACGGACTGGCCCGGCGACTGGCCGGCCATCGTCGACGCCGGCAACCGCCCTGCGCCGATGTGGTTGCGCAGCAACGCCGCGCACATCGCCCGCGAGGGCTATCTGGCGCAGCTCGCCGCCGCCGGGATCGTGGCGACCGTTCCCGACGATTCGCGCCTGGACCAGGCCGTGCGCCTGGCGACACCCCTGCCGGTCGGCCGGCTGCCGGGCTTCGCCGACGGCCTGGCCAGCGTCCAGGACGGCGCCGCGCAGTACGCCGCCGCGCTGCTCGAGGCTGCCCCCGGGCAGACCGTCCTGGACGCCTGCGCCGCACCCGGCGGCAAGAGCGCGCACATCCTCGAGCGCTGCCCCGACGTCGCCAGCCTGGTTGCCCTGGACCATGATCCGGCGCGCCTGTCACGTGTCGAGGCCGGCATCGCCCGCCTGCGCCTGGGCACCGACCGGCTGCGCTGCGTGGTCGGCGACGCGGCCGAGCCGGCGGCCTGGTGGGATGGCGCCCGCTTCGACCGCATCCTCCTGGACGCGCCGTGCTCGGCGACCGGCATCGGCCGCCGGCAACCGGACGTGCGCCTGCACCGCCGGGCCGCCGATGTGCCGGTGCTTGCCGCCGGCCAGGCGCGCATGCTGAGGGCGTTGTGGCCCTTGCTGGCCCCCGGGGGACGACTGCTCTATGCGGTATGTTCGGTGCTGCGGGCCGAGGGTGAGGCGGTGGTGGGCACGTTCGTCGAATCGCAGGCCGATGCCAGGGAGCGGAAGCTGGACCTCCCGGGTGCCCGGTCGCTTTCCGTCGGCGTGCAGCTGTTGCCGGGGACCGGCGACATGGACGGCTTCTACTATGCCCTGCTCGAACGCTGCTGAGCCCGCGGCAGGACGCCTGCGACCGACGCTGGCCGTCGTCCTGGTGGCCTGTCTGGCGCTGCCCGGCTGCGGCGCGGGCGAGGCCGGCGGCATCGAGCAGGCCGCGCTGGAACGCGGCGACGGCCGCGCCGAGCTGCTGCTGTCGATCCGCCTGGCACCGGCGCTTCGCGAAGGGCTGGAGCGCGGCGTGCCGCTGACCTTCCGGGTCGAGACGCTGGCCGCCGGCGAGCGCCGGGAAAGCCGCAGGGAGCTGCGCTATCTGCCGCTGACCCGGCAGTACCAGCTGCGTGAGCCCCTGCTGGACTACAGCCGCAGCTTCGACAGCGCGGCCGCGGCGCTGGCGGCGCTGGAGCGCTGGCCGCTGCCGGCGCCGACCGGGCCAGGCGCGCTCGGCGTCCGCGTCCGCCTCGACCGGACCCGGCTGCCGGCGCCGCTGGTGCTGCCCGCCGTGTTCGACCGGCGCTGGCGCCTGGACAGTGGGCACAGGACATGGCCGGCGCCCGGCTGATCCGCTGGTCGGCGGCGGTGCTGGTGCTGCTCACGGTGCTGGCGCTGAGCACCGCCGGTCTGCACCTGGCCAGCGACGCGACCGTCGGTCGCGCGCGCCTGGGTCCGTTCTATCCGGCGCTGCTCGGGCTGGCGGGCCTGATCGCCTTCGTGCTGGCGGTGGTGATCGCCCTGCAGGTGATGCGCCTGGTGCGGGCGTTGCGGCAGCGCGCGCCGGGTGCGCGCCTGAGCGCGCGCCTGTCGGCGCTGATCGCCGTGCTGTGCCTGCCGCCGGCGCTGCTGGTGTTCGTGTTCGCGATGAATTTCCTGTTCGGCGCCGTCGACAGCCGCTTCGCGGCGCCGGTGGCTGCCGCGCTGGACGATGCCCTGGAAGTGGGCCGTCTGTACCTGGAGGAGCGCCGGGAGGGCGCCGAGCGGGCCGTCGCCGAGCTGGCCGCGCAGCTCGGCGAGGCCGATCGCGCGCAGTGGCCGGCCCGGGTCGACGAGGTGATCGACCGGCTCGGCGCCCTGCAACTGGCGGTGTTCGCCGCCGATGGCGCGGTCCTGGCCAGCGCCAGCGCCGATCCCGACTGGCTGCGACCGGTGCAGCCCAGCCAGCAGCAGCGCCTGCGCGCCGGCACCCTGGGCGCGGCCGGCGAAGTGGTGATCGCTGGCGACGACATCGTCCTGCAGGCGCTGGCGGTGGTCGACGAACCCTTGCCGCCGACCGCCCGCGCCTTGCTGCAGGCGGTTTTCCCGGTGCCTGCGCGCTACGCGCCGCTGGCCCAGCGCATCGAGGCGGCAAGCGCCGATTACCGCCAGCTCGAGTTCCTGCGCGGCGCCCTGAAGCTGAGCATGGCGCTGGTGCTGGGCCTGGTGCTGCTGCTGGTGCTGCTGGCGGCCCTGCTGCTGGCCCTGCGCGCCTCGCGCCGCCTGGCGATGCCGGTGGCGCGCCTTGCCGAGGCGACCACGCGCATCGCCCGCGGCGATTTCGACGCGACGATCAGCGCGGTCGGCGGCGACGATGAGCTGGGCGACCTGGTCGACGCCTTCAATGGCATGAGCCACGAGTTGTCCCTGGCCCAGGCCAGCGTGCGCAGCACGCAGGCGCTGATCGAGTCGCAGCGCGCCTATCTCGATGCCGTGCTGACCCGGATCTCCAGCGCCGTGGTCGGCCTGGATGCCGGCGGCAGGGTGCGGCTGATCAACCCGGCCGGCGAGCGTCTGCTCGCGGCCGAGGCGGCCCAGCTCCAGGGCTGCGACCTGGAGACCCTGGCGAGCCGGCGCCCCGACCTGGCGCCGTTCGCGCAGCGCATCGGCGAACGCCTGCGCGCGCACGCCTCCGGATGGCGCGAGGAGGTCCGGCTGCCGGACGCGCCGTCCGCGCCGATCCTCCTGTTGCGCGGCAGCGCCCTGGTGGAACCCGACGGCGGGCGCGGCCACCTGGTCGTGTTCGACGACGCCACCGTGCTGCAGCGCGCGCAGCGCGAGGCGGCCTGGGCCGAGGTCGCGCGCCGCCTGGCCCACGAGATCAAGAATCCGCTGACGCCCATCCAGCTGGCCGCCGAGCGGCTGCGCCGCCGTTACCTCGGGCGGATGACGCCGGACGATGCCGAGGTGCTGGAACGCGCCACCGGCACCATCGTCTCCCAGGTCGAGTCGCTCAAGGCCCTGGTCAACGGCTTTTCCGACTACGCCAGGCCGCAGCCGGTCCGGCGCCTGCGGGTCGCCCTCAACGCACTGATCGGCGACGTGATCGACCTGCACGCGCAGGACCCGCGGTTGTCCGTCGAGCGCCGCCTGGCGGCCTCCGAGATCCTGGTCGAGGCCGATCCCGACCGGTTGCGCCAGGTGCTCAACAACCTTTTGCGCAACGCGGTCGAGGCGATGGCCGCCGGCGACGATGGCGGGATGCGGCTGGAGGTTTCGAGTGCCGTACAGCAGCACGAGGGCCGGACCATGGCGCTGATCGAAGTGCGCGACCACGGCCCCGGCCTGCCCGCCGACTTCGACCTGTCGGCCGTGGAGCCCTATCGCAGCGACAAGCCGCGCGGCTCCGGACTCGGCCTGGTCATCGTGCAGCGCATCCTGGAAGAACACGGCGGCTGGCTGGAGGCCGACAGCCCGGCCGACGGCGGCGCGCGATTCCGGATCTGGTTGCCGGTGATGGCCTGAAGGCCCTGGCAGCTTGTTGAAGAACGACCGTCCTGATCGCTTTTCAAGTCGTTTGTCCGGCGCAGGTGCGGACGCGCTCCCGGCGAAGCAACCGCTTACGCAGTTGCTTCGCCGAGCGGCCATCCGTGGCCGCAGCAAGCAGGCAGTTCTTCAACAGCCTGCTTGCGGGATCGAAGGGGGGGGCGGATCGGCTGCTCTTGGCCGTCCTGGGTGTGCGCCCTGCGGCGCCGGTCCGCGGTTCGCTGCCGTTTCCCGGGCGACAGACAGGAGATCGTGGCGCCTCAGGCGATGCCGGGCTGCCGGACCGGCAGCGCGGCCAGGGCCGCAGCCGCCTCCTGCAGGCCGTTGCCCAGGGCGCTCGAGGCGATGGCCCGCGTGCGCTGCGCGCGCAGCGCCGGGTCCTGGGCAAGACGTTGCAGACGCTCGGCGGTGGCGTCGATGTCGCCGATGCCGGCGCAGGCCAGGTCGCGGCGCGCCAGTCGTTCGATCCGCCGGCGCTGCTCCGCCTGCCAGGGCACCGCAACGCACAGCGCACCCTCGGTGATCGCCTGGACCAGCACGCTGCCGCCGCCGAGCAGGGCGGCCCGCGACAGGCGCACCAGGGCCAGCAGCTCCGGCTGCTCCAGCCTGCCCAGCAGGTGCGTGCCGGCCGGCGCCGAGGCGGCGGCCAATGCCAGGACCGGCAGGCCCAGGCGCGCGCCGGCACGGGCCGCAGCCTGCGCCAGCCACGCGCCGGACGGCATGCCGTCACGCCGGTAGCCACCGCCGCCCGGGCAGCTCAGCAGGAAGGCGCCCGGCGCGATGCCCAGGCGGGCGAGCCGGTCGAGCGCGGCGGCGTCGTCCGGCGCGCGATGCAGGCTGGCCCAGCGTCGCACCTTGTGCGGACCGGCCAGCGACTCCCGGATCTTCATCACCAGCCGCGCCATGCCCTCGGGCGGCGCGGTCTCCAGCAGCCAGACCCGGTCGAAGCGGCAGCGGCGGCGCAACGGCAGGGCGCGGCGCACCGCGGAGGGACGCGAGGCGATGAACACGGTCGACAGGCCCCGGCGGCGGGCCTCGCCCAGCACCGCCGACCTGACATTGCCGTCGAACACCAGCCAGTCGGGCCTGAAGCGGGCGATCGCCTGGATCAGCTCGGCAGGGGCGCGGGTCGGCGAGTCGGGCAACGGCAGCCAGGCGACGCCGCGCACGCCGGGCTCGATCGGCCCGGCCAGCGCCTGCTCGGTGTCCGGCGCAAGCTGCGCCACGGCGGCGGCGATCGCCTCGCTGCGCAGGCGCTCGCCGCTGCCCTCGCCGCCAGCCACCGGCGCGTACAGCACCCGCGCAGGACGCCCGGGCCGCGGCGCGGCCCGCGGACGCCCGCTGGCGGCGAAGTCGCCCCCGGCGATCGGCGACAGGGCGAGGTCGGGCGGCGTCACGGCCGGGTGCCGGCGTCTGCGTCCAGGTTCCAGATCGGCACCGGGGCCAGGTCGCCGGCCGGCGTGAAGCCGAACACGCGCCCGTAGAAGTACAGCTCGGCTTCGTGCGCCCGGATGATGTTCTCCGCCTTGCGGAAGCCGTGCTGCTCGCCCTCGAATTCCAGGTAGGCCACCGGCACGCCGCGCTCGCGCAGCGCGGCGACGATGGCGCGCGACTGGTCGGGCGGGACGATGCGGTCCTCGCTGCCCTGCAGGGTGATCAGCGGTTCGGTGAAGCCGTCGAGGTGGAACAGCGGCGAGCGCGAGCGGTACAGCGCCTCGTCGGGCGGGCCGACCAGGGCGACGTCGTAGTTGCGTTCGAACTTGTGGCTGGTCGCCGCCAGCGCCTTGATGTCGGAGACGCCGTACCAGTTGGCGCCGGCCGTGAAGCGGTCGCCGAACGCCAGGGCGCTGAGCACGGTGAAGCCGCCGGCGCTGCCGCCGCGGATCGCCACCCGTGCCGGATCGACGCGACCGGTCGCGACCAGGTGGTCGACCGCCGCCAGGGCGTCGGCGACATCGACCACGCCCCATTGTCCGTTCAGGCGCTCGCGGTAGGCGCGCCCAAAGGTGGTGGAGCCGCCGTAGTTGACGTCGACCAGGGCGAAGCCGCGCGAAGTCCAGAACTGCCGGTTCAGCGACAGCGAGGACTTCGCCACCGAGGTCGGTCCGCCATGGACGGTGACGATCAGCGGCGGCAGCGTGCCCGGCGGCCCTTCGTGGTCGGGATGGGTGGGCGGGTAGAAGAAGGCGTGCGCGGTGCGCGGCGCGCCGTCCGGCCCGGGCGCGGTCGGGAACTCGATGGCCTGCGCCCGGGAGATCAGCGCCGCCGGCAGGCCGGTCTCGACCGGACGGTGCAGCACCCGATGGCTGCCGGTGGCCAGGTCGACCGAGATCAGGGCGGTGTCCTGGTCGACGGCGCCGGCGAAGGCCGCGGCGGTGCCGGTATCGAGCAGCACGACATCGCTGAACGCCACGAACGGCAGGTCGAAGTCGCGCAGGCTGCCGTCGCGCAGGTCGAGCAGGCCGAGGCGGTCGATGCCGGCCAGGCTGGTCCTGACCACGGCCCGGCCGTCGCCGGTCAGCGCATAGGTGCTGGCGCCGTGCGACCACAGCGCGCCGCCGAACTCCCGCGCCATCGGCGCGACCGCGGCGATCTCGCCGTCGCGCCAGCGATACAGGTTCCACCAGCCGTCCGGATCGTCGATGAAATACAGGCTGCCGTCGCCGTCCCACTGCGGCTCGGTGACCGCGCGGCCGGGACCGCCGGCCAGCAGTCGCGGCGTGCCGAGGCCGTCCTCGCGCAGCTCGGCCAGGTGCAGCGTGCTGGCATCCCAGGGCATGTCCGGATGGTTCCAGGTCACCCAGGCCAGCCAGCGGCCGTCCGGGCTGGGGCGCGGATAGGCGACGAAGTCGCTGCCGGTCACCAGCACCTCGCCGGCCACCTCGGTGTCGCCGGCCAGGCTCACCGCGACGATCTCGTTGCGCTCCTCGCCGTTGGCGGCGAGCGTGGCCGCGGTGTGGTCCTCGCGCACGCACAGCAGGCGGGGCCGGGCCGGGTCGCGCACGCAGTCGGCGAAGCGGTGGTCGGCGGCGGTCAGCGGCCTCGGCGCCGCGTCCGTCGCCGACAGGTACAGGCGCTGGTCCGGGAAATGGCTGTAGATCAGGCCCTCCGCGGTGGGCAGGTAGGAGGCGCCGCCGTACTCGTGGACGCGGGTGCGTACATAGGCGCCGTCCGGGCCGTATTCGATGATGCTGCCGTCGGCATCGCGCCGCATCAGGACCTGCCGGCCGCCCTGGTCGGGCCGGCTCTCGCGCCACCACAGGCGGCCATCGGCGACCTTGAGATCGCTCATCGCCACCGACGCGCCGGCCAGGCGCGCCGCGGCCAGCGGACTGTGCCAGCTACCCCAGGGCGCGGACCGTGCCGGCTCGCCGACCGGTCCGCCATCGCCGGTGCAACCGGCGCTCATCGCCATGGCCAGCGCCAGCAGTGGCGCGCTCCTTCCGATCCCGGACACATTCTTCCCCCTGTGCTGTGTGGTCGGCAGACGGCGATCATAGAACGGCCGCGGCAGCTGGCCGTCAACGGCGCCCTGCCGCGACGGCGCTCCGCTATGCTGGCGCGTCAATGCCCTGGCAGCAGCGTTCCGTATGGTTTCCGGCCACATCCTGATCGTCGACGACGAAGCCGACATCCGCGCCGTGATCGCCGAGATCCTGGCCGACGAGGGCTATCGCGTGGTCGCCGTCGACAGCGCGATGGCGGCGAGGACCAGCGTCCGCGCCGAGCGGCCGGCGCTGGCCCTGCTCGACATCTGGATGCCCGGCGAGGATGGCCTGAGCCTGCTGCGCAGCTGGGCCGAGCCGGGCCTGGACTTCCCGGTGGTGATCATGTCCGGCCACGGCACCATCGAGACGGCCGTCGAGGCGACCCGCCTGGGCGCCTGGGACTTCATCGAGAAGCCGATCGCCCTGGCCAAGCTGCTGCTCACCGTGGAGCGAGCGCTGGAGGCGAACCGCCTGCGTCAGGAGAACGCCGGCCTGCGCGCCCAGCTCGCCTGGCCGACCGAGCCGGTCGGCGGCAGCGCCGCCATGTCCGCGCTGCGTGGCCAGCTCGAGCGGCTGGCCGGCCATGCCGCGCCGATCCTGCTGCAGGGCGAGGTCGGCTGCGGCAAGGAAGGCCTGGCGCGCTGGCTGCACGCGCGCAGTCCGCGCCGGTTCGGGCCGTTCGTGGTGGCCGCCCCGGCCAGCCTTCCCGAGGCCGACCGCGCCGCCAGCCTGCTCGGCCGCGAACTCTCCGGCGAAAGCCAGCCCGGCCTGCTCGAGCGCGCCCACGGCGGCACCCTGTACCTGGACGAGGTCGGCGACCTCGACGGCGACAGCCAGGCGCTGTTGGCCGATGCGCTGTCCCGGGGCGAACTGACCCGCATCGGCGGCACCGAGCCGGTGCGCTTCGACGTGCGCGTGGTCGCCGCCAGCACCCAGCCGCTGGCCGCCGGCGGCGCCGACGGCCTGCGCGAGGATCTCTACTACCTGCTCAATGTGCTGCCCTTGCGAGTGCCGCCGCTGCGCGAGCGCAGCGAGGATCTGCCCGAGCTGCTGGCCTACTACGGCGACTTCTACGCCAGCCGCGACCGCCTGCCCTACCGGCGCTTCTCGGTCAGCGCCCAGAACCGCCTGCGCCAGCATGGCTGGCCCGGCAACCTGCGCGAGCTGCGCAACCTGGTGCAGCGCCTGTTGCTGCTCGGCGGCGGCGACGAGATCGGCCTGGTCGAGATCGAGTCCGCCCTGGCCAGCGGCACCGCGACCGCCGCGCCCGCATCGCCGGACGCCGCGCCGCCGCCGCTGCCGATCGACCTTGGCAAGCCGCTGCGCGAGGCGCGCGAGGACTTCGAGCGCATGTACCTGCAGCAGCGGTTGCGCGAGGCCGGCGGCAGCGTCGGCAAGCTGGCCGCCCTGTGCGGCCTGGAGCGCACCCACCTGTACCGCAAGCTCAAGGACCTCGGCATCCAGGCCGGCGGCCGGGAATGACCGGCCGGCCGGCAATCGCCACGACGCTGCACTACTCCCCACGACGCAAGCGGGGCGCCGGCGTCTCTCAGGTGCGACGGCGGCGTACTTCTCCCCTCCCGCGAGGCTGATTAGCGTCGTGTCTCAGCTCAGGATCGGGGACCAAGGACCAGGACCCGGTGCTCGGTGAGCGGAGCGCGCTGTGCTCCCCTCTCCCTGTGGGAGAGGGGCCGGGGGAGAGGGCCGGCACTTGCCATGATCTGCATCGTTGCCGGCCCAGCGGCATGCGCTGGCCGGGACGGCCCTCTCCCCTCCCCCGAACCTGATTAGCGTCGTGTCTCAGCTCAAGCTCGGGGACCAAGGGCCAGGACCCGGTGTTCGGTAAGCGGAGCGCGCTGTGCTCCCCTCTCCCTGTGGGAGAGGGCCCGGGGGAGAGGGCCCGGGGGAGAGGGTCGGGGCTTGCCATGATCTGCATCGTTGCCGGCCCAGCGGCATGCGCTGGCCCAGGCAGCCCTCTCCCCCGCCCCTCCCCCGCAGGGCGGGGGAGGGGAGAAGTGCGGTGCCGTCGCACTGGCGACACGCCGCCTGGCAGCGGGCTGAGACACGACGCTAATCAGGTCCCCCGCAGGCGGGGGAGGGGAGAAGTGCGGTGTCGTCGCACTCACGTATAGCCGCCTGGCAACGGGCTGAGACACGACGCCAATCAGGTCCCGCGAGCGGGGCAGAGCGTCGCCGTTGGACGAGGCTCTCAGTCGCTGCCGCGATGCCGCGCGCTGCGGGTCAGCGGGCCGTAGCGGGGCGGGGCGCCGGGCGGTGCCCAGCTGAAGCGCTTGTAGGTCCAGGCGTACTGTTCGGGCGCCTCGCGCACCAGCGTCTCGATGGCGGCGTTCATGGCGGTCGCCGCCACCGTCGGGTCGGGATCGGCGATTGCCGCGGGCGCCGCGTGGATGTGGATGTCGAAGCCGGCGCTGTCCGGCAGACGGCGTGCCCAGGCGAGCAGGGTGGCCGTGCGCTGCGCCAGGCGCGGCGCCAGCGTCATGGTCAGCGCCGGCACGCCGAAGAACGGTGCGAACACGCCCTCGCCGACCTTGGGCTGCTGGTCGGGCAGGATGCCGACCAGTTCGCCCGCGGCCAGCGCCCGGATCACGCGGCGCGGCGCGTTGCGGTCGGCGCGGATCTGGCCCATGCCCAGCGCACCCCGGGCGCGCAGCAGCACCTGTTCGAGGGCGCCGCTGCCCGGCGGCCGGTACAGCACGCTGCCCGATCCAGTGCCGGCGAGATGAAGATTCAACAACTCCCAGGCGCCCAGGTGCGGCGCCAGCAGCAGTACGCCGCGGCCGTCGGCCCGGGCTTGCTCGAGCAGTCCGGCGCCGTGCACCTGGCGGATCCAGCGCAGCGCCCGGCGCGGCCGGCTCCAGATCCGGAACACCTCGAACATGCTGCGCCCGGATTCGGCCAGCACGGCCTGGCGCAGCGCCGCGCGGTCCTGCGCGGACAGCGTCGGGAAGCACAGGGCCAGGTTGGTGTCGACGATGTGCCAGACGCGACCGCGCCGGCTGCGCCCGATCAGCGCGCCCAGGCCGTGCAGCCAGCGCAGCGGCAGGCTGCCGAGCAGCCAGACCAGCGCCCGGAGAAGCAACGCCACCAACCGCTGGGCCACACCCGGTCGTCCCGCCGGGGGCGCGGCGCTGGTCGGGGGCTGGGGCGGCGGGGGCGCAGTGCTTGCCACGGGCGGGCGGGACGAAGGTGCGGACGACATGGCGGATCGGCGGCGGACAGGCCGCCGTGAGGGTAACCCGGATACCGGCGCGGATGCCGCGTACGCGATGCCGCAGTTGCGTCGCGGATGCCCGCGCGTGCGCGCATCAATCCTGCCGGGGATACAGACCGGAGCCACCCATCGAGGCCAGGTCGCCGGCCCGGATGCCGCGTACGCGACGCCGCCGTCGCGTCGCGGATGCCCGCGCGTGCGCCGCTCAATCTTCCCGGGGATACAGGCCGATGCCGCCCATCGAGGCCAGGTCACCGGCCCGGCAGCCGCGTACGCGATGCCGCGGTCGCATCGCGGATGCCCGTGCGTGCGTGTCAATCTTCCCGGGGATACAGGCCGATGCCGCCGACCGAAACCAGGTCGCCGGCCATGAAGCCGCACCGGTAGGTCAGCTCGCCGGCGCTGCATTCGCCGTCGCCGTGCGGCTCGCCGCGCTCGAAGGCGCCGCGCCAGGTCACCACGGCGGTGTCGCCGTTGCCGCGCAGCGGCCGGCTGCCCTCGACCAGCTGGCCGTGCTCGAAGCGGCCTTCCTCGAAGTGCACGCCACTTTCTCCGTGCAGGCTGGCCAGGCGTCCGCGACCGTGGCGATGGCCGTGCAGGAAGCCGCCCCGGTAGATCGCCTGGCCGTCGGCGCCCAGGTAGGCGCCTTCGCCGTGCGGGACGCCGTCGCGGAACTCGCCGGTCAGCTCAGTTCCCCCGGGCAGCTCCAGGCTGCCCCGGCCGTGCGGTCGGCCGTTCGCGATCTCGCCCTGGTAGCGGCTGCCGAACTGCCAGGCCAGGGCGCCCGTTGCGTGGTCGTCGCGCGCGCCCGGCGGATCGATGGCACGCAGCGGTCCGAGCAGCAGGGGCTGTCCGGCCACCGTCGACGGTCGCTGCGCGTCGGGTCCGATGTGCAGCACGGCGCCCTCGCAGCGCGCCTGCCAGCCCAGCGCGTCCAGCGCCTGCGCGAACATCAGGCTGGGCGGCGCCTGCTCGACGAGCACGCCGACCAGTGCGCCCTCGGCGAGGGCGTCGTCGAACGCCAGCGTCGCGCCGGCCATCTCGGCGAGCATCATCAGCAGGGCGCGCGCATCGGTCGCGGCGAAGTTCAGGGTCAGGCTGTCCTGCACGGCGCCGGCATCGGGCAGGCTCGCCGCCAGCGCTTCGTGCAGGCGCGCCTGCGCGCCGTCCGGATCGGCCAGGGCGGCCGCTTCCGCCGCCCGGATCGTGTCCAGCACGCGCGCGTGTTCGGCCAGGTGGGCCGGGCAGGTGCCGGTGCCGTCCGCCGGTTCCGGATCGGGATAGGCCGGCGGGTCGGCCAGCAACGCGGCATGGCTGCGGAAACTGCCGTCCAGTTCGGCGGCCTGCCAGGCTTCGGCGAGCCGGTCGGAGGCCGGCAGCTGCGGCAGCTGCGTCACGTAGGCGGACATCGCCTGCACCGCGTGCGGTACGCCCTGGCGGGCCAGGGGCACCAGCAGGGCCAGGCCGGCCTCGGGGTCGACCGGGCCGCCCTCGCCCTCGAGCAGCAGGGACGCCAGCGTCATCGCCAGGAGCCGGCGCTGTGAGGCCTGCAGCGCGGAGCCGCCTGTCTCCGGCAGCTGGCTGAGGGTGTCCTGCAACAGGGGCCGTGCGCTGCTGCTCTCGCCCTCTGCGAGCAGGCGCAGGGCGATGGCGGCGCGGGCGGTGACGTCGCCCGCCCGCGCCGAGACGAGCACCTGTCCGGCGCGCTCGCCCAGCGACTCGGGCAGGTCGGCCTCGGCCAGCGCCTGCCAGGGATCGGCGCGGACCAGCGCCGGCAGCAGCAGGACGGCGATCGACAGCCAGCGGCGCAGGCAACGGCTCCAGCTCGCTGTGGTGGGGGTCGCCTGGATAGCCATGAGGAACTCCTTGGTGTGCGCTGGCCCGGTGAGGAGACCGCGGTTTCCGCCCCGGCCCATCCATGCCCACAAACCCCGCGGCACCGGAAACCGAACGGCGCGTCCGACCCGCCCTGCCCGCTCAGTCGCGCGGCACCAGGAAGGCCGCCATCCGGTCCAGCGCCTCGTCCAGGGCCGAAGCGTAACCGGCATCGCGCGGCGCGCGTCCGGTGACATAGCCGAGCGCCGGCGTCAGCACGCCGCCCTGCCAGGCCAGGTTGGCCCAGCCGACCACCTGCTCGCGCCAGAGCAGGGGCATCGCGTAGTAGCCGCGCTGCCGGGCCGCCGCGGGGGTATAGGCCTCGAAGCGGTAGGCCCAGCCCCAGAACGCCTCGAAGCGCCGGCGGTCCCAGACCACCGGATCGAACGGCGCCAGCAGGCGCACGGCATCGGGCACGGCATGGCGTTTCGACGCGGGGTTCTCGCCGGCCGGCCAGTACCAGCGCACGCCGTCGACCTCGGCCGACGGCAGGCGCATCCGCGCCCGCGCCAGGGCGGCGCCGCGCTGCGCGCGCCACTGCGGCGTGGCGGAACCGGTCAGCCAGGTGACGAACTGGCCCAGCGTGGCGGCCGGCAGCGGCGCGTACAGCGCCACCGCCACGTCGACCAGGCGGTCCAGCGCCACAGCGGCGGCGGCCGGGTCGCGGGCCGGGCCGGCGTCGGCATCGTGCACCGCATACAAGCGGGTGCCGGCCTCGCGCCGCGCCACCCGCAGCAGGCCCCGGTAGTGCATGTCGTCCAGCAGCTGCGTGCTGCCCCGGCTGGTGCCGCCGAACCAGTTGCGCACCCGGCCGTGCTGGAAGCGCGCATCGACCTCGCGCGGATGCACCACGCCGCGCTCGCGCACGAACTCGCGGACGGCTCGGGCCTGCTGCCAACGTGCCCGCGGCCAGGCGCGGCGCTCGCCGCGCGGATGCATCAGGGCGTGGCTGTCGCGCGGCAGGAAACCGTAGTTGACGAAGAAATCCTCCTCCACCGCCAGCGCCGGGTAGCGGCGCTCGAGGTCGCCCGCGCGATAACCGGCGACGCGCTGGTGCAGGACCAGGTCCTGGGCGCGCGCCGGCGCGCGGATCGGGTCGGCCTGCACGAAGCCCAGCCGGGCGATCGCCCGGGGCAGGGTGGTGGCGGCGAAAAGGCTGCGTGCGAGCGCGTGCCGGCGCAGCATGGCCAGGGTCGGTGGAGCGGGCATGACCGGCAAAATAGCGGCAGGACCGGGTGCCGCGATACCCTGATCCGCCCGTTCCGGACCGCCCATGATCAGCCTGATCCAGCGTGTCGCCCACGCCCATGTCGAGGTCGACGGCGAGACCGTCGGCGCGATCGGCCCCGGCCTGCTGGCCCTGGTCGGCGTGCAGCCGCACGACGACGAGGCCGCCGTGCAGCGCATGCTGGACCGCCTGCTCGACTACCGGGTTTTCCCCGACGACAGCGGCCGCATGAACCTGTCGCTGCGCGCCACCGGCGGCGGCCTGCTGCTGGTGCCGCAGTTCACCCTGGCCGCCGACACCCGCAGCGGCCTGCGGCCCAGCTTCAGCACCGCGGCGACGCCGGTGCTGGGGCGGCAGCGCTTCGAGGCGCTGCTGGCGGCGGCGCGCGCCGCCCATGGCGAGGTCGCGGCGGGCAGGTTCGGCGCCGACATGGCCGTGCACCTGGTCAACCAGGGGCCGGTGACCTTCTGGCTGGAAGTCTGAACCGTTCAGCCGCGGCGCGGTGCCGGCACCACCGGGCTTGAGTCGCGACCGGTCGGCCCCACTTCTGGCGGTTGTAGGCAGCCTGCCGGTTGCAGCCATGGACGGTCGCGCGGCGAGGCGACCACGCAAGCATCTGATTTGCCGGGCACCGGTCCGGAGAGCCGCCAGGCGGGCGACTCCAGACACGACCAGGCGACGCGTTTTCCGGCCGACCGCCTGGACCGCGCGGCAATGTCGACCGCGGTTCGTGACCCGATCGCCCCCCTTTTTTCGTCTAGTGAAGCTGAACGCCCGTCGCGCCTGTCGGGCACCTCGTCCCGCGCTGCTGGTCAAACCCTGGCCAACCCCATAGACTACGCGGTTCTTTTCGCCCGCCGTTCGCGCGAGGACTCCATGGAGCAAAACGAGCAGCCCTCAGACTTCAAGTCTTTGATCATCAAGGGCAAGGAGCAAGGTTTCCTGACCTACGCCGAGGTCAACGACCATCTGCCGGACGACATCGTCGATCCCGAGCAGATCGAAGACATCATCGGCATGATCAACGACATGGGCATCGAGGTGCACGAGGAGGCGCCGGCCGACGCCCTGCTCGTCACCAGCGGCTCGACCTCGGTCGACGACGACGTCACCGAGGAGGCGGTCCAGGCGCTGGCGGTCACCGATGCCGAGGTCGGCCGCACCACCGACCCTGTGCGCATGTACATGCGCGAGATGGGCACCGTCGAGCTGCTCACCCGTGAGGGCGAGATCGCCATCGCCAAGCGCATCGAGGAAGGCCTGACCCAGGTCCAGAACGCGCTGGCCAGCTTCCCGTGGTCGATCCAGCTGCTGCTCGAGGCCTACGACCAGCACCGCGAGGGCCGGCGCCGGATGAGCGAGGTGGTCGCCGGCTTCGCCGACTTCGAGGCCGCCGCCGAACTGGCCGCCGCCGAGGCCGAGGCCGCTGCCGCCGAAGCCGGCATCGACCCCGATGCCGAGGCCGACGACGACGACGACGAGGACGGCGACGAGGAGGAGACCGAGACCGTCTCCGGCCCCGATCCCGCCGAGGTCGCCCGGCGCATGGAGCTGCTGCGCGAGCACTACGGCAAGTTCCAGGCCGGCCATGCCAAGCACGGCGCCGAGCACCGCACCACGGTGCGCGCCCGCGACGCGATGGCCGAGGAGTTCCTGAAGCTGAAGCTGCCGGCGGTGATCATCGACGAGCAGGTCAAGAAGCTGCGCGAGGTGGTCAACCGCGTGCGCGCCCACGAGCGCCGGATCCACGACATCCTCGTGCACAAGGTCAAGATGCCGCGCAAGGACTTCCTGCGCGCCTTCCCGACCCAGGAGACCAACACCGACTTCGTCGACTCGCTGCTGCGCAAGCGCCAGAAGTGGGCGCCGACCCTGCGCGACTACAAGGACGACGTGCTGTCCGAGCAGGACGGCCTGCTGCAGGTCGAGAGGGCCCTGTACCTGACCATCCCCGAGCTGAAGGACATCAACCGGGCGATGTCGATCGGCGAGGCCAAGGCGCGCAAGGCCAAGAAGGAGATGGTCGAGGCCAACCTGCGCCTGGTGATCTCGATCGCCAAGAAGTACACCAACCGCGGCCTGCAGTTCCTGGATCTCATCCAGGAAGGCAACATCGGCCTGATGAAGGCGGTCGACAAGTTCGAATACCGGCGCGGCTACAAGTTCTCGACCTACGCCACCTGGTGGATCCGCCAGGCGATCACCCGCTCGATCGCCGACCAGGCGCGCACCATCCGCATCCCGGTGCACATGATCGAGACCATCAACAAGCTGAACCGGATCAGCCGGCAGATGCTCCAGGAGATGGGCCGCGAGCCCACCCCCGAGGAGCTGGCCGAGAAGATGGAGATGCCCGAGGACAAGATCCGCAAGGTCATGAAGATCGCCAAGGAGCCGATCTCCATGGAGACCCCGATCGGCGACGACGAGGACTCCCACCTGGGCGACTTCATCGAGGACACCAGCGTCGAGTCGCCGCTGGAGACCGCCACCGAGACCGGCCTGCGCGAGACCGTGCACGACGTGCTGGCCAGCCTGACGCCGCGCGAGGCCAAGGTGCTGCGCATGCGCTTCGGCATCGACATGAACACCGACCACACCCTCGAGGAGGTCGGCAAGCAGTTCGACGTCACCCGCGAGCGGATCCGCCAGATCGAGGCCAAGGCGCTGCGCAAGCTGCGCCACCCCAGCCGATCCGAGCAGCTGCGCAGCTTCCTCGACGTCGAGTGAGGCCGTGCCGGGGCCTTGTGCCCCGGCCGGACATGCCAGGCGCCGGCGATCGCGCCGTCGCCGATCCAGGCCCGGCACCTGTCACAGGCCGGGCCAGGGCGGCCCCAGGCGGGTCGCCCTGCCGCTGGCGGCGCTCGACCTGCCGCAGCCCCTGACTTTGGGCACGCAGCCACCACGCGCGCGCCTGCTAGAAACCGGCGTCATCGCCGCGACCCCCTACGGAGAACCCCCTTGAGGAAGACACTGATCAGCCTGGCCGTCTGCGCCGCCCTGCCGTTCGCCGCGCCGCTCGCCGCGCACGAGGGCTGCGCGCTCGACGCCGCCGGCAACCACCTGCTGTTCGCCGCCGACGATGATGCCGCCGGTGCCACCGCCATCGCCTCCGCCGCGCCGATCGCCGCCACCCGCTTCGGCGCCTGGGGCATCGACACCGACGGCATGGACAAGGACGTGCGCCCGGGCGAGGACTTCTTCGCCTTCGTCAGCGGCCAGTGGGACCGCACCACCCAGATCCCCGCCGACCAGTCCAACTACGGCTCCTTCCTGGCGTTGCGCCAGCTCTCCGAGCAGCGCGTGCGCCAGCTCGTCGAGGGCTATCCGCAGGGCGACCCGGCCAGCGACGGCGACGGCGCCAAGATCGCCGCCCTGTACCGCGGCTTCATGGACGAGGCCGCCATCGAGGCGGCCGGCGCGCAGCCGGTCAAGCCGCTGCTGGCGACGATCGCCGCGGCCGAGGACCGCGACGCGCTGGCGGCGCTGATGGGCGCCCGTTCCGGCGGCTTCGGCGGCAGCTTCTTCGGCGCCTTCGTCAGCGACGACCAGCGCGACCCGGACCGCTACACCCTGTACCTGGGCCAGGGTTCGCTCGGCCTGGGCGACCGCGAGCTGTACCTGGACGAGCGCTTCGCGCCGCAGCGCGAGCGCTACCTGGCCTACGTCGAGCAGATGCTGACCCTGGCCGGCTGGGACGCGCCGGCCGAGGCGGCCGCCGCGGTGATGGCGCTGGAGACCGACATGGCGCGGGCGCACTGGACGCGCGCCGAGAGCCGCGACCGCGACCGCACCTACAACCCGGTCGAGGTCAAGGACCTGCCGGAACACTCGCCCGGCTTCGCCTGGAACCGCTACTTCGACGCCGCCTCGCTGTCGCACGTCGAGCGCGTGGTGCTGCGCCAGGACAGCGCGATGCCGAAGCTGGCGGCGATCTTCGCGCAGGCCGAGCTCGACACCCTGAAGGCCTGGCTGGCCTTCCAGACCGTCGACGACGCCGCGCCCCTGCTGTCCAGCGCCTTCGTCGACGCCAACTTCGAGTTCCGCTCGAAGTTCCTGTCCGGCCAGCCCGAGCAGCGCGAGCGCTGGAAGCGCGGCGTCGCCTTCGTCGAGGCCGCGATGGGCGAGGCGATCGGCCGCGACTACGTGGCCCTGTACTTCCCGCCCGACGCCAAGGCCAAGATGGACGCCCTGGTCGCCAACGTGAAGGTGGCGATGGGCGAGCGCCTGCGCCAGCTCGACTGGATGAGCGACGACACCCGCGCCGAGGCCCTGGCCAAGCTGGAGAACTTCGGCCTGAAGATCGGCCACCCCGACACCTGGCGCGACTACAGCGCCCTGGAAGTGCGCAACGGCGACCTGTTCGGCAACGCCCGGCGCGCCCGCGCCTTCTTCTGGGAGGACCGCGCGGCCAAGGTCGGCCAGCCGGTCGACAAGGCCGAGTGGGGCATGACCCCGCAGACCGTCAACGCCTACTACTCGCCGGTCAAGAACGAGATCGTGTTCCCGGCCGCCATCCTGCAGCCGCCGTTCTTCGATCCCGACGCCGACCCGGCGGTCAACTACGGCGCGATCGGCGCGGTGATCGGCCACGAGATCATCCACGGCTTCGACGACCAGGGCCGCAAGTCCGACGGCAAGGGCGTGCTGCGCGACTGGTGGGCCGCCGAGGACGCGGCGCGCTTCGAGGTGCAGGCGACCCGCCTGGGCGCCCAGTACGAGGCCTTCGAGTTCCCGCAGCTGCCCGGCATGCACATCAACGGCCGCGTCTCGATGGGCGAGAACATCGCCGACCTGGGCGGCCTGACCATCGCCCTGGAGGCCTACCGCCGTTCGCTGGACGGCAAGGAAGACAAGGTGCTGGACGGCTTCACCGGCGAGCAGCGCTTCTTCATGGGCTGGGCGCAGGTGTGGCGCATCAAGTGGCGCGACGACGCGCTGCGCCAGCAGCTGATCAACGGCCCGCACTCGCCCGGCCAGATCCGCGCCTTCGCGCCGCTGCGCAACATCGACGCCTGGTACGCGGCCTTCGACGTCAGCGAGGACGACGCGCTGTACGTCGCGCCCGAGGAGCGCGTGCGCATCTGGTGAGCCCCGCGCGGCCGCCACCGCGGCCGCGCCCGCCGCAGCACCGCACTTCTCCCCTCCCCCGCCTGCGGGGGAGGGGCCGGGGGAGAGGGCCGCCCGGCCAGCGCGTACCGCTGCAGGATCGCGGCGCCCCCGGACTGCTCGCCCCGGCACCGCACTTCTCCCCTCCCCCCGCCTGCGGGGGAGGGGCCGGGGGAGAGGGCCGCCCCGCCCAGCGCGCACCGCTGCAGGATCGCGGCGCCCTCGGTCTGCTCGCCCCGGCACCCCACTTCTCCCCTCCCCCGCCTGCGGGGGAGGGGCCGGGGGAGAGGGCCGCCCCGCCCAGCGCGTACCCTGCAGTCCCGCCGGGCACACGCCCTCAATCCGCCAGCCGCGCCCGGTAGAACGCCGACAGCGCGGCCAGGCGCGATTCGATCCGGAACCCCGCCACCGCCGCCTCGCCATCCCGGCGCGGCGTGCCCAGGGCCTTGCCCAGTGCCGCCGCCAGCGCCTCGACATCGTCCACCGGCACCAGCGCGCCGCCAAGGTGCGACGCCAGGTGCCGCGCCCCCTGGCTGGCCGTCGCCACGACCGGCAGGCCGGCCTGCAGCGCCTCCAGGAACACCAGCCCGAACGGCTCGCTGCGCGCCGCGCTGACGAAGCAGTCGAAGGCCGCCAGCCAGTCCTGCGGCCGCGCCGCAAAGCCCGGCATCAGCACGTCGGCGGGCGCGCGCCGGCGCAAGTCGCCCCAGGCCCGCCCCTGGCCGACGATGGCCAGCCGCGCGCCGGGCAGGGCGGCCCGCGCGAACGCCTCGACCAGCACGTCCAGCCCCTTCGACGGCTCCACCCGGCCCAGCGCCCCGAACAGGTAGTCGTCCGGCGCTATGCCATGCGCCGCGCGCAGCGCCTCCCGCGCACCCGGCGTCGGCGGCGCCGGCCGCGTCCAGTTGTCGACCTGCACGCTGCGCGCCCGCTGCGGTTCCGGGATCGCCGCCATCTGCCAGGGCGCGATCGCCACCAGGCCATCCAGCCGCGCGTGCTGGCGCGGCTTGTAGGCGATGTGCAGGGTCGCAACCCGCGCCCGCGCGTGCCGGCAGCCCGCCACCGCCCGGCAGCCGGCGCTGAGATGGCCATGGGCGACGTCCGGCGCCAGCGCGTCCAGCACCCGCCGTGCCTGCCAGGCCGGCAGCCAGTCCGGCACAGCATGCACCACGACGCCCGGCCCGACCCGGTGGCCCAGGGCGTCGGGCCGATCCTGCAGCGCCCGCTGCCGCAGCAGCAGGTGCACCTCCTCGCCGGCCGCCGCCTGCGCCGCCGCCAGCTCCAGCGCATAGCGCTCGCTGCCGGCGAACCGTGCGGTCAGGATGACGTGGGCGATGCGCATGGGCGATTCGAACGCTCCGGCGGGGCGCCATTGTGCCGTTGCCGACCCGGCCTGGAACAGCGCGCGCCCCTGGGCCGGCAACGATGCAGATCTTGGCCAGCCCCGGCCCTCTCCCCCAGCCCCTCTCCCGCGCCGCGGGAGAGGGGAGCAGATCGCGCTCCGCCTCCCGAATGCCGAGCGCCGACTGCCGATCGCTGCTTCCCGAATCCCAAACCCCAAACCCCAAACCCCAAACCCCGAATCCCGAATCCCGACTCCCAGGTCCCAGGTCCCAGGTCCGAAATCCGAAGCCCGAAGCCCAAAGCCCGAAGCCCGAAGCCTGAAGTCCCGAGTCCCGAACTGGCCGCGGCACCGCACTTCTCCCCTCCCCCGCCTGCGGGGGAGGGGCGGGGGAGAGGGCCGCCCCGGCCAGCGCGCGCTTGCCCGGGCAACGATGCAGATGAGGGCCGCCCCGGCCAGCGCGCCCCCCGGTCCTTGCGCCGGCCCCACCGCGCCTGGTCATGCGTCCGGAACCGACGGCAAGCAGGCCGCCGAACGCCGCCGTGGCCTCCCACCCACCGCCCTGGCCCCCGCGCTCCACCGCGGGTGTTAGGGGGAGTGAATGCCCACCAGGGACCCGACCATGGCCAGCCCAACCGTACCGATGACCCCGCGCAGGGCCCGCGCCCGCCTGTCGCTGCCGCTGCTGCTCCTGGCGCTGGTTGCGCTGCCCGCCGCCGGCCAGTCGGAACTGTGCATCGAGAACGTCGCCGCGCTGCGCCAGGCGTTCGCCAGCGTCACCGGCCAGACCACCCAGGCGGTCACCTTCAAGCTGCGGGCGGGCACCTACACCCTCGATTCCGACCTGGAGCTCAACTACCGCTTCCCCGGCGGCAGCACCACCCAGGAGACCGGCATGCTGACCCTGCGCGGCGGCTACAACGCCGGCTGCAGCACCGCCAGCAACGCCCTGGGCGCGACCACCATCAACGGTGCCGGCGGCCAGCGCCTGGTCGCCATCGAACTGAACAACAACCCCTTCCTGATGGAGGGCATCAGCTCCAACCAGATCGACTGGCGAGTCAACAACTGGATGTGCCGCCAGGACCTGTCCGGCATCGCGCTCAACATCGAGCGGCTGCGTGCCCGCACAACGCGCAGCTTCTTCGGCGGCCAGTGCCATGACGTCATGGTCCGCAACAGCCTGATCGAGGCCCGCAGCGATGCCGACTTCGCCGTGGGTTTCGGCGGCAACTTCGGCAACCATTCCTCGATCCTGCCCAGGATCAACCTGGTCCACACCACGGTCCGCAACGGCCGTACGCGGTTCGGCTTCCTCGCGAACGCCGGCTCCAATCCGCCGCTTGCAGTGGTGAGCATCAGCAATTCGGTGTTCGACCACACCGGCATCGAACTCGATGTCGAAGGCGCCAACCTCTACCTGCTGCGTAACCGCTACGACAGCCTGAACCTGGTGCGCGGCGCCGTGCTGAGCAACGTCGGCAATATCTCGGCGCCCCCGCAGTTGCTGGCCAGTGGCCTGCCGACGAACGGTTCGCCCCTGGTGAACGCCGGCTCGCAGTTCGTCTCGGGCGGGTTGCCCGCCACCGACCTGACCGGCGGGCCGCGCCTGATCGGCACCACCCCCGACATCGGCGCCTTCGAGACCCTGGTGGACAACGGCTTCTACCTGGACGTCACCAACACCAACGGCTCCGGTGCCGGCTCGCTGGCCCAGGCGGTCGCCAACCTCAACCAGAACCTGGGCAGGCGGGTGATCCGCTTCAACATCCCCGGCGCCTGCCCGCGCACCATCACCCTCAACCAGACGCTGACCCTGACCGAGGCGGTCGATGTGCGCGGCGAGACCCAGCCGGGCAGCCAGCCCAGCACCTGGGCGGCCGGCTACAACGGCGTGCCCTGCGTGATCCTGCGCGCCGGCACCGGCGTCGCCAGCGGCCTGGTGTTCGACTCAAACGACGCCGGCGACCAGTTCCGCCTGACCGGGCTGGCGTTCTCCGGCTTCAGCGGCAACGCGGTGTCGATCCGCAGCGGCCGCGGCCACCTGGTGGCCGGCAACCGCTTCGGCGGCAGCGTCGCCGGCACCGCGCTGTCGCCGGTCGGCACCGCCATCCGCGTCGAAGGCAGCGCCCGCGAAGTGCAGATCGGCGGCCCCGAGCCGGCGCAGACCAACCTGATCGGCAGCGCCTCCCTGGGCATCGCCCTGCAGGGCCCGGGCTACAACCAGGTGATCGGCAACGCCATCGGCGAAGCCGGCTTCCAGCCGCTCGGCAACAACACCGGCATGGCCGTGCTGTCGCCGCACAACGTGGTGGAAGGCAACTGGATCGCCCAGAGCGGCTCGGACAACCTGCAACTGGTCGGCAGCCAGGCCCAGCACAACACTGTGCGCGACAACGCCATCTTCGGCGCCACCCGCCACGGCGTGCTGATCAGCGCCTCGGCGGCGCGCAACCGGGTGGGGCCGGGCAACCATCTCGGCAACAACGGCGGCGACGGCATCTTCCTGGTGTCCGGCTCGCGCTCCAACCTCAGCGGCAACACCTACAACGGCAACGGCGGCCTGGCCATCGACCTGGCCCCGGACGGCGTCACCCCCAACGACCCCGACCCCGACCTGGACCACGACGGCAGCGCCAACCGCAACCAGAACTTCCCGGTGCTCAGCCAGGCCACCCGGATCTTCAACTTCCCGTTCTCGTTCCTGGAGCTGACCGGCAGCTTCTCGACCACCCCGGGCCTGTACCGCTTCGACATCTACCGCAACAACGCCTGCGACGGCAGCGGCCATGGCGAGGGCCTGACGCTGCTCGGCACCCACCTGTACACCCTGAGCTGCACCGTCACCTTCAACGGCCAGTGCACGCGCAGCTTCGACCTGCTGCTGCCGATCAGGGTCTCGGTGGGCGACGTCATCAGCGTGACCGCCACCAGCCTGGCCGGCCACACCTCCGAGTTCTCCGCCTGCCGCACCGTCGAACAGCAGGTGGTCATCGACCCGCCGATCTTCCGCAACGGCTTCGACCCGCCCTCGCTGCCCTGAACGGCCGCCGCGGCGCCGCCGCCCGCGCCGCGCCCGCCCTACCGCCCATCGCCCGATCTGGGCGATCATTGCCCCCGTGCCTGCGCCCGGGCCCGCGCCCTGCCGCCGGCACGGCCACCGCCGGCCCGGAGTGGCACCCGATGGGCCTATAGCTCAATGGTCAGAGCAGGGGACTCATAATCCCTTGGTTCCAGGTCGGGTCCTGGTGGGGTGAGTCGGGGCTTTCGGGCGCTGCGGAGTAGCGCAGCGCCCGCCGGCGAACGCCCGGCCAGGGATGGCCGGGCCGGCGACGCCGCCATGGACGGCTCGGCGCGGTGAAGCGGCAACGGATGGGCCTATAGCTCAATGGTCAGAGCAGGGGACTCATAATCCCTTGGTTCCAGGTTCGAGTCCTGGTGGGCCCACCAACCAAGTCTCCTTCGGCATCGTCCAGACTGCAATTCTAATCTTCAAGTGCCATCTTCGCAGTGGACGACAAAGAGTCGAACAGTCGCTTGTCCTCTTCGGGCATCAGGATGCCTCTGGTGCAGACCTGCTAGCTGAATTAACCCTCGCCGCGAAACGGCGTCGCCTTGGACGAGTTGTTGGAGCCCGCCCAGCGAAACTCGAGTAGTCCGCTGGGAATGGCGATTGAGACGACCCCTTGGGCAGGTGCGAAAAACTCGGCCGCCGGACGCGTGCGGAAGTTGGCGAGAACCCGCGCGACCGGCTCGTTACCTACAAATCCGGTTGCGCAGGTATGGGTAGAGGAGAACTGCAAGAAGTCCGCTGCAATGATGCGCTGCAGTACTGACGAAAGCTTCTCTCCCTTGGACACCGGGATTACCAGCTCAAGCTGCATTGTTTGGTCGTCTGCCGCGCAGCAAGCCTCTCGCGTGACCCTGATCTCGTTCACCACGTTCTTATTGACATCGGCTGAGGGCTTTAACGTTTGACATAACCGGCGCTGCGCGGCTTCATCGCGCAGCGTCCGTGTTGATGGATGGGTTAAACCTTCGTGCCACGGAATGAGCCTTGCTCTTCAAGACCAGCAAGCGTGTCAAACCGTCCCATTTATCGATGATAGGCGGATAGTCGAACGGATTTAGTATCCCAACCTCCTCAAGAGTCCATCGGTTTCTCCCGTACTGACAAGGGCCACAAGCGGTGACGAGATTTGTCTCTGAGTTGTCGCCACCGCGAGAGTACGGAACCAAGTGGTCGATAGTCGCGGTTAGTGTGGCAAGGCCGAAATGATTCGCGTCGTTTGTGTCGCCAAGCCTGGCTTCAGCGGGAAGGAAGCGGGCAAAAATGCGATGCGCGTCCTTGACGATGACTTTGGATTCGCAGAATCGGCACCGATACCCATCTCTGGCAAACACCTCCATGGTGCGGGCGGCGCTTGGCATGCGAGGGCGGCCTTCCTTCGGAACGAGAGTGAGCACGGGGTTGTGTGACTGGCGATGGATTTCTGGATTGATCGGCCCAGTGAGCAGATAAGAAAACTCCCGAAGAGGCTTCAGGTCTGCCCTAACAAGCAGATCGCCACAGGATTCCAAGTCGTTGACGAGCAATGCATCTGCGGCAAGCGAGAGAAGCTCCGCGGCTTGCGAGAACTCAGGAATTGGCGGAAGAAATGACCGACGGATGGTCATAGAGGAAGGCCTAACATAGCGACAAAAAGACTCCGTTGCCTAACGCCGCGTTAAGCGCCCGCTGACCGACGACGGTCAGGAAGAACGAAGCATAGGCTCAACGGTCCGTTTGAACATCAAGTTAGTTGCGCCCCGCCACACGCTCCCGCAGTAGGCGGTCTTCCACTTCACGAACACCCAATGGAGAAATCTTCGTGCGGCAACCCGCTCGTTCGTATTCGATCAGCCTAGCATTGTGAAGCGGCGCGAGTACCCTTCTTCTAAACTGGGAGCTGTTAGCGTACTCGACCCACTTACGTAGCTCCTCGGAGCTAACCCATCCGCTCTCCGAGTAAAGGAGGATGAGAGCTTGATCCGCCTTTTTCATGGATGGATCCAACACCCTTCGTAGCTCATCCGATCGCCATACTAATGGATGCCTACGCGTAACGAGTGTATCTACGATACTCTGCGCCTCCTCCACCGATGTTCCATGGAAGATTCGAACGAGCTCAGCCATCAACCAAGAAGTGGCCGCGAGTACTGCCTCGGCATCCGCCCTATTGGGATTTACGTCGCCCCCAACGTGCCCAACCCCTCGGTTATTCCGTATCTCGTAAAGATAAGGCAAGAGCCTAGGGATAAGAATCCGGAATGATCTATCCCCCACAAGCGCCGGATTCGCGGCACGAGTCTCCAGTGCGCGGCAGGCAGCAACCATGTTTGGAGGCTTTGATGCCGCAGAAGGAAAGGAGCCAGATAGCGCACCTTCGATGATGGAGTACACTACCTCGCAGAATTTCCCGCCATTTAGCTCAGCAGGCTCCCAGCGCCCCTCCGTGTAGTTAGTAACTATTGAGCGAAACGAATCCAGCAACTCACCTCTCAGTCCGGCAGAAAGCGAGGAGAAGGCGGTCTGTGGCGTGATCATCAGTGCTATTGCTTCACTAGGTCTGCCGCGGCGGTTAGGCCTGGAGTCGTGAGCTTCCAGCCGGCCGATTTCGAGCCGGTGATTCGGTTCTTAAGTTCCTTGACGATCTTGGCGTGGTTCGCTGAGTCATAGCATCCAAATTGTTTGCAAAGCATGCGCGCCTGCTCATCACTGAATGCAGGCTCGCCGGTAGACAAGTGAGCGGCTAGCCCCTGCGCAAGATAAGTGTTGAGCGTTTGCTCACGCTTCGAGGTGGCACTCCCAGGAAGCGCGATCGGCTGCACTCGCCCTTGATCGAAGTGAAAGAAGTGCTCTAGCGAGCTCATAAGTAGGCCATTCTTTCGCACCCAAGCCCGCGCACCCTCATGGATCACAGACAGATCGTCGTCGTCCGCAGAAGAGATACGAGCTTGTGTGGTAGAGGGGGTTCCTCTTCGCGCCGCTTCTTCCAACTCGTCACCCAACAGCATAAGCGCAGCCCTAACTACCCTCTTCCTCTCTTCAGAGGTAAGACCTTCCAGAACCCCATAGACCTTCGTAGTAGCTTCAGTGATATTGGCAGTCATCGCGCGCCCCTTCCTCTTTAGGCAAGATGTTTACTAGAATTGCATGACTGGGAGCTCAGCCCGTAGAGCAGTTAGCGCCTGAGTTAAGCCGCGCCTCTAAGCGGCGTCGGCTTGAATGAATTGTTTGGCCTCCACCCATCTACTTAAGACTATTTGCTGAGTTTCAAGCACAGAGTCACTACATTCAACAGGATGGGTGTGCGTTTGCTGTCCGTGAACGTGTGAATTGTCTTTTTGTCGAGGCTTGGAAGACCTTTGACCGGCAGTGCGTCGTTATACTTTGCCATGTCACTTTCCGATTCAAAGTAATCGTCAAAAGTGTTTTTGAACCGCTTGACTCCGTGGGCAAAGCGGTTTCTTACTTCAGAGAATACATCCAAGAACTTCTTGTCTGTCTTTTCCAATAGCCCAAGACGTAATGCAAGCTCGGATTTGCCAGTGCGACCTCCAATGCTGAGCCTGTCGATGAACGGAGCTAGCGACTCACTACCTAGCTGTTTGGATATCGCTTGATTTAGGCATGCTTCTACGAGCGCCCATGCCAAAATCATCATTGTCCAGTCATCGGCTTTGAGTAGTTGGGAGATAACGTCATCATTGAGCTGCAGGCGCTCCCTTAGAAGGTCTCCGACCTTGTCCTTACCAAGATAAAGCTGCTGAATTTTCATAGTGTCTTTTGGAGAAAGTGCCGCAAGAGTGATCGTGGGGGCTAACGCCGTGTTAACCGGCTCGCGGCCGACAGTGATCGGTTCGTTCGAACTACCTCCCCCGCAGGTCCGGTTGAACACATAGTTGGGCGGCTCAAGGCGGACTCCCCGCTTGCACCACTGCCTCCGCAGATTTGATGAGGTTCTCTATCCAAGCGACATCGTTCTCGGTCTGTGCGTGATCCATATCGTTGTACTTCAGCTTTTGGGGTCGGGACGCCCTTGCTATATCGCCCTCATGCACAATCTGATTGCGGCGATGTACGAGATTGTCCAAGCGAGACTTGATCGCCGGAGACTTCTCACCTAGGTGCGCTGCTATTCGAGACCATGGCTCCTTCACGCCAGCAAGTGAGAAGGCCTTTGCAACCTGATCGAAAGACTGAAAGGTTTCCTTTAGGAGCCTGGACTGAATCGAGTGCTTCACCTGCACCCAAGGACGGGACTTTACCTTTCGCTTTCGAGCGGACAAAGTAGCGTCGGCCAACTGAGCGAGGTCCGAAAACGGTATCTCAAGCTTGCCCAGAGCTTTAGGCAGGTCACCCTGGTTTCTGACGTCCGAGAGTCGCTGGTAAACGAGCCAGTGCATGTAGGCGTCAACGCCAGTGACCGCGGTCACAAGCGCGGACCGCCTCAGGTCATTCTTGACCTTCGAGTCTGCCAAATTGGACTGCGCAAGGGCGAGAAGTCGCCGCGCTCGCCGGAAGCACGCTTCTGCCGCCTGGAGTGCACGAAAGGCCACGCTAAGCCACCCAACGCAATTTCTGCCCCGGGTCGGGGTGTTAACGTCGGATTGTTCAGCTTTGTGGCGGGCGCGTCAATCGGAACTTTCGCGCGCGCGATCAGGAACTTCACTGTCGACCGCGTGGCTTGCGTGAGCCGATGCTCAACGCCCTTCAACCCCGGATCGCTGCTGCTATGGGTTATCGAGACCAGGGCGGCGTGATAAGAGGTGCCGACGAAGGATCGGCGTCCGCCCCATTTCTGATCAGGAGCTTTCCGCGGTTCGCATGCTCGGAGGTCAGACGCGACGGTTTGGCGACAGATGCTCCGGCCCGCAACACGCGCTGGCCTGTCGACGCCACCTGGACTGTCCCAACCTCCTCATGATGCGCAATGCCATGCGTGGCATGAGCGAATCGAGCCGAACGATCCCAGGATTGATGAGCTACTAGGTACGTTCGGCCCTCGAGCACGACGTCGCCTCACCCGCCCCCTCCCGCCACAGCGCCAACTGCAACTCCACCCGCTTGATCTCCCGCATCACCCGGTTCGCCTGCAGGTGCTGGCCGAGGAAGCCCTTGAGCAGGACCACGGCCTGGCCCAGCAGCACGGCGCCGACGCCCCATTGCACGGCGGCCAGGGCCTGGTCGGCGGCCAGGGTGCGCCACGAAGAACGGGGTCAGGTTCACTTTCCAGCGGGAGCCTTCTGCGGTTCTCATGCACGGAGAACACATGCAGCGGCTTCGACACAGATGCTCTGGCCCGCAACTCGCGCTGGCGAAGGCTCACGATTCCGCTCGTTGTTACACCACAGCCGGGGACGCCATCCATCTCATCGGACTAAGGATTCTGGAGGTCTATTAAAATTCTAACTTCTTCAATTTCAAGTATGCTGGCAATCGCCAAGCCAAAACCACCCTCGCCAGCACGAGCTGCGACGTGCATAGCAAAAACATTGCCCGTTTCAAGATCAACGATGGGCCCACCTCCTGAACCGCCTGAAGAAAACAACCCGTATGCGAGCCCGACATCAGCCGCACGGAACATCTCGCCGACACTTAATCGCTTGACCGCCAAAATCTCACCAAAAGCACGCAGAAGATCGGCTGGATCGCGGTGCAAACCGGTTGTTGGATGTGAAACGAGACCAACCGTGTGCCCAGGTTCCGGAATTTCAACCTGAGTGGCAACCGCCAATAAATTCTCTCCCGATGCAAACGCAACTCTCAGCAACGCGAAATCTCGATCTGGGGCATCTGAAACATACAGAATTTCTTCAACAGATGCACGTCGCGGGTCGAAGCAACCAATGTTGGCATCGAAGTTTATCGTAACCTGTACGCCGCTGGGGATCACGCCTTCGTTGGTAACAGCCTCTATCACATGTCGTGCTGTCAAAAATGTGTTGGGTGCGATCAAGAATCCCGAGCCGACCCACTCAAAATACGGGTGGCCAGATACTTCAATCCGCCCAGTTGCAGCGGCGATGTCCGCCAGTCGAACTCGAAGGTTGGACGGTGAAGCATTGTTGCCAGGAACAAATCGAATGTCTGTGCCGCAGCCAAAAACTGCCGGGTTTGATTCTGGTGCACTGAAAGAATGATCGATGCTAGTCGATGCGCCCGGGCCGGTTCCGGGCGCCCTAATTTGGTAGTACTCTCGAATACTCTTAATAGTGTCTGGGTCTGTGACCAACCCGGCATCGATTAAGAATTCTAGATTTCTTTGTACTTGGTTAGGGTCGCCAATCTTGATCATTTCAAGAATTCTCGCGCGCTCCGCACCGGATTGGGCTAAAGTGGCAGTCCTGGAGTATTCATCAGCAGCCGCCTCGCGATCCCAACTAGAACTCAGATAAGTAACAAGTGCGTTTCCGGAGGCACTTGCCGCAGCTACAAAGATTGCAACCACAAGCGGAGATTTCCACGCACTTTTCTGTGCTTCTTGAATTTTGAAATCCAGATCCTTCTCCTTAACGGAGACTTCCCGTTCCAAAATCTCAAGTTTCTTCGTCTCGATTTCGGTCATCTGGGCGCTCTTAGTCACACGTCAGAATACTTTTCAGCCGACATTCCCCAGGTGGCGTGCCGTCTGGCGTAAAGATCGCCTGGTGTCTCCCGCTGGGCAGGAAGCTAGGCAACTTCTTGCACGCCGGACCGCGGGCAGGCCATGCGGCGATTGAGTGTAGGAGATCGAAACACCCGTTCCCAGCAGCAGCGCATTGCTGCTCCGCATGTCAGCTTCCGGGATGTGCTCGGGCTGGATGTCCTGGTAGCCAGGCTCGATCATCTTTATCGCCGCTGCGACAAGCTATGCGTAGGCGATTTCCTACGCAGAGCAGCCCCAAAGCCCTACCTGAGCGTGGGCGCAATCCCGATATGAGGCGATGAGCCGAAGAACGGGGCCAGGTTCATTTTCAATCGGCAGCCTACTGCGGTTCGCATGCACGGCGGATAGATGCAACGGTTTCGAGACGGATACTCCGGCCCGCAACATGTGCTGCCCTGTCGACGCCACCCGGAATGCCGCACGATCCCCAAGATACTCTATGCCATGCGCGGCCTAAGCGCATCGAGGCGAACGAACCCCAAATCGACGCGCAACCCGGATACGCTCGGCCCTCGGGCGCCACGTCGCCTCACCCCGCCCCCTCCCGCCACAACGCCACCTGCAACTCCACCCGCTTGATCTCCCGCATCACCCGGTTCGCCTGCAGGTGCTGGCCGAGGAAGCCCTTGAGCAAGACCACGGCCTGGCCCAGCAGCACGGCGCCGACGCCCCATTGCACGGCGGCCAGGGCCTGGTCGGCGGCCAGGGTGCGCCACAGGGCGTAGAACAGGGCCAGCGCGGCGATCACTTGCACGACGCCGGACAGCAGCACGGTCCAGCCCAGGCGGCCGCGGGCCATGGCGCCGACCTGGGCCAGGTAGCCGGGTTCCCCGGGCTCGGCCAGCAGGGCGCGGTCGCGGGCCGACAGGCCCTTGGCGATCAGTTCGTCGAATCGTTCCATCACAGTGCTCCTTCCAACAGTTGCCGCAGCTTGCGGCGGGCGTGCATGAGCCGGGTCTTGACCGTGCCGGGCGGGACGTCCATGGCCAGCGCGATCTGTGCCACGCCCAGGCCGTCCAGGTAGTGCAGGGCCAGCGTCGCCTGCTGCAGCGGCGGCAGCCGGGCGATGGCGCGTTGCAGGGTGGCGAGCTCGGCGGCCTGTTCGCCGCCGCTGGCGTGGTCGGCGGGGCCGTCGGCGGGCAGGGCGCTGGTGGCGTCTTCGTCCAGCGCTTCGGTGGCCTGGCGGTCGGCCGGCGCCCGGCGCTGGCAGCGCCGCGAGGTGATGCGCAGCGCCCAGCAGGGGAAGGCGGCCGGGTCGTCCAGGCGCGGCAGGCCGCGCAGGATGTCGATCCAGGCCTCCTGCACCGCGTCGCGCGCCGCCTCGCTGCCGCCCAGCAGGCGGCGGGCATGGCGCAACAGGCGCGGCTGCCAGCGTTCGACCAGGCCGGCGGCCGCGGCGCGGTCGCCGGTGGCGGCGGCCAGCACCAGGTACTCGTCGAACACCTCGCCGCTGTTTCTGGGCACCGCTGCCTGCTCCCGGGGTATGGCCGATTGTCATGGATGAGGAGGGGGCAGGCGGCCGGACGGTTCAATCGCCGCCCGCGCGCCGGCCGGCCCTTGCGGGCGCCCCGGCATCGGCGCACGATGCCGCGGTGGCGCACCGGGACCGCAGGGGAAACGGCCGCAAGGCGGCCACGTCCATCCATCACGCCCTGGGAGGGGCACACCCATGCGCATCCGCATCCTGGTCCTGCTGGCCCTGCTGTTCGCCGCCGCGCCGGCGCTGGCCGCCGACTACTACGTCGACATCACCAACCGCACCGGCTACACCATCATGTACATGTACGTCAGCCCGGGCTCGACCAAGAGCTGGGAGGAGGACGTGCTGGGCAGCGAGGTGCTGCCGGTGAACGAGACGCGCCGGGTCACCCTGCGCGGCTACACCAGCCCGATCTTCGACATCCGCCTGGTCGACACCGACGGCGACACCTACACGTTCTGGAACGTCGACGTGTCCCGGCGCGACATCATCGCCACGCTGGAACACATCGACCGCTGACGGCAGGCGTTCTGCGCCGCTCGCCGGCAGCCTGGCCGCCCGCGGGCGCTTTGCGGAGCCCTGCGGCTGGCGGAGGTCTGCTGGAGGTGCGGAGCGGGCCCGTGGTGGCCTGGCGAATGTGCGGCCTGGGCCTCGGCCCAGATTGCTGCGCCGGGCGACCCGGCCTGCAGGCAGCTTCCGGGCAGGGCATCGGCGCGCTGCAGCTGCCGCCGGCAACCCGGCCCGGGTGGAGGAAGACGCCGGGGCGGCGATGGCCGCCCCGGCGGGTACTGCTCAGGGGCAAGGGCCCCCGGTCTGGCAGTTCACCCAATCGCAGAAGCTGGGCGTGAAGTAGCACAGGCCGGGATACCAGTCGTGCATATCCCAGGCCAGGGCCGGTACGGCCACCAGGAGCGCGATCAGGGCAGGAACCATAACGCGCTTTCTCATCAGCCTTTTCATCGTTTGAAACTCCGAAACGTAGTGCCCTCCCTGGCCCGTGCCGAGGCACGGCGCCGGGCCAATCATGCCTCGCCACGCAGACGCGGGGAAGGATGCCGTTCACAGTCCGTCTGTCGGGGCGGGCGCGGCGGCCGGGTCGCGGCGCTGCAGGTCCCGGCCGCGATGCGCGGTATTGACGCCAGGATTGCAACGATCCGTTCCGGTCCGGCCGGTTTATCCGCGCCAGGCTGTGCACTAGGTTGGCAGATCCCGCCAGCGCCCGCGCTGGTCGACCCCCAACGCCCCGGAGAAAAGCCGATGTCCCCGTCCCGACTGTTGCTTGCCGCGCTGGCCCTGGCGCCTGTCGCCGTGACCGCCGCGCCCACCACCTATGTGATCGACCCCACCCACACCACCGTGCTGGCCAGCTGGGACCACCTGGGCTTTTCCCGCCCCAGCGCCCACTTCGGCAACGCCAGCGGCACCCTGGTGCACGACCCCGCTGACCTGTCGGCCTCGTCGGTCGAGGTCACCCTGCCGCTGTCCGGGATGGATGGCTTCAGCGAGAACTTCAACCAGCACCTGCGCAGCGGCGACCTGTTCGAGGCCGAGCGCTACCCGACCATCACTTTCCGCAGCACGGCGGTGGAAGCCGCCGGCGAGGGCCGCATGAAGGTCACCGGCGAGCTGACCATCAAGGACACCACCCGCACCGTGGTGCTGGACGCGCGCCTGAACCGCGCCGCCGAGCACCCGATGCTGAAGCGCCCGGCGATCGGCTTCGATGCCACCACGACCCTCCGCCGCAGCGAGTTCGGCATCGGCTACGCGGTGCCGGCGGTCTCCGACGAGGTCGAGCTGCGCATCACCACCGAGGCGGTGGTCGCGGCCGACTGAGTCGTCCCGCCGCGGCCCGCTCAGTCGTACCGCCGCGTCCCGCTCAGTCGCCCCGCCGCGGCCTGACCCGCGTCGTATCTCAGCCGCGCCACCGCCAGCCCGTGCCTGCCCATCACGCGGATGCCGCCCGTGCCACGGCACCGCACTTCTCCCCTCCCCCGCCTGCGGGGGAGGGGCGGGGGAGAGGGCCGCCCCGGCCAGCGTGCGCCGCTGGGCCGGCAGCGATGCGGATCATGGCCAGCCCCGGCCCTCTCCCCCCGGCCCCTCTCCCAGAGGGAGAGGGGAGCAGAGCGCGCTCCCAGGCGGCGTCTCGCCAGCGCGACGGCACCGCACTTCTCCCCTCCCCCGCCTGCGGGGGAGGGGCGGGGGAGAGGGCTGCCCCGGCCAGCGCGCACCGCTGGGCCGGCAGCGATGCGGATCATGGCCAGCCCCGGCCCTCTCCCCCAGCCCCTCTCCCAGAGGGAGAGGGGAGCAGAGCGCGCTCCGCTCACCGAGCGCCGAATCCTGGCCCTTGGTCCCCGATCCTGAGCTGAGACACGACGCTGATCAGGTCCCCCAGACCTGATCAGCGTCGCGTCTCAGCGCGCTCCCAGGCGGCGTCTCGCCAGCGCGACGGCACCGCACTTCTCCCCTCCCCCGCCTGCGGGGGAGGGGCGGGGGAGAGGGCTGTCCTGGCCAGCGCGTGCCGCCGGGTCGGCAGCGATGCGGATCATGGCCAGCCCCGGCCCTCTCCCCCGGCCCCTCTCCCAGAGGGAGAGGGGAGCAGAGCGCGCCCCGCCAATGGCACGGCATCCTGTCGCACGGGTTCGTTCCGCGCGCCAGCGCGCCAGCGTCGTCTCCCGCGCGCGCCATTTCACGGCGCCGCGCGCCCCCGCCTACAATGGCGGGCCGTTCCACCAACCCACGCCCGCCATGACCGACGCCCTGCCCGACCGCCTCGCGGTCGACCCCGCCAGCCGCTTCCACGATGCCGACCTGCTGCAGCGGGGCATCGGCATCCGCTTCAACGGCAAGGAGCGCCTGGACGTCGAGGAATACTGCGTGAGCGAGGGCTGGATCAAGGTCGCCCACGGCCGCGCCAAGGACCGCCGCGGCCGCCCCATGCTGCTGATGCTGCGCGGCACGGTGGAGCCCTACCTGCTGCCCGACGAGGCCGACGGCGACGCCGCGGATCGGGCGGGGCAGGGCGCAGGCGCGAGCGACGGCGCCGCCGGGGCGCCGGCTGCCGCAGCGGACTGAGCGGCCGGACCGCTGCCGGCGTGGCGCCCGACCGTTTGGGGCGCCGCACACGGCCGGCTTGCCGTGAATGGATGTTGGCGCGGCCCTGGGCAGTTCGCCCGTCGACGCTGCGCCCCGGACGCCGGGGCGGCCGAACGCCAGTCTGCCAGGCAGCGGACAGCCGGACTGAGGCGCCCTTGGGCCGCTGGATGCATGCCGGCGTGCCCGCGCCCCCCGGAAAGAAGACGGCCCGCATCGCGCGGGCCGTTTGCCTGGTGCCCTGGGCGCGCCGCGCCTCAGATCGAGTAGTACATCGAGAACTCGAGCGGATGGGTGGCGGCGCGGAACTTCGTCACCTCGCCCATCTTCAGGTCGATGTAGCCGTCGATGAAGTCGTCGGTGAACACGCCGCCGGCCTTCAGGAACTCGCGGTCGGCGTCGAGCGCCGCCAGCGCCTGGTCCAGCGAATGGCAGACGGTCGGGATGCCCTTCTCCTCTTCAGGCGGCAGGTCGTAGAGGTCCTTGTCCATCGGCGGGCCGGGGTCGATCTGGTTCCTGATGCCGTCAAGGCCGGCCATCATCAGCGCGGTGAAGGTCAGGTACCCGGAGTTGACCGGATCCGGGAAGCGGGTCTCGATGCGGCGCGCCTTGCTGCTCGACACCCAGGGGATGCGGCACGAGGCCGAGCGGTTGCGCGCCGAGTAGGCCAGCATCACCGGCGCCTCGAAGCCGGGCACCAGGCGCTTGTAGCTGTTGGTGCTGGAGTTGCTGAAGGCGTTGATGGCGCGGGCGTGCTTGAAGATGCCGCCGATGTACCAGAACGCCAGCTGCGACAGGCCGCCGTAGCCGTCGCCGGCGAACAGGTTCTTGCCGTCCTTGGCCAGCGACTGGTGCACGTGCATGCCCGAGCCGTTGTCGCCGACCAGGGGCTTGGGCATGAAGGTGGCGGTGCGGCCGTTGCGGTGGGCGACGTTCTTGACCACGTACTTGAGGTCGAGCAGCTCGTCGGCCTTCTTCACCAGGGTGTTGAACTGGGTGCCGATCTCGCACTGGCCGGCGGTGGCGACCTCGTGGTGGTGGACCTCGACGACCTGGCCCATGGCTTCCAGGATCTTGCACATCTCGCCGCGCAGGTCGCCCAGCGAGTCGACCGGCGCGACCGGGAAGTAGCCGCCCTTGGGGCCGGGCCGGTGGCCGCTGTTGCCGCCGTCCATCTTGCGGTTCGACGACCAGTGCGCCTCCTCGGACTCGATCTCGAAGCCGGCACCGGCGATGTCGTTGCGCCAGCGCACCGAGTCGAAGATGAAGAACTCCGGCTCCGGCCCGAAGAACGCGGTGTCGGCGATGCCGGTCGACTTCAGGTAGGCCTCGCCCAGGCGGGCGATCGAGCGCGGGCAGCGCGAATACGGCTGCATGGTGGCCGGCTCGAGGATGTCGCAGGTCAGGATCAGGGTCGGGTGCTCGCTGAACGGGTCGAGCACGGCCGTGGAGGCGTCCGGCATCAGCACCATGTCGGACTCGTTGATGCCCTTCCAGCCGGCGATCGAGGAGCCGTCGAACATCTTGCCGTCCTCGAACAGGCTGTCGTCTGCGGCGCGCGCGGGGAAGGTGACGTGGTGCTGCTTGCCGAGCATGTCGGCGAAGCGCAGGTCGATGAACTCGACGTTGTGGTCCTTGATCAGCTTTGCGACGTGGTCGGACATGGGGCTCTCGGGGTGGGTGGCGGAGGTCCGGTCCCCCGCAAGTCCGGTGCCAGCACCGCTGATGCCGGCAGCGCGGCGGTCTCGGCGTCTGCTGTCGGCAACGCTGGCGTGGAAAAGCACCAGGATCGTGCAGGGCTACGCAGGACTGCACCATTTTGGTGCAGTCGGCCCGACCCTGGCTCGCCGCTGGTCGCCAGGCCGTGTTCCGGGCACCATGCAGGGCCCCGCTGCTGCCGCCCTGCCGACTTGACCCTTGTGACGCCCCCAGTGGCACTGACCCGGTCGCTTCCTGAAGCCGCCGCTGCGGCTTTCGGTCTACGCGCCGTGGCGCGGTTGCCGGCCGTCGGCGGGAGCCATCGATGAGCGAGTACCTGGCCGCCCTGCTGCTCGGCATCATCGAGGGCTTCACCGAGTTCCTGCCGATCTCCAGCACCGGCCATCTTCTGATCGCCCAGCATTGGCTGGGCGCCCGCTCGGACCTGTTCAACATCGTCATCCAGGCGGGCGCGATCCTGGCGATCACCCTGGTCTACCGGCAGCGCATCTGGTCGCTGGTCACCGGCCTGCGCACGCCCGCCAACCTGGACTACGCCATGAAGCTGGCGCTGGCCTTCGCGGTCACCGCCGCGGTCGGCCTGCCGGTCCGGATGCTGGGCTGGGAGCTGCCGGAGACGGTCACGCCGGTCGCCTGGGCGCTGGTCATCGGCGGCGTCTGGATGCTGCTTGCCGAACGGCTGGCCGAGCGCCGACCCGGCGTCGCCGAGGTGACCTGGAAGGTCGCGGTCCTGGTCGGCCTCGCGCAGGTCGTGGCCGGTGTCTTCCCGGGCACCTCACGCTCGGCGGCGGCGATCTTCGTTGCCATGCTGGCCGGACTGAACCGCCGACCGGCGGCCGCCGAGTTCGCCTTCCTGGTCGGCATCCCGACCATGTTCGCGGCCAGCGGCTACGCGCTGCTCGAATACGCGGCGGACGGCGGAGGCAGCGAGGACTGGGGACAGCTCGCGCTGGCCTTCGCGGCCGCCACCGTCACCGGCTTCGCCGCGGTGCGCTGGCTGCTGGGCTACATCCGCTCGCACCGCTTCACCGGCTTCGCGCTCTACCGCATCGTGCTGGGCCTGGCCCTGCTGCTGGGCCTGCCTGCGGGCGCCTGATCCGCCCCTTCCGGAACCCGATTCGCGCCGCATCAGCGCCACATGCCGAAATCTGGCATGAACGCTCCTGCGCTCCTGCGCTCCTGCGCTCCTGCGTGCCCGCCTGCCCGCCTGCTCGCCTGCCCGTACGCGCACACGCGCACACGCCGGCGTGCTCCTGTGCCAGGTCGCTGGCGTCAGTTCGAGTCAGCGAGCCAGCATGCACCGCGTACCTGCGCATCTGCGTACCTGAGTGCCTGCGCACCTGCGCAACTGCGCACCCGCGCACCTGCGCACTTGCGTAGCTGCGTACCCACACTCCTGCGCACCTTCGCCAGCCGTCGCCCCGACGCGCATCGCCTGCTTTCGCGGTGCGCTGGGAGCGCGGCACCACGCCGCCGCCGCGGCGCCGCACTTCTCCCCTCCCCCGCCTGCGGGGGAGGGGCGGGGGAGAGGGCCGCCCCGGCCAGCGCACGCCGCTGGGCCGGCAACGATGCAGATCATGGCCAGCCCCGACCCTCTCCCCCGGCCCCTCTCCCACAGGGAGAGGGGAGCACAGCGCGCTGCGCTCACCGAACACCGAGTCCTGGTCCTTGGTCCCCGATCCTGGGCTGAGACACGACGCCAATCAGGTGCGGGGGAGGCGGAGCACATCACACTCCAGGCACCGCATTCAGAATGCTGCGCGTCGAGTTTCGATTGCAGGGCACGCAGTGCGAGCCGCGCACTGCGCTCCTGGAACGACGAATCACGCGCCGAGATCCGAGATCCAAGAGCAAAACGCCGGGAGCCACAAAGACAGGCCCCGGCGGCCAACGCCCAGACCCGCCGTCCGCGAGGCGATCGGTGCCGCGCCCAGGCAGGCTCCCGATCGATAACCATCCCCGGCCCCCGTAGCGCCTTTTTCAACCTCTGCGACACGTCATCGCCCTGCCCCCCCCGGAATAGGGGGTGTTCGCGGGCAGCCGGGCCGCACGACACTGCGCGGCACTGCCCGGAGCCGTGCCATGACCCGATCCACCGCGATCCTGCTCGCCGCCTGCCTTCTGTGCAGCGCGCCGCTCGCCGCGCAGACGCCGCTCAACATGAGCCTCCAGCATTTCGGCTACTGGACCGGCAGCGCGGGCTCGCCCCGGGTGGTGTATTCGGACACCGAAGGCGCCGCCGCGCTGGGCCCGCGGATCGTGCTGACGCTGGCGCGCAGCAGCAGTCCGGCGCCGCTGCCGCCGTACCACGTGGAGCTGACCCTGGGGCCCGGCTTCGACGCCATCACGCCGCTGGTGCTGCCGGCCGGCGCCAGCTGCCAGACGGCCAGCGGCGGCGGCGTCGCGCCGCTGCACCTGTCGTGCGTGCTGAACACGCAGATCGGCGGTGGCGGCGTGGCCTTCCAGTTTGGGCTGGACGCCGGTCCGATCGGGCAGTTCGCCGGCAGCCAGGTCGACGCGCGCGCCACCGTCGACTACGACGCCTTTCCGCTGCCCGATCCGCCGACCTGCCCGGACATCTCGGGCAACACCGGCTGCGTGCAGTCCACGGCCCTGGTGTTCGGCTCCTGGGTGCGCCTGGACAGTCTGGCCATCGGCGATCCGGTGACCATCGGCGCGAACGCCGCGCTGACCGTCAACCATCGGGTGGTCGGCTTCGACGGCGGCACGATCTCCACCACGCGCATCGACCTGCCGCCACAGCTCGAGTACCTCGGCAGCAGTTCGGCGAGCGCGCCGATCCACACCTGCAGCAGCGCGCCCGGCCCCGGCGGCGGCGAACGGGTCACCTGCCTGGGCAACATCCGGCATCCCACGGCCAACGGCCAGGAGCGCACCGGTCGCTACGACGTCATCGTGCGCACCCGCCCCGGTGTGAAGCCGCCCGGCCCGCTGCGCGTGGTGGCCTCGATCGGCAACGACCGCCAGCCGGCCCCGCAGGACTGCGACGCCAACCCCGACCAGCCGGCCTGCGCGGTGGTCGAATTCGGTCTGGCGCCGCCGCCGGTGGTCGACCTGCGTCTGGTCGCCTCGTCGGCGCCGCAGCCGTGGACCCAGCTCGGCCGCGTGCAGGGGCCGTTCCGCATCGAGTACCGCAATGCCGGCGGCCTGCCCTCGGCCGCCCCGACGCGCCTGTTGGCGAAGCTGCCGGCCGGCTTCGCGTTCGGCCAGCTGACCGGCGCCAGCGGGCCGGTGACCTGCACGGCCAGCGGCACGACGGCCGACGGCCAGGAGGTGCGCTGCCAGCGTTCCACCACGATCCCGGCGGGCTCCTCGACGTTCTGGCTGGAGCTGTCGGTCCTGGGCGACCCGCTGCTGGCCGCGGAGGCAGGCAACGTGCTTGTCTGGGCGATCGCCGATGGCGCGGCCGTGGACGGTGAGGTGCTGCTGGCCTGTGCCGCCGACCCGGCCCTGCCTGCGTGTCGCTGGCAGGCCTTCGACGTCCGGCCGCCCTGCCCGGGCGGACCGGACGACTCGATCTACTGCGACGGCTACCAGGTCTTCGTGCCGCCGCCGGCGCCCTGACCGGGCGGCGGCGGGGCGGCGCTCACAACGGCCAGATCCACAGCAGCATGGGCACGCTGACCGCGATCACCAGCAGTTCCAGCGGCAGGCCGAGCCGCCAGTAGTCGCCGAAGCGGAAGCCGCCCGGACCCAGGATCAGGGTGTTGTTCTGGTGGCCGATCGGGGTCAGGAAGGCGCAGGAGGCACCGATCGCGACAGCCATCAGGTAGGGATCGGCGCTGACGCCGAGCTGGCTGGCGATGCCGATCGCGATCGGGCACATCACCGCGGCGGTCGCGGCGTTGTTCATCAGGTCGGACAGCGTCATGGTGACCACCAGGATCAGCACCAGGCCGACCACCGCATGGCCCTGGGCGATGCCCTCGACCAGCCAGCGCGCCAGCAGCTCGGCGGCGCCGGTCGACTCCATCGCCGCGGCGACCGGAATCAGTGCGGCCAGCAGCACCACCACCGGCCAGTCCACCGCCTGATAGACGGTGCGCGGCGGCACCGTCTGGATCGCCATGCTGGCCAGCACGCCGGCCGCGAACGAGGCGGCGGCAGGCACCAGGCCGAGCGCCGCGCCGGCGATCGCCAGGGCCATGATCGCGATCGAGGCCAGCAGCTTGCGGCGATCGGGGATGCGCAGCTCTCGGGCGGCCAGGGGCACGCAGCCGAAATTGCTGGCGAACTCGCCGAGCGCCTCCTGGGGGCCCTGGACCAGCAGCACGTCGCCGGCCTGGAAGGCGAGGTTGCGCAGCCGCGAGATCGACCGGGTGCCTTCGCGCGAGACCGCCAGGATATTGATGTTGTAGCGTGAGCGCAGCAGGGTGTCGGTCGGCGTGCGGTTGACCAGCGCGGAGCCGGGCAGCACCGCGAGCTCGGACATCACGATGTCCTCGCTGCCGCTCGACCGCGGCACCTCGCCACCGTCGCCTTCGCCGTCCTGCTCGTCCCTGGTGCTCCGGGCATCGTCCGCGCCCCCGGCGTCGTCCTCCCCGTCGTCCTCGGCGGTGTCGCCGCGGCGATCCTCTTCCAGGCGGGCGCCCAGGGCCGCCAGAACGTCGCCCAGTGAGTCGGCCTCGGCCTCGATCACCAGGATGTCGCCGACCCGCACCTTGCGCGTCGGGTTGGGGGCGTTGAACTTCACCTCGTTGCGCACCAGGCCGACCACCTGGGCGCCGGCATCCTCCAGGCGCGCCTCGATGTCGCGGATCGACATGCCGTCGGCCTTGCTGCCGGCCGGCAGGCGGACCTCGGTCAGGTAGGCGGCGGTCTCGAAGCTGTCGACGCCGGCGCGCTTGCGGGCCGGCACCAGTCGCCAGCCGACCAGGGCGACGAACAGCACGCCCAGCCCGGCCACCGCCAGGCCGACCGGCGCGAAGTCGAACATCGCGAACGAGCCGTTGCCGGCCTCGGCACGGAAACCGGACACGATCAGGTTGGGCGGCGTGCCGATCAGGGTGGTCATGCCGCCCAGGATCGAACCGAACGCCAGGGGCATCAGCACGCGTCCGGGCGGCAACGCCAGCTTGTCGGCCATCTGCAGGGCGACCGGCATCAGCAGGGCAAGGGCGCCGACGTTGTTCATGAAGGCCGACAGCACGGCAGCCAGCGCGGTGATCGCGGCGATGCTGAGGGTCGGGCCGGCGCGCACCGGAAGCACGCGTCGCGCCACCAGGTCGACCGCGCCGGTGTTCTGCAGGCCCTGGCTGAGGATCAGCACACAGGCGACGGTGATCACCGCCGGATGGCCGAATCCGGCGAAGGCACCGTCGACGGGCACCAGGCCGGCGGCGACCGCCGCCATCAGGGCCGCGCCGGCGACCATGTCGTGGCGCCACCGCCCCCACAGGAACATCGCCACGGTGCCGGCGAGGATCGCGAACAGCAGGATCTGGTCGAGGCTCATCGCCGCAGGTCGCGTGCAGAGCCCCGGACCGGCAGCGACCGGTCAGGGCGGATGGTGCCGCCCACGCGCGCGCCCGGCCCGGCGTGCGGGCCGGGGCGGGGCAGGGCGAGCCGGCAAGGGCAGATGGCGTTCAGTCGGCCAGCCCCGGATGCAGGCTGTAGGTGGCGTAGGTACTGGCCTCGGCCAGCACGTGGCCGGCCACCGCGGCCTCCAGGTCGGCGCGCGTGTAGCGCGCCGGCAGGTCCAGTCGCGCCACGTCGAGCGCGAGCAGGCGGAATTCGTAGCGGTGCAGGCGCAGGTCGTTGGGTGGCGGGAACGGTCCGTCGTAGCCGAACCAGTCGCCGGCCAGGGCCGGATCGCCGGCAAACCAGCCGGTGTAGTCGTTCAGCCCCTGGCGGCTGCCGGCGGGCCCGGACGGTTCGCGCTTGCCGCCCTTCACCACGCCATCGCTGCAACTGCCCTCGGCGATCTCGCGCAGCGTCGCGGGCAGATCGGCGACCAGCCAGTGGGTGAACGCGGTGCGCGGCTGCTGGGCCGGGATCTCGACATCGTCGCGCCCCACCATCTCCGGCACCGTGGGCGCGTCCGGATCCACGCACATCAGCGCGAACGATGCGGTGCCCGCAGGTACGTCGGTCCAGGCCAGGTGCGGGTTCCGGTTGGCGCCGAAGCCGACGCCCTGGTCATCGCGCACGCCTGCCGCGAACGCCGCCGGCAGACGGTGGCCGTGCCTGAAGTTCTCGCTGTGGATGCGCATGCGCTGGATCTCCTTGGGCCGTGGGCGGGATTATCGAACCGGCCGGGCGGCGGTGCCATCGGCACCGGCGCCGCGTCGGTCCGGGCGTGCGTTGCCCCTGCGTGCCGCCATCGGGCGCTGAGCCGCCCGGCCGGTGTCCCGGCGGCGCGTGCCGCCGGCGCCATGCCCTGCCGGATCAGGGTCGCCGGCAGGGCGGGTGGACGAGGTGAACGCCCGGCCGCCGCCCGGTCGGGTCCGGTCCGGCAGGACGGGGTCGGACCCTCGTTACCGGCAGGCCCCGACCGCGCTCAGGACAGCCGGGCGAACGCGTCCGCCAGCGCGGCATCGTAGCGCCGCCAATGGCCGTCGGGCAGCAGCGTGGGCAGGTCGCCCAGGCCCTGGGTGATGCTCGTGGGCAGGTCCGTGGGACCGGGCGCGGCCAGGCCCAGGAACGGCCAGACCCGACCGGCCAGCGCCGCCGGATCGGCCAGCTCGGCGGCGTCCACCGCAAGCCAGCGATCTCCCGGCACATGGGCGCGCGCCGCCTCGAGATGCTGGTTGGCGCCGGCGAGCCAGGTCGCCGCCTGGGTCGCATCGGGCAGGGTCAGGGCCTGGGGGCAGCCCAGCGCCAGCCAGGTCAGCAGGCAGTCGCGCGGGTCGCGCTGCACGGCGATGAAGCGCGCCGAGGGGAAGGCCGCCTGGATCAGCGCCACCTGGCGCAGGTCGACGAACGGCAGCCAGTCGACCAGGTCGGGGGCCAGCACCAGGTCGGCGGCGGCCAGTCCGGCCAGGTAGGCGTCGCGGAAGCGCTCGGCCACTGCGGGATCGTCGGCCAGCGCCGCGAACTGCTCGACGAATGCCGCGCTGGCCATCGGGTCGGGCCGCACGCGATGACCGAAGCGGTCGCCGAGCACGCTGGCGCCGCCAGCCCGCAACAGCGCCACCAGGCTTTCCGTTCCGGCACCGGGCAGGCCCAGCAGGAACACCGGGGCGGGCCCGGTGGCGCTGGCGGAGGTGATGGGCGGAAGCCGCAGGCCGCTGACCTCGGGTGCTTGCACCAGGGGCGCCAGATGGGCCTGCTGGCGGTGCCCGGAAAGCCAGGCCTCGACCGCGCCCTCGCGGTCGCCCAGCGCGTCGCGCGCCAGTCCGCGAAGGCTGGCGCGCTCGGGCCGCCGCTGTGCTGGCAGGCCGGCCTCGGGCGTGCGATTGAGCTGTTCCTGCGCCTCGTCCGGACGGCCCTCGCGCAGCGCCGAGCGGGCCAGCAGGAGGCGGGCGAAGCCGGCCCGGCTGTCCTGGGCGAGCACGCCCCGGGCCAGGGCATCGGCCGCGGCGAAGTCGCGCCTGACCTCGAGCTGGCCGGCGAGGCGTTCGGCCGCCTCCAGGCTGCGCGGATCGGCGGTGTGCCAGGCCCGGCAGGCATCCAGCAGGGCGTCGCCGGGGCGCCGGGCCGCCAGGGCCAGGTCGAGCCGGCGCAGGCCCGCGGCGGTCGGCCTGGCCGCCAGGGCGGCGGCCAGGATCTCGCCCGCTTCGGCTTCCGCACCGGCGACCATCAGGCCCGACACAAGAGCCTCGGCCACGCCCGGCGCGTTGGGCGCGGCTTCGTGGGCCTGCCGGTAGTCGGCGAGCGCGGCCTCGTTGTCGCCGGCCGCCCGTCGCAGGTCCGCGCGGCCGGCCAGGGCCAGGGCATGACCGGGCTCGCGCGCCAGCACCGATTCGAAACGGGCCAGCGCCTCATCGGGCCGGCGCTCGCGCATCAGCAGCTGGGCCAGGGCGATCTCGGCCGCGGTGTAGCCGGGCTTCAGGCGCAGCGCGTTCCCCAGTGCCTGCTCGGCGAAGCCGGCCTTGCCGGTCGCCGCCAGGCTGAGGCCGAGCTGCATCTGCACGATGGCGTCGTTGGGGTTGCGCTGCGCCGATTCCAGCAGCAGCCGGGCGGCCGACGCGTGATCGCCGCGGGCCTGCGCCAGCCCCCCCTGGAGTGCCAGCAGCTGCGGATGGCCGGGCACCAGCCGTTCGGCCCTGGCCAGGGCCTCGGCAGCGGAATCCACGTCCGCGCGCATCAGGTCGATCTGGGCCAGCCCCAGGGCCGCACCGGGCAGATCGGGGTTCAGCCGCAGGGCGGTCGCGAAGCCCTCGCGGGCGCGTTCGAACTGACGGGCATGCAACTGCAGGCCGGCCAGTGTCAGCTGGTAGTGGGCGCGTTCGGGCACCAGCTCGACGGCCTTGCCGGCCAGCTCGAGCGCTTCGCCCAGGTCTTCGCGCTGGCGCCTGAGGATGGCCAGCAGGTGCAGCGCCTCGGGGTCGTCCGGGTTGAACGCCAGCCACTCGCGGTAGCGGGTCTCGGCCTCTTCGAGCTGACCTGCCTGGTGCAGTTTGAGAATGTCTTCGAGCATCGGATTCGTTCCGGCGGGTCGGTCGCGGCAAAGCGCGCTAGTGTACCATTCGGCCTCGATCCGACCGGTTTCCGGCCTTGTCCGGACCCGGTACGTCCCCGTCCCCGGACCGCCAGGAACGATGCCCGCCAAGCCCAAGCCCGCCGCGCCGCGCACGCAGATCCCGGTCGCCATCGTCGGCGGCATCCGCATCCCGTTCTGCCGCAACAACACCGCCTATGCCGATGTCGGCAACTTCGGGCTGGGCCTGAAGGCGGTGGCCGGCCTGGTCGAGCGCTACGGCCTGCACGGCGAGCGCCTGGGCGAGCTGGCCTTCGGCGCCGTCATCAAGCACTCCTCCGACTGGAACCTGGCGCGCGAGATCGCGCTGTCCTCCGGCCTCGACCCGCGCACCCCGGGACTGACCCTGCAGCGTGCCTGCGGCACCAGCCTGGACGCCGCCGTGATCGTCGGCAACAAGATCGCCGCCGGGCAGATCGGCGCCGGCATCGCCGGCGGCTCCGACACCACCAGCGACGTGCCGGTGGTGTTCGGGCGTCGCTTCGCGCGCCGCCTGCTGGAAACCGCGCGCGCCCGCGGCCTGCGCGAGCGCCTGCGCGCCTGGAAGGGCTTCCGGCCCGGCGAGCTCAAGCCGTCCTTCCCGGGTGTCGGCGAGCCGCGCACCGGCATGAGCATGGGCGAGCACACCGAGCGCATGGCGCGCGCCTGGGGCATCGGCCGGGCCGAACAGGACGCTCTCGCGCTGGCCAGTCACCAGAAGGCGGCCGCGGCCTGGGAGCGCGGTTTCCACGCCGACCTGATCGTGCCGTTCCGCGGCGTCCGCCGCGACACCATCCTGCGCCCCGACACCACGCTCGAGAAGCTGGCCCAGCTCAAGCCCGCGTTCGACCGCAGCTCGGGGCAGGGCACGCTCACCGCCGGCAATTCGACGCCGCTGACCGATGGCGCCAGCGCCGCCCTGCTGGCCAGCCCGGACTGGGTGCGGGAACGCGACCTGCCGGTGCGCGCCTGGCTGCGCGACGCCCGCGTCGCCGCCGTCGACTTCGTGCACGGCGAGGGCCTGCTGATGGCGCCGACCCTGGCCGTGGCCGAGCTGCTGGCGGCCAACGACCTGACCCTGCAGGACTTCGACTACTACGAGATCCACGAAGCCTTCGCCGCCCAGGTGCTGTGCACCCTGCGCGCCTGGGAATCGGCCGAGTACTGCCGCGACAAGCTCGGCCTGGCGGCGCCGCTCGGCAGCATCGACATGGACCGCCTGAATCCGGTCGGGTCGTCGCTGGCGCTCGGCCATCCCTTCGCCGCCACCGGCACCCGCATCCTGGCGACCGCCGCCAAGCTGCTCGAGGAGCGTGGCGGCGGCCGCGTGCTGATCTCGGTGTGCACGGCCGGCGGCATGGGCGTGGCGGCGATCGTCGAGCGCTGAGCGCATGCGCTGTCGCGCCGCCCCGGAAAGCCTCCTTCCCTTGCAGCGGATCCGATCCATGCGTACCTACAAGCACCTCGTCCTTGCCAGCCTGCTGGGCCTGCTCGCCGCCTGTTCGGGCGGCACCGCCAACGTCCGCCAGGTGGCACCGGCGGCGCCGGCGCCATCGGCCGCGAGTGCCGTGGCCGGTGGCCACGAGAACCTCAACGCGGTGCTGTGGATGCAGACCGCCGCCGAGTACGAGGCGACCACGCGCAGCGTCTTCGCGGCCGCCACGGCCCTGCTCGACACCGCCCTGGCCGACCCGCGCTGGGACGCGCTGCCGCCGGCCGAGCGCGGGGGGCAGCACATCGCCCACCTGCCTGCCGCGGTGATCGTCGACGCCGACGAGACCATGGTCGACAACTCCGTCTACCAGGCGCGCCTGGTCGTGGCCGGCACGCGCTATGCCCCGGACACCTGGGCGGCCTGGGTCGAGGAACGCCGTGCCGGCGTCGTGCCAGGCGCCCTGGAATTCGCGCGCGCCGCCGCGCAGCGGGGCATCACCGTCTTCTACGTGACCAACCGCGACGCCGCGGGCAAGGCCGCCACCCTCGACAACCTGCGGGCGCTGGGCTTCCCCATGTCCGAGCCCGAGGACACCGTGCTGACCGTCGACGAGGCCCAGGGCTGGGACTCCGCCAAGGGCAGCCGTCGCCAGTTCGTCGGCGAGCGCTATCGGGTCCTGATGATGGTCGGCGACAACCTGGGCGACTTCCTGGATGGCTACCAGGCCTCGGTGGCTGATCGTGCCGCCTTGATGGAGCCCTTCCGGGGCTGGTGGGGCAGTCGCTGGTTCATGCTGCCCAACCCGACCTATGGCAGCTGGGAGTCGGCCCTCACCCGCGGCGCCGACGATCCGGTGCAGGCCAAGCGCCGGGCCCTGCGCAGCCGATGAGCGCGGCCGCCGACAAAGACACCTGGCTCTCGGACAAGCCGATCGCCGCGGCCGACCGCCTGATCGTCGCCCTGGACGTGCCCGGGGCGAGCGAGGCGCTGGAACTGGTCGACCTGCTCGGCGAGCACGGCACCTTCTACAAGATCGGCATGGAGCTGCTGGCCGGCGGCGACTTCTTCCCGCTGCTGCGCACCCTGCACGAGCGCGGCAAGAAGGTGTTCGTCGACCTCAAGTTCTTCGACGTGCCGGCCACGGTCGCCTCGGCGGTGCGCGGCATGGCGCGGCACCCGGCGACCTTCTGCACCATCCACGGCAACGACGGCATGGTGCGGGCCGCGGTCGCCAACAAGGGCGACCTCAAGCTGCTGGCGGTCACCGCCCTGACCAGCCTGGACCGCCACGACCTGGACGAGCTGGGTTTCGCCTGCGAACCGCACGACCTGGTGCTGTCCCGCGCCCGGGCGGCGCTGGCGGCCGGTTGCGACGGCGTGGTGTCCTCCGGCCTGGAGGCCGCGGCGCTGCGCGCCGAGCTGGGCCCCCGCCTGCTGGTGGTCTGCCCGGGCATCCGGCCGGTGGTCAACGACGACGACCAGAAGCGCACGGTGGACGTCCGCCAGGCCTTCCTGAACGGCGCCGACCACATCGTCGTGGGGCGGCCGATCCGGGAAGCCGCCGACCCGCGTGCGGCCTGCGCGCAGATCCAGGCGACCCTCGCCGGGCTGTTTCCCGGGGCCTGAGCCTGCGGTCAGCAAGCAGTCATTAAAAATCAACAGCTTACAGGACTGTCGGCAGGTATTGCATAAGAAAGCCGATTCAAGTTACAGTGCCTCCGCGCCAGGTGACGATGGCGCCCTGCATAGCGATCTCCATGATCTTCTCGGGCGACCCCAGTGGTCGCCTTCTTTTCTTCCGGTCCCGGCCAGGGGCGGGGCCGACGCCCGGCGACCCCCCGCCCCTCGGCACCGCTTGACATCGGCCCGCAGCGTGGGCGAACACTAGGCCGTATGCGCGTGCGCGCACGTACGCACGCGAGGGGCCGGCGTCCGTTCGGCGGCGCGGCGCGGCACGCCCGGAGAAGCGAATGGCCAAGAACCTGCTCATCGTCGAGTCGCCTGCCAAGGCGAAGACCATCAACAAGTACCTGGGCAAGGACTTCGAAGTCCTTGCCTCGTACGGCCATATCCGCGATCTGCTCGCCAAGGAGGGCGCGGTCGATCCCGAACACGGCTTCGCGATGCGTTACGAGGTCGACGAGGACAGCCGCAAGCGGGTCGACGCGATCGCCAAGGCGGCCGGCAAGGCGAAGGCCCTGTACCTGGCGACCGACCTCGACCGCGAAGGCGAGTCGATCTCCTGGCACATCCTGGAGGTGCTGCGCGAACGCGGCCTGCTCGAGGGCCGCGACATCCACCGGGTGGTGTTCTCGGAGATCACCCCGAAGGCGATCCTGGAAGCGGTCGCGCATCCGCGCCAGGTGTCGATGGACCTGGTCAACGCCCAGCAGGCGCGCCGCGCGCTCGACCACCTGGTCGGCTTCACCCTGTCGCCCCTGCTCTGGCGCAAGGTCGGTCCGCGCCTGTCGGCGGGCCGTGTGCAGTCGCCGGCGCTGCGCATGATCGTCGAGCGCGAGGAGGAGATCGAGGCCTTCGTCGCCCGCGAGTACTGGACCGTGGCCGCCAACCTCAGCCAGGCCGGGGTCGCCTTCCAGGCGCGCCTGGTGCGCCTGGACGGCCGCAAGTTCGAGCAGTTCGACCTGGTCGAGGGCGTCGGTGCGGAAGCGGCGCGGTCGCGGCTGGAGGCCGCGGCGGCGGCACAGGGGCGGCCGGCCGACGGCGTCGGCATGCTGCGCGTCACCGAGGTCAACCGCAAGCAGCGCCAGCGCCGCCCGGCGCCGCCGTTCATCACCTCGACCCTGCAGCAGGAGGCGGCCCGCAAGCTCGGCTACGCGACCAGCCGGACCATGCGCCTGGCCCAGCAGCTGTACGAAGGCATGGCGATCGGCGCCGAGGGCGTGCAGGGCCTGATCACCTACATGCGTACCGACTCGACCAGCCTGTCCGGCGATGCGCTGGGCGAGTTGCGCGAGGTCATCGCGCGCCAGTACGGCGCCGACCTGCTGCCGCCGGCGGCGCAGGTCTACCGCACCAAGTCCAAGAACGCCCAGGAAGCGCACGAGGCGATCCGGCCGACCTCGGCGGCGCGCCGCCCCGAGAGCGTGCGCGCCTTTCTCAGCGACGAGCAGTTCCGCCTCTACGAGCTGATCTGGAAGCGCACGGTCGCCTGCCAGATGAAGCCGGCGCTGCTGGACACCGTCGCCGTCGAGCTGGCCTGCGGTCCCGACAGCGGCTTCCGCGCCACCGGCACCACGATCGCCGACCCAGGCTTCCTGACCGTCTACGAGGAGGGCAAGGACAGCCGCAGTCAGGACGACGACGACGAGGGCCGGCGCCTGCCGGCGCTGCGCGAAGGCGAGCTGGTGCCCTGCCACGCGATCGTCGCCGACCAGCACTTCACCGAGCCGCCGCCGCGCTTCTCCGAGGCGTCCCTGGTCAAGGCGCTCGAGGAGTACGGCATCGGCCGGCCGTCGACCTATGCCTCGATCATCCAGACCCTGCTGTCGCGCGAGTACGTCTACCTGGACAGCCGCCGTTTCCGGCCCACCGACGTCGGCCGCGCGGTGGCCAAGTTCCTGGCCGGGCACTTCGACACCTACGTGGACTACGAATTCACCGCGCGCCTGGAGGACGAGCTGGACGCCATCTCGCGCGGCGAGGAGGACTGGGTGCCGCTGCTGGAGCGCTTCTGGCAGCCGTTCAAGGCGCGCGTCGCCGAGAAGGCCGAGACCGTCGACCGCGCCGAGGCCACCGGCGCGCGCGTGCTGGGCAGCGACCCCGCCAGCGGCCGTCAGGTCAGCGTCCGCCTGGGCCGCTACGGGCCGTTCGCCCAGATCGGCCAGCGCGAGGAGGAGGAGCCGCCGAAGTTCGCCTCGTTGCGCAGCGGCCAGAGCATCCACACCATCGACCTCGAACAGGCCTTGGCGCTGTTCCGGCTGCCGCGCAGCCTGGGCACAGATGCCGACGGCACCGAGATCACCGTCGGGATCGGCCGCTTCGGCCCCTTCGTCAAGCGCGGCACCACCTACGCCTCGCTGCGCAAGGAGGACGACCCGCACGAGATCGAGCTGGCGCGCGGCCTCGAGTTGCTGAAGCTGAAGGAGGAGGCGATCGCCAACCGCGTCATCGCCAGCTTCGAGGACGGCGCCGTGCAGATCCTGCGCGGTCGCTTCGGGCCCTTCGCCACCGATGGCAGCGTGCTGGCCAGTCTGCCTAAGAACGTCGAACCGGAAACCTTCACCCTGGAGCAGGCGCGCGCGCTGCTCGCCGAGAAGGGCAAGCCGGTCAAGAAGCGCGGCGCGGCGCGCAAGGCGCCGGCCGGGCGCAAGCCGGCCGCCAGGAAGGCCGCGGACGGCGCGGCACCGGCGAAGAAGGCGCCCGCCCGGAAGGCTGCGGCCAAGAAGACCGCGGGCAAGAAGACCGCGGCCAAGAAGACCGCGGCCAAGAAGGCCACCAAGACGGCGGCCGGCAAGGCCGCCAAGAAGACCGTGGGCAAGCGCGCAGCCAAGGCGCCTGCGGCCAAGGCCGCAGCGGCCGGGAAGGCGGTCGGCAAGCGCGCCGGCACCGGCGACGCCGGCTGAGGGCGGCTGCGCTTGCTCGCCCCGAGGTCGTCGTGAGCGGGTCGGGCTCCGCTGTCGCCGGGCACAACGCCTGGCCCGACGACGCCGGAGCGGGCAGCGGTCCCCCGGCGCTGTCCGGCGATGCCGGCCGGCCGGTGCTGTATCGGCGCGGCCGGGCCTTGCCGGCCGGGCAGTTCCTGGCCCGGGCGCTGGCGCTGGCCGAGCGGCTGCCGCCCGCGCCCAGCCTCATCAACCTTTGCGAGGATCGCGGCCATTTCCTGGTCGCGTTCTGTGCCGCCCTGCTGAGCGGTCGGACCACGCTGTTGCCGCCGGCGCGCACCGAGAAAGTGGTCGCCGAGATCACCGCCGACTGGGCGCCCGCCGCGATCATCGACGACGCCGACGTCGCTGCGGCCTGCGCCATGGCCGGGTCGGCCAGCGCCGAACCGGCCGGACTGCCCGGCATCCCGCTGGACCGGGTCGTGGCGATCGGCTTCACCTCCGGGTCGACCGGTCGGCCGCGCGCAAACCCCAAGACCTGGGGCGCCTTCGCCGGCACCACCCGCCGCAACGATGCCCTGCTGCGCTCGATCGGCTCGGCGCCCGGGGCGGCCTTCAACCTGCTCGCCACGGTGCCCTCCCAGCACATGTACGGGATGGAGACCTGCGTGCTGCTGCCGGTACTGGGCGACGCCGCGGTGGCCGTCGAGCGGCCCCTGTTCCCGCAGGACCTGGCGCAGGCGCTGGCCGACCTGCCGGCGCCCCGCCTGCTGGTGACGACGCCGGTGCACCTGCGCGCCCTGGTCGGTGCGGGGATTGCCTTTCCCCCGGTGGCCGCGCTGGTGTCGGCGACCGCGCCGCTGGACCCGGCGCTGGCGCGTCGCGCGGAGGAGGTCTTCGCGGCGCCCCTGGTCGAGATGTTCGGCTCCACCGAGACGTGCGTGATCGGCCATCGGCGGCCCACCGCCGATCCGCTCTGGCAGCCCTATCCCGGGCTGCATCTCAGTTCCTGCGAGGCCGGTACCCGGGTGCAAGCGCCCTGGCTGTCCGAGGCGGTGCTGCTGCAGGACCATCTGCGCTTCGCGGCCGACGGCCGCTTCGAGGTGGTCGGCCGTTGCCAGGACATGATCGAGATCGCCGGCAAGCGAGCCTCGCTGGGCGACATCACCCGCCGCCTGCTGGCGATCCCCGGGATCGAGGACGCGATCGTCTTCCAGGCGGCGCAGGCCGACGCCTCCGGCGTGTGCCGGATCGAGGCGGCGGTGGTGGCCGGCGCGGTCAGCGACGCCACCGTGCTGGCCGAGCTGCGCGGCAGCCTGGACCCGGTGTTCCTGCCGCGACGCCTGCACCGCTTCGCCTGCCTGCCGCGCAACGAGACCGGCAAGCTTTGCCGTGAAGCGCTGCTGGCCGGGCTCGGCGCCGGCACGCCGCCCGCGCCGCCGGCGGACTGAACCGCCACTGCGCGCGGTCTGGCGTCACCGCGGTGCCAGCCCCGGCGGGCGCGCCAGGCCGGTGGGGCGATCCCGGCGCCCCGACCGTGACAGCTGGTCCTGATATCTCGGGCGGGCGCGAAGCGGGGCCGTCGAGATCGCGTCGCGGTGCGGGCAGCGGACCCCTGGCTGGTGAAGGCCTGGCCGACATCACGTCGAACTGGCCAGCGTGCCCGGACCGCGCCCGGACGCGGAGGCCGGTGGCCGCAGTAGCGGCCTCATGAAGCATCCGGGCTAGAATCCGCCGATGCGAAGCGTGTGCATCTATTGCGGCTCCAGCGCCGGCGACCGCCCGGCCTATGCCGGGCTGGCGCAGTCCGTGGGCCGCGCCCTTGCCGCCCGGGGCCTGACCCTGGTCTACGGCGGTGGACGGGTCGGCCTGATGGGGCTGCTTGCCGACGCCGCACTGGCGGCCGGCGGCGAGGTGGTCGGCGTGATCCCGCAGCGCCTGGTCGATGCCGAGGTCGCCCACCTGGGCCTGGCGCGGCTGGAGGTGGTCGATTCCATGCATGCCCGCAAGGCACGCATGGCCGAGCTGGCCGATGCCTTCATCGCGCTGCCCGGCGGCTTCGGCACGCTCGACGAACTGTTCGAGATCCTGACCTGGGCGCAGCTCGGGCTGCACGGCAAGCCCTGCGGGCTGCTCGATGTCGACGGCTACTACGCGCCATTGGTGACCTGGGCCGACCAGGCGGTCGCGCGTGGCTTCGTGCGACCGGTGCACCGGCGCCTGCTGATGGTCGGCACCGAGCTCGATGCCCTGCTTGACGAGCTGGCGGCGCACCGGCCGGAACCGGTCAGCAAATGGGTGGATCTGGCCAGGGAAGCCTGATCTGCCACTGGCGGCGTCGCCGGGGCCGGGCGGTGTCGACGTCCAGCCCCTTCGGGCCGCCGCACCGGCGCTGCCGGTAGCCGCAGCCGGCGTCCCGCCAGGGCCGCGTTCGTTACCCAAGCCATTGAAATGCAAAGCCAAGGCCGCATCCTGCGAGCTGAACGGAACTCGGCCAGCCCTTAGCACTCCAAGGGCGCGAGTGCTAAGCTCCCGGCCCATGAAGGACACCGCATTGAACACTGCCCTGGTCCCGCGCAACCTGCCGATCCCCAGCGCCGTCGGCAGCCTGGACGGCTACATCCACGCCGTGAACCAGGTTCCGATGCTCAGCGTCGAAGCCGAGCAGGCCCTGGCCCAGCGCTTCCGGGAACACGAGGACCTCGAGGCGGCCCGCGAGCTGGTGCTCTCGCACCTGCGCTTCGTGGTGCACGTCGCGCGCGGCTACCTGGGTTATGGCCTGCCGATGGGCGACCTGATCCAGGAGGGCAACATCGGCCTGATGAAGGCGGTGAAGCGCTTCGATCCCGAGGTCGGCGTGCGCCTGGTGTCGTTCGCCGTGCACTGGATCAAGGCCGAGATCCACGAATTCATCCTGAAGAACTGGCGGATCGTCAAGGTCGCCACCACCAAGGCGCAGCGCAAGCTGTTCTTCAACCTGCGCCGCTCCAAGAAGCGCCTGGGCTGGCTGAGTGCCGACGAGGTCGCCACCGTTGCCCGCGAGCTCAATGTCGCGCCCGCCGACGTGGTCGAGATGGAGTCCCGCCTCAACGGCCGCGACATCGGCTTCGACGCGCCCACCGACGGCGACGACGACGACGCGCCGCCGGCACCGGTCGCCTACCTGGTCGACCAGGGACGCAGTCCGGAGCAGGTGGTCGTCGAGGCCGACCAGGACGACCGCGACCTCGACGCCCTGCACGAGGGTCTGGCGCGCCTGGATGCCCGCAGCAAGGACATCGTGGTTCGGCGCTGGTTGCACGAGCCCAAGGCGACGCTGCAGGAGCTGGCCGACGAGTACGGCGTCTCCGCCGAACGCGTGCGCCAGATCGAGGCGGCCGCCATGAAGAAGATGCGGGCGCTGTTCGAGGCTTGAGGAGCCGGGGCCCGGGTCCCGGGACTCGGGACCCGGGATTCGGAATTCGGAAAGCGGAGCGCGATCCGCTCCCCTCTCCCGCGGCGCGGGAGAGGGGCCGGGGGAGAGGGCGGTTGTTCGAAGCGGGTGCGCCTGTGATCGCCGGGAGGCGAGCTACGGCGGCATGACCCGTCGCGCTGGCGGTACCAGGCGCACACTTTCCCTCAGCCGGCGTCCTGCGGATCGACATCGAGCGACCAGCGCACGCGCCGGGCCGGGCGCAGCGAACCGATGCGCCCCATCCAGGCATCCAGCAGCGCGTGCAGCGGCGCCCGGCGGTCGGCTTCCAGGATCAGCTGCATGCGATGGTGGCCGGCGCGTCGCGGCATCGGCGCGGGCAGCGGGCCGATGCGCTCGACCTCGGTGCCGGCCGGGTCAGGCAGCGCGCGCACGGCATCGAAGAAGTCCGCGAGCGCGGCCGGTGCGGTCGCCTCTGCCGCGAGCAGCGCCTGGAACCGGAACGGCGGCAGGCGGCAGTCGCGGCGCTCGCGCAGCTGCGCCTGCGCCACCGTGGCATAGCCGCCGCCCAGCCAGTCCCGCCAGAACGGATGTCCGGGCAGCCGGGTCTGCACCAGAACCCGGCCGGGCCGCTCGCCGCGCCCGGCGCGGCCGGCGACCTGGGTCAGCAATTGCGCCATCCGCTCGGGTGCCCGAAAGTCGGCGCTGTACAGACCCCCGTCGCCATCGACCACCACCACTTGCGTGAGCATCGGCCAGTCATGGCCCTTGGCCAGCAACTGGGTGCCTACCAGGATCGCCGGCCCGCCGCGCTCGACTTCGTCGAGCAGGCGGTCCAGGCGCCCGACGCCGGCAGTGCTGTCGCGATCGATGCGCAGTACCCGATGGCCTGGCCAGCGCTCCGCCAGCGCCGCAGCCAGCCGTTCGGTGCCGACGCCGCGCGGGTCCAGCGCGGTGCTGCCGCAGGACGGGCACCGTGCCGGCAGCCGTTGCCGGCGGCCGCAGTGGTGGCAGGCGAGCAGGCCCTGGCCACGATGCAGGGTCATTGGACGGTCGCAGCCGGGACAGTCGGCCTTCCAGGTACAGGCGGCGCAGGCCAGCACCGGCGACCAGCCGCGCCGGTTCCGGAACACCAGCACCTGCTCGCCGCGCTCCAGCGTCTGGCCGATCGCGGCCAGCGCCCGGTTCGACAGGCCATCGGAGGCATGGGCGGCGCGCAGGTCGACCAGCTCGATGGCCGGCGGCCGGGCGCCGCCGGCGCGGGCGGGCAGGTGCAGGTGGCCGATCCTGCCGTCGGCAGCCAGGGCCAGCGTCTCCAGCGACGGGGTCGCCGAGCCCAGCAGCACCGGCACGCCCAGCGCCTTGCCGCGCACCAGTGCCAGGTCGCGGGCGTGGTAGCGGAAGCCATCGGCCTGCTTGTAGGAACCGTCGTGCTCCTCGTCGACGACGATCAGCCCTGCGCGCGGCAGTGGCGTGAACACCGCCGAGCGGGTGCCCAGCACCACGCAGGGCGCGCCGCTGCGGGCCAGGGCCCAGGTCTGCGCCCGCTCCCGGTCGGAAAGGCCCGAGTGCAGGGCCTGGACCGGGCCGGGAAGACGTTCGCGGAAGCGGCGCAGCGCGAGCGGCGTCAGGCCGATCTCCGGCACCAGGATCAGCACCTGCCGGCCCTGCGCCAGCGCCTGGGCGGCCAGGCCCAGGTAGATCTCGGTCTTGCCGCTGCCGGTGACGCCCTCCAGCAGGTGGGCGCGTGCGCCTTCGGCATCGGCCAGCGCCGCCAGCACCTGCGCTTGCGCGGACGAACTGGGTGGCGCCTCCACGACCGGTCCGCGGCCCTCGGAAAACGCCACTCGGCAGGCTTGCAGCCAGCCCTTGCGGAGCAGGCGCTGGGCGGCTGCACGCGCCGGTGTGCCCAGCTCCTCGCGCACCCGCGCCAGGCTCAGCGGACCGTCCCGCAGGCGCGCCAGCAGGGTGCGCCCCGGCCCCGGCCGCAGCCGGTCCCCGGCCAGGGCGTCTGCGCCAGGCGGGGTGAGCGCCAGGCCGGGCAGGTCGAGGGCGGGCACCGGCGCGCCAGCACGCAGCAGGGCCGGCAAGGCTGCGGCCAGGACCTCCCCCAGCGGGTGGTGGTAGTAGGCGGCGGCCCACTGCAGGGTGCGCCACAGCTCGGCATCGAACAGCGGCTCGTCGTCGATGACGGCGTCGACCGGCTTCAGCGCGCGCTGCGAGTCGCCAGCGCCGACCGCGACCACCACGCCGACCGCCTGGCCCCGCCCGAACTCGACGCGAACCCGGCAGCCCGGGCGCGGCGCCGCGTGCGGGCCGGTCGGCCAGGCGTAGTCGAAGGTCTGCGGCAAGGGCAGCGGCAGGGCGACGCTCAGCGTCGCGGGTGTGCCGCCCGGATCGCCCCCGGCATTAGCTCGACTTTGTGACGGCGATTCCAAAAACCGCCCCTAAGCGCGTGCCGTGCAACTGGTTTTCGGCTTATCCACACGCGCTGTGGATAAGCATGTGGATGGCCCCGGTACAAGCGCCCGGAAGTCCAGCAAATGACGGCCAACCAGGCCCCCTGAAAAAACTTTAACCATCCTGAAATGCTTTTTCTCTTCAGCTACTTGCATCATGGTTCCCCAGCCCTTCACGGTGCCGTCGCGGATCCTGGCAAAGGCGCATGCGGACCAGTGCCGCTGTGCACAACCGCTCCCGCAAGTGCCTGTGTGACAAGTGTGTCAAGGGGCTGACAGGGCAGGCCGTCCCCGCTCAGGCCGGCAGCAGCACCCGCCTGCGCGCCTCGAAGCGACCTTCGAATCGGGCCAGCCCCTCGGCGCGCATCGCCGCCGCCTCATCGCGCAGGTAGCGCTCCAGGGCGGCCTGGTCGACCAGCGCGTAGCGGACGCTGATCGCGCAGCGGTCCGGGTCCGGGCGCGGGTCGAGCACCCGCCAGCGGCTCGCCGACACAAAACCCGGCAGCGCGAGCATGTCGTCGACATGGCCGGACAGCCAGGCCTCGAATTCGGGCGCGATGTCCGCATCGACCTCGAGGTTGACCTCGTACTCGATCATCGGCTCACCAGAGCAGCAGGCTCAGCAGCACGGTCAGCAACAGGCCGAGCACCAGGAGCACCTGGTAGACGATGCCGACGAACAGGAACTTCAGCAGGGTCAGGGGCCAGCCCTGGCCGTACACACGTTTCTGGGTAAGCAGCAGATTGACCGGGATCCAGACCAGCAGCGCGATCGCCAGCGACCTCGCCAGTGTCGGCAGGACAGGGAGGTCCGCCCAGACCCCGCCCAGGGCCGACAGCGCCATCGCCAGCAGCAGGGCCAGGGCGATGAAGCTGTGGCTGTGCAGCGCCACCAGCAGGTGTTCGGCGTACAGCCTGCGCTTGAACAGGTAGACCAGCTTCAGCACCAGGGCGAACACCGGCAGCATGAAGAACAGCGTGGTGGGGGCCGCCGAGAGCAGCTCGCGCAGGAACGGGCCGGGATCCTCGTTGATCCGACGGGCGTTGCGGGCGATGCGTTCCAGGGCCGACTGCAGCTGCTCGTTCAGGGCATCGGGCAGCCAGGACAGGCGGACCGGATCGCCGTCGCGCCATCCGCCGATCTGCAGCGCGCCGACATCGGCAGGCGCAGGGGGCGGGCGCAAGGCCTCGTCAAGGACCTCGGCGCGCGTCGTATCGGGCAGCCAGGCCACCAGGGCCTCGACGCGGGCACGGTCGCCGGACTCCGGGCCGAGGGAGCCGGCCGAGACGGCACCGCCCCCCAGTTCGAGATTGCCGTACAGGCCCACCGCCAGGAACAGGACGATCGCCAGCACCAGGAACAGGCGCACCGGCGTCACGTAGCGGACCCGTCGGCCGGCCAGGTATTCGCGGGTCAGATGGCCTGGCCGGAACAGCAGCGGTACCAGGGTGCGTGGCAACCGGCCATCCCAGTTGAGTGCCGTATCGAGCAGGTCGGCCAGCCAGCCGGACAGCGGACGCACCAGTCCCTTGACCGGCTGCCCGCACCGGTAGCAGTGCGGGCCGAGCAGCGGCGTCTGGCAGTTGCTGCAGTTCCCGGCGGCGGCCGCGGGTTCCTGCGGACTGGTCGTGGCCGTTTCTCCCATGCGACGAGTCTAGCCCGGATACCTCATGAGGTCGCGGGGCAAGGCGCGGAGCGCTGCGCCGCGCCGGACGCCGGCCCGGGACGAGGCGCTACCATGCAGGCCTACCGGGATCCGGTCGTGGCGCCACAGGGGGCGCCATCGGCCGGTGAGCGCCGTCATCCGCCAGCGAGCATGATCGAAAGACAACGCATCGGCCGCGAGCTGCGGGCTACCCTGGTCCTGGCGCTGCCGCTGGTGTTGGGTCAGTTGTGTGCGGTCGGCATGAACGTTGTCGACACCATCCTGGCCGGCCACCTGGGCGCCCGAACCCTGGGTGCCGTGGCGATCGGCACGGCGATCTGGAACATCGTCATCCTGGTCGCGATCGGCCTGATGCTGGCGGTACCGCCCTCGGTGGCCCAGCTGGTCGGGGCCGGTCGCAAGCACGAGGTGGCGCCGCTCTATCGGCAGGCGCTCTGGCTGGCCCTGGCCACCGGGCTGCTGCTGCAGGTCGGACTGTCCGCGGCCCCGGCGCTGCTGGCCAAGGCGCGGATCGCGCCGGAGATCGTGCCGGAGGCGCTCGCCTTCCTCGCAGCGCTGTCCTGGGGTGCCCCGGCGCAATGCGTGTTCTTCGTTTCCCGCGGCATGAGCGAGGGACTGGGGCTGACCCGGCCGACCCTGTGGTTCAGCCTGCTCGGCGTGGTGGTGCTGGCGCCGCTGGGCTGGGTGCTGATGTACGGGCGCCTGGGCCTGCCGATGATGGGCGCGCGCGGTCTCGGCATCGCCTATGCGATCACCCTGTGGCTGCAGGCCCTGGCGCTTATCGTCTACCTGGCCTGGCACCGCAACTACCGCGAGCTGCGCCTGTTCGCCTGTCTGGAGCCGCCCCGCTGGCGGCCGATCGCCGGCCTGCTCGCGATCGGCATCCCGATGGGCTTCGCGATCGTCATGGAAGGCGGCCTGTTCATTGCCGCCGCCCTGCTGATCGGCTCGCTGGGCGCCGAGGTGGTCGCCGCGCACCAGGTCGCCATCAACGTCGCCTCGGTGGCCTTCATGGTTCCGCTGGGTCTGGCCATGGCGATCACCGTGCGGGTCGGCCAGGCGGTCGGTCGCGAGGATGTCAGCGGCGTGCGCCATGCCGGTTTCGTGGGCATCGGCCTGGTGCTGGCCACGCAGGCAGTGTCGGCCACGGTGCTGGCGCTGGCGGCCGTGCACATCGCCGGCGTCTACACCCGGGACATGGCGGTGGTGGCGATCGCCGCCCATCTGCTGCTCTACGCGGCCGTGTTCCAGTTTTCCGACGGCATCCAGGCGGCCAGCAACGGCGCGCTCCGGGGCCTCAAGGACACCCGGATCCCGGCACTGATGTGCGCGTTCGCCTACTGGGGCGTGGGCATGACCGCCGGCTGGTGGCTGGCGTTTCCCCGCGGGATGGGCGCGGCCGGGCTCTGGCTGGGGCTGATCGCCGGGCTCAGCGTCGCGGCCGTGCTGCTGCTGTGGCGCTTCGTCGCCCTGGCCCGGAATGCCTCCTGGCAGCGGCTTCGCGAGGACGCCAGCGTCTGAACGGCATGACTTGCGGCGCTTGGCAGCGGTGGGTGCCGCGCCTATCCTGACGGCCGCTGTCTTCCCGCCTGGACTCCCTGCATGACCGCAACCCGCCCCGGCCCGGTGCGCCGATTCCTTGTCGGCACCTGGCGCACCCTGGACTTCACCCGCCGCTTCATCCTGACCGTGCTGTTCCTGTTCCTGGTCGCCGTCCTGCTGGCCGCGGCGCTGAAGGCGCCCCTGAAGGTGCAGCCGCGCAGCGTGCTGGTGATCGCGCCGGTCGGCCAGCTGGTCGAGGAGTACAGCGCCAGCGCGATCGACCGCGCACTGGCGCGGATGACCGGCCAGGACGTTCCCGAGGTGCGCCTGCGCGACCTGTTGCGTGCGCTGGACGCCGCGGCCGGCGACGACCGCATCGAGCGCGTGCTGCTGCGCCTGGACCGCTTCGCCGGCGGCGGCCTGGCCAGTCTGCGCGAGGTCGGCGGCGCCATCGACCGGGTGCGCGCCTCCGGCAAGGAGGTGATCGCCTACGGCGACAGCTTCGGACAGGGCGGCTACTACCTGGCGGCGCGCGCCGGCGAGGTCTACCTGCATCCGTTCGGCATCGCCCTGGTCGAAGGGCTCGGCCGGTTCCGCACCTACTACGCGCGCGCCTTCGAGAAGCTCGGCATCGAGGTCCGCCTGTTCCGGGTCGGCGAGTTCAAGAGCGCCGGCGAGCCCTATATCCGCAACGAGGCCTCGCCGGAGGCGCTGGAGGCCGACCGCTACTGGATGAACGACCTGTGGCAGCGCTGGCTGGCCGAGGTCGGCCAGGCGCGCGGCCTGGCGCCCGCCGCCCTGCAGGCCAGCGTGGACGGCTTCCCGGAGCGCCTGGAGGCCGCCGCCGGCGACTTCGCGCGGGTCACGCTCGAGGCCGGCCTGGTCGACGACCTGAAGACCGCCGACCAGGTGCGCGCCCTGTTGATCGAGCGCGGCGTCGCCGATCGCGACGGCCACAGCTTCCGCCAGGTGTCGATGGCCGACTACCTGGAAGTGCTCGGCCGCGAGAACGGCGCCGATGGCGAGCCCGGCGCGCCGGTGGCGATCGTCGTCGCCGAGGGCGAGATCATCGACGGCGAGACCGGCGGCGGCATGGTCGGTGGCGTGTCGACCTCGGCCCTGATCCGCGCCGCGCGCGAGGACGAGGACGTGCGGGCCCTGGTGCTGCGCGTCGACTCGCCGGGCGGCGGCGTGTTCCCCTCCGAGCAGATCCGTCGCGAAGTCGAGCTGACCCGCGCGGCGGGCAAGACCGTCGTGGTGTCGATGGGCGACCTGGCGGCGTCGGGCGGCTACTGGATCAGCATGGACGCCGACCGCATCGTCGCCGATCCCAGCACCATCACCGGCTCGATCGGGGTGTTCGGCCTGTGGTTCAACGCACCGGAGACCATGGACCGGCTGGGCCTCAACACCGACGGCACCGGGACCACCGCCCTGGCCGGCCTGTTCGATCCGACCCGGCCGTTCGACCCGCGCGCCGGACGCATCATCCAGTCCAGCGTCGACAACTTCTACCGCGAGTTCATCGGCAAGATCTCGGCGGCCCGCGGACAAGCCGCCGACGCCGTCGACCAGGTCGCGCGCGGCCGGGTCTGGAGCGGCGCCCAGGCGCACGAGCGCGGTCTGGTCGACCAGCTCGGCGGCCTGCAGGACGCGCTCGCCCATGCCCGCAGCCTGGCCGGCCTGCCCGACGATGCGCCGTTCCGCTACGTCGAACGCGAACTGGGCACCTTCGAGAGGTTCATGCAGAACCTCGGCGGCAGCGCACTGGCGCATGCGGCGCGCGGCGCCGGTCTGTACCTGCCGGGCACCTGGCTGCCGGAGGGCGTGCGCAGCGACCTGGCGCGCGCCCAGGCCCTGGTCACCCAGCGTGGCCAGCTGCCCTGGTCGGTGCAGGCGCACTGCCTGTGCGGCGGCGACTGAGCCCGGGCGGCGATGACCGCGGCATCGCGCTGGCGACTTGACGGCCGGCTGGCCCTGGTCACCGGGGCCAGCCGCGGCATCGGCCTGGCCTGCGCCCGCGAGCTGGCCGGCCTGGGCGCCGATCTGCTGCTGGTGGCGCGCGATCCCGATCGCCTCGAGGCGGCCTGCGACGAACTCGCCGAGCAGTGCGGCGGCGCCCGGCCGAGGGCCTTCGCCGCCGATCTGGGCGAGCCCGAGCAGCGCCTGGACGTGTTCGACTGGCTGCGCGACCTGGGTGCGGTGCCCGACATCCTGGTCAACAACGTCGGCGACAATCGCAGCCGTGCGGCCACCGCCTACCCGGCCGACGAGCTGCGCTGGCTGCTCGAGGTCAACCTGCTGTCGGCGTTCGAGCTGTGCCGGCTGTGCCACCCGCTGCTGCGCGAGCACGGCAGCGCCGCGATCGTCAACATCAGCTCGGTGTCCGGCCTGACCCACGTGCGCACCGGCGCCCCGTACGGCATGGCCAAGGCGGCGCTGGTGCAGATGACCCGCAACCTGGCCTGCGAGTGGGCGGTCGACGGCATCCGCGTCAACGCGGTCGCGCCCTGGTACATCCGGACCGACCGCACCGCCGGGCCCTTGTCGGATCCGGCCTGGTACGACGAGGTGATCGAACGTACCCCCTTGCGGCGGATCGGCGAGCCGGAGGAGGTCGCCGGGGCGGTCGCCTTCCTGTGCCTGCCGGCCGCCAGCTACGTGACCGGCGAGTGCATCGCCGTGGACGGCGGCTTCCTGCGCAACGGCTTCTGAGCAAGAGACCGCCTGGCGCTGCCGCACCCCGGGCGTGCCGGCTACAATGCCCGCGAAAAGGATCCGCGCATGCGCACCAAGGACGAGATCGTCAGCAACTGGCTGCCCCGCTATACCGGCATGCCCCTCGACGGCTTCGGCAAGCACATCCTGCTGACCAACTTCGGCAACTACGTGGAGTGGTTCGCCGCGCGCCACCAGGTCGAGGTGCATGGCCGCGACCGGCCGATGCCCAACGCCCACGCCGACGGCCTGTCGATCATCAATTTCGGCATGGGCAGCGCCAACGCCGCCACCGTGATGGACCTGCTCTCGGCGCTCGCGCCGCATGCCGTGCTGTTCCTCGGCAAGTGCGGCGGACTGAAGAAGAAGAACAGCCTCGGCGACCTGATCCTGCCGATCGCCGCGATCCGCGGCGAGGGCACCAGCAACGACTACATGCCGCCCGAGGTCCCGGCACTGCCGGCCTTCACCCTGCAGCGCGCGGTGTCGTCGACCATCCGCGATGCCGGCCACGATTACTGGACCGGCACGGTCTACACGACCAACCGTCGGGTCTGGGAACACGACGAGGCGTTCAAGGAGTACCTGCGGCGCACCCGCTGCATGGCGATCGACATGGAGACCGCCACCTTGTTCACGGCCGGCTTCGCCAACAAGATCCCGACCGGTGCCCTGCTGCTGGTGTCCGACCAGCCGATGGTCCCGGAAGGCGTCAAGACCGAGGCCAGCGACCTGAGGGTCACCAGCGACTACGTGGAGACCCACGTCCGGCTCGGCATCGAGGCGCTCAAGGAGATCCGCGACGAGGGCCGGTCGGTACGCCACCTGCGCTTCTGAGCACCCCGCGGCGCCAGGCCGCGACAGTGCCGCCGGCTGGGTCGGTTGCGAATGCGGCATAATGCGCGGTCTGCAACGGGCCGGGAGGCCCAGGGGGAGTCACCGATGAACCGCAAGGTCCTGTGCGCGGCGATCGCCGCGTCGTTCGCCGGCGCTGCCGCCGGCCAGCAGATCGCCACCGATCCGGCCGCCGCGCCGTCCGGCGGCGTGGTACCGCTGACCTACGTGGGCGGCAACGCCCGGATCGGACTGGGCATCGACCAGGACGGCGACGTCACCGGTGAGGCGCTGGGCATCTTCGGCTACGACGGCACGCGCGCCTTCCTGGCCGAGGGCTGGCTGGGCCACGGCGGCGCCGGCGGCCTGAAGTTCGGCTACAACTGGCTGTGGGGCGGCCGCTCCGTGCAGGACACCATCGATGCGCCCGACGGCGTGCTGGTCGCCAAGGCGTTCGGCGCCCTCGACCGCAATGCCTTCGACGACCGCAAGGCGACCGTCGGCCTGGGCTTCGAGAAGCGCGACACCAGCGTCGACGTCTACTACAGCCACGCGCTCAGCGACGAGCGCCTGGTCGCCACCAACAGCGTGCGCACCGTCGAGACGATCACCGGCACCGAGAACGGCAGACCGTTCCGGCAGGACATCACCATCGACACCCTGACCGAACAGTTCGAGCGGCCCTACCGGCACGGCCTGGGACTGCGCGTCGGGCGGTTCCTCGAAGGCCCGGCCGTGCGCCTGCGCGCCGGTCTCGACTACGAGCGCGGCAGCGACCTGCTGGCTGGCGACCATGCCAGCCAGGCGACCGCCTCGCTGGGCCTGGAAAAGCACTTCCGCGGCACCGGGCACAGCCTTGCGTTTGCCGTGGAGCACCTGCGCAAGTCCGGTCCGTTCGACCGGCCGGCCTTCGGCGGCGAGCGCAGCGACACGCGCGGCGCCCTGCTTTGGCGCTACGAATTCGGCGGGGCCTTCCGCCCCGTCGAGGCCTTCCGCGACGTCGAGCACCAGCGCGAAGTGGTCGAGCCGGCACCGGGCGGCGAAGCGCCGCGCGTGCTGCGCAACGAGGTCGAACTGTCCGGCGAGGCGCTGTTCGCGTTCGACAGCGCGACCGTGGCCCCGGCCGCCCAGGCGGAGCTCGCCGGGCTGGTCGCGGCCCTGCGCGAGCGCCGGATCGGCGAGGTGGAGATCGTCGGCCACACCTGCGACCTGGGCCCGGCCGCCTACAACCAGCGCCTGTCCGAGCGCCGCGCTGCGGCCATGCGCGACTGGCTGGTCGCCCAGGGCGTTCCTGCCGATGGGCTCGTGGTCACCGGCAGGGGCGAGGACGCGCCCAGGCATGCCAACGACTCGGCCGCGAACCGCGCCCGCAACCGGCGCGTCGAGCTGTCCTTCGTCACCGTCGAGGAGACCGTGCTGCCGCCTGAGCCGCCGGTCACCCGCACCGTCACCGAGTGGCGGCGCGAACCGGTGCCGCAGCCTGCCGCATGGATCGAGCGCGCCCTTCGCAATCCGCCCGCGCACAAGCGCGCGGTCGACACCTACCGGGTGGAGCAGGTCTCGGAGACCCGCACCGAAGGGCCGCGCGAGTTCCTCAACCGGCCGCCGGTGGCGGTCGACGACGTCGCCACCACCCCCCGCGACACCGCCGTGGCGATCGCCGTGCTGGCCAACGACTCCGACCCGGATGGCGACGCCCTGACCGTGCTGTCGACCACCCAGCCCAGCAACGGCAGCGTCGCCATCGGTGCGGGTGGCATCCTCACCTACACGCCGGCGGCCGGCTTCACCGGAACCGACAGCTTCAGCTACACCATCGCAGATCCCGACGGCCTCACCGCCACGGCGACCGTGACCGTCACCGTGCAGGCGGCCGGCAACCAGCCGCCGGTGGCCAATCCGGACAGCGCGACCACGCGCAGCGGCCAGCCGGTGCAGATCGACGTGCTGGCCAACGACACCGACCCCGATGGCGATCCGCTGTCCATCGCCGCGGTGGGGCAACCCGCCAACGGCACCGCCGTGCTCGGCGCGGACGGCCGGATCACCTACACCTCCCTGCCCGACTTCGTCGGCACCGACACCTTCACCTACACGGTCCAGGACGGCCGGGGCGGCAGCGCCACGGGGCAGGTCACGGTGCAGGTCACCCCGGACGGCAACCTGCCGCCAGTGGCGGTCGACGATTTCGCCGAGGTCTACAAGGCCGGTCGCGTCAACATCAACGTGCTGGCCAACGACAGCGATCCCGATGGCGACCCGCTGACGGTCACGCGGATCTTCCAGCAGAGCAACCTGGCGGATATCACCATCAATTCCGACGGCACCATCCAGTACGCGCACCGGCCGGGCTCCCAGGGTCTGGACACCTTCCGGTACGAGGTGACCGATGGCCGGGGCGGGTTCGCGACCGCGCGGGTCACCGTCAACATCGTCTACATCCCCTGACCGGCTCCGCGAGCCACTCTGTCGAAGACCTGACCGGAACCGACCCATGAAGAAGACCGCCGCCCCCCTGCTCGTCGCCCTGACCGGCTGCCTGGCCCTGTCCGCCTGCAGCGGCCGTGAAGTCCGCACGACGCCCCTGACCTACGTGCCGCACGACAGCCCTTACGTGTTCGCCAACCTCGAGCCGGTACCCGACCAGGTGACCGAGGCCTGGTGGGCGCTGTTCGAGCCGGTGCGGGCGGCCTTCTCCGAGACCTTGGCCAAGGTCCGCAAGCAGGCGGCCGCCGCCGACGACGAGGCGGCGCGGCGCACCCTGGCGGTGATGGACCTGTTCGAGGACAAGTTCACCCTGGAAGGCTGGGAGCGGATCGGCTTCAGCCGGCGCGGCCTGCTGGCCTTCTACGGGGTCGGCGCGATCCCGGTGCTGCGCATCGAACTGGCCGACCCCGACGCTCTGCGCGGCTTCATCGGCGAGATCGAGTCGCGCGTCGGCGAGACCCTGCCGGTGGCCCGGCTTGGCGACCTCGACTACTGGCGCATGCAGCCCGATGAGGACAAGCCGTTCGCGGTGGCGATGGCGATCATCGACCGCCAGCTGGTGCTGACCTTCGACCCGGGCGCCGAGATCGCGCCGCTCGAGGAACTGCTGGGGGTCCGGCAGCCGTCGCGCAGCATGGCCGACTCGGGCGAGCTCGCGCAGCTCAACCGCAATAACGGCTATGGCCCGCACGGCACCTTCCTGTTCGACAGCGTGCGCCTGGTCCACGCCCTGGTCGGTCGCGAGGGCGCCGAGACCTGGCTGACCCGCAAGGCCGCCGCCGACGGCGATCCGGTCAGCGCCACCTGCCAGCGCGAATTCGCGCAGCTGGCCGGGCTCATGCCCCGCCTGGTTGCAGGTTACGGCCGCATGGACGCCCGGCACATGGAGTCGCGGATGACCCTGGAACTGCGTCCGGACATCGCCGAGGGACTGCTGCCGGTGGCCGCGCCGGTCCCGGGTCTGGGCGACCTGGAGGACGGCGTGCAGGCCGAGTTCGGCTACGGCCTGCGCCTGGACAAGCTGGGCGAGTTCCTCCAGAAGCAGTCGGCGGCCGTCAGCAGCGCACCGTGGGCCTGCGACAAGCTGGCCTCGCTCAACGACAGCGCCGGCCAGATCGGCGGCCAGGTCGCCGGGCTGTACATGGCGGGCGGCCTGATGACCGGCCTGCGCGCGGTGGTGACGCGCCTGGACTGGGAAGGCCTGGCGATGCCGACGCGGGTCGAGGGCGCGCTGATCGTCGCCTCGCCGAACCCGGCCTCCCTGGTCGGCATGGCGGGCGGATTCCTGCCGGCCGTGGCCGGGCTGCAGCTTTCGCCCGGTGCGCCGCCGCAGCGGCTCGACCTGGCCAGCCTTGGCGAGGCCGCCGCGCTGGCGCCGCCGACCTGGGTCGCCCTGTCCGATTCCGCGCTGGGCCTGGGCTTCGGCGATGACGGCGGCGCCTTGCTGCCGCGCTTCCTCGGCGCGCCCAGCCGCGATCCGGCGCCGGTCCTGTCGTTCGGCTACCGCGGGCCGTTCTACGCCGAGCTGATGAAGCAGGTACGCCTGCTGCAGGGCGCCAGCGCCCTGCTGTCCGGCCAGGACGACGGTGCTGACGACGAGCCGGGCCAGCGCTTCCAGCGCGAGATGCAGCGGGTCATGGAGTCCTTCGTCGAGGCGATGGACCAGGTCACCGCCGGCATGGCGTATACGCGCGCGCGCTTCATGTTCACCGGGCGCGGCCTGGAGGTCGTGCAGGACGTCGAACTGGCGCGCTGACCGGCGCTGGTCGGCAACGGCCGGGATCCGCCACGCGGTCCCGGCCGGCCTCCTGCAGTGGCGACACCGGGGCCGGTGCGACCGCGGTGTCGGTCCGGGCGGCGGGTAGTCGGGCGGCAGGGCGGGTCAGGGCAGTTCGAAGCCGTGCCTGAAGACCACGTCGTTGCCAAGGATCGGTTGCGCATTCGAGAAGCGCGACGTGCCCGCCCCGGTGCCGGCCAGTCGGGTGAAGGTCGCGGTGAGCTGGCGCCCGGCGACGAATTCTGGCGATGTCACCGTGCCGGAGAATCCGGATGCGCTGGCCGGAACCGAGAGCGTGCCGAGGTACCAGCGCCCCTGGGCGCCGTCGTCGGCATACAGGTCGACTTCGCCAGCGGCGGGTACCGCGGTGAGGGTGCCGGCGACCGCGCCGGTGTCGGCACTGGCCAGGGTGAGCACGGGCGGGTTGGGCGCTGCGCTGCGCTGGATGCCGCCGCTGGGATGACCCCAGATCGCATTGCGACGGACATCGGTGCGGCCGATGCCGTTGGCCAGGCGAACACCGAAGGTGCCGCTGGTGCCGCCGCGGATCACGTTCGCCTGCTCGTCGGTGCCACCGATCAGCACCGTCCCGTTGCTGCCGGACCCGTTCTCGACCACCACGGAATCGCCGAACACGGCGCCGCTCTGGCCGCTGGGCCGCTGCCCGATCAGCGTACGGCGCAGCGTGACGCTGTGGCTGTTGTCGATCACCACGCCCCGATTGCCGGCGACGATGACGTTGCCCTGGCCGGCGATGCCGCCGATGGTGACCAGGGTCGACCCGGTCACCACCAGACCGGCGCGCGGCAAGGCCGGCGGCGTGGTCCCGAAGCAGTTGCCGAGTCCGTTGCCCCGCATGGTCTGGCCGTTTGCCGCCAGTCCCAGGTAGTTGCCGAACACGTTGACCAGGGTGCTGTCGAGGATTCGGATGCCACCGAAGCCGTTGTCGCCGATGTGGTTGCGCTGGTTGATGGTCGCCTGGTTCAGGCCGATGAAGACGCCGGTGCTCGACCGCACCTCGATGCCATAGCTGCAGTTGCCGCCGGCGCTGCCGTCCTGGCGGACGCCGAGGAAGGTGCCGTAGATGGTCGTGTTGCTCGTGCCGTTGACCAGGATCGCCGGTTCGAAGGCCGGGCTGTCCTGGTTCACGCCCCAGCCGCTGTTGTAGATCTCGACCGGGTTGTGGCTGGACCGGCGAATCTCCGTCCCGGCGACGCCGGCCAGGAAGATGCCCTGGCGTCGCACGTTCTCGATGCGCACGCCGGCGATCTGCGAGTTGTCCGAACCGCCCTCGAGCAGGATGCCGCCGAAGAATGCTCGGCCGGAGCCGCCGACGATGTCGATGTCGGCGATGAGGACGCGCGCCGTGGCCCGAAGGCCGTATCCGATCCCGGTCTGGAATGAGTCGCCGGAGCGGATCACGTGGCGGACGCCGACACCCGGGCTGAACAGCTGGATCTGCACGGGCCGGGCTATGACCGGCAGCGGCGAGAACACCACGGTGTCGCCGAACGAGCCGCCACCGTTGTCGATGATGATCGTGTTCAGGCCGCCGCTGGGGCAGCCCAGGGTGTTGACGTCGTTGATCGCCCGCGCGAAGTTGCCGCTGGGCGTGTTGCTGTCGACGTAGAACGTCCTGCAGGTCTGCGCCTGGACCATGGCTGGGGCGGTCAGCCAGACCAGCGACCACCAGATGTTGCGAATCGACATGCGTCTGCTCCGAGCGGGAATCGCTGGCCACACTGCAGGACGCGTGCCATCGCGGCCGGATTCCGCCTGGCCGGACGCAAGTCGCTGGCACCGCTGGACATCGCGGATGTCGGTGCTGCGCCGGTGGGCGCCGTATTCCCGGTTCCGGTCCAGCGGTGTCCCGGATCCGGGACAGGACCGGCAGCCGCCGCCCGTCGATACCCGGGAGGGTCGGGCAGGTGGCCCGGCGCGCGCTCCGGTGCCGCCTCAGGACTCGATGCCGAGCGCGGCCAGGCGCCGGTACAGCGTCGATTTCCCGATGCCCAGTCGTTCGGCTGCGCGCACGACATTGCCCTCGCAGGCCGCCAGCGCGGTGCGTATCAGGCGCCGTTCGTATCCCGCCAGTTGCTGATCGAGCCGGCCGTCGCCGTCGTCGCTGCCCAGGGTGCTGCGCAGCTCGGGACGCAACAGGCCGCTGTCGACCACCTCGCCGTCGTTCAGGAACAGGCCGATCCGCATCATTTCCCGCTCCAGCTCGCGGACGTTGCCCGGCCAGTCATGGTTTTCCAACGCATCCAGCGCGGCGCGCGAGATGCCGGCATGGCTGATGCCGCGCTGCCGGCATTCGCGCTCCAGGAAATGGCCAGCCAGCATGGCGATGTCGCCGGCGCGTTCGCGCAGCGGCGGCAGCCGCGCCGACCAGTCGGTGATCCGGTGGTACAGGTCCAGACGGAACTGGCCGGCTGCGACCAGGGACGAGAGCGGGCGATTGCACGCCGAGATGACGCGAGCGCGGGCCGGGCGCGGCCTGTCTCCACCGATGCGGTAGACCACGCCTTCCTGGAGCACCCGCAGCAGGCGCGCCTGGGTGTCGGGTGCCATGTCGGCGATCTCATCGAGGAACAAGCTGCCGTCGTGCGCCTGTTCGAATCGGCCGGCGCGGGCGCTGACGCCGGTGGCGACGCCGGCTTCGATGCCGAACAGCTCGGCATCCAGGAGATCGCGTGGCAGAGCGGCGCAGTTGAGGGCGACGAAGCGGTCCGCGGCAAGCCCCGCCGCCGCGTGCAGGTAGCGCGCGAACAGCTCCTTGCCGGTGCCGGATTCTCCCTCGATCAGCACCGTGAGCCGCGAGCGTGCGACGACGGCCGCCTGCCGGTACAGGTCGCGCAGCACCGGATCGACGCTGGCCGGCGACGGTGCCGCTTCCTGGGCGGGCCGGGCCTCGACCGCCTGCGCCGGCTGTCGTGCGGAGCGAAGCGCCAGCTCCAGCAGGTCGGCGACGAGTTCGACCATGGGCCGGAGGCTTGCTTCGCCATGTCGGTCCGAGGTGGCGAAAAGGATGACCAGCGCGTCGCGCCGGCAGCTGCATGCGCCGTCAACGTTCTCTCCGGCGCGCGCCAGCACGCCGGACCGGGCGCGCCGGATCTGCACTGACGGGCAGCCGTGCGCGACCAGGGCGATCGCTGCCCGCGAGGCCAGTTCGCTCTGCGAGGTTCCGGCCGCGGCCAGGCCGAGCAGTTCCGGCAGGGCGGAGACCAGGAAGCCCTGCAGCGGTCCGGTGGCGATGGTGTCGGCCGCAGGCGGCGCCGGGGCGTGTTCGCGTGCCATGGCCGGCGCGGCGATCCGTGCATCGCCGGCGGCGGCGCTTTCGATGCGGACCTCGACGTCGCCCAGGCGAAAGTGTCGGCCGGGCCGCAGCCCCTGCGCTTCGACGACGCGTCGACCATCGACCTCGACACCGTTGCGGGAATCAAGGTCGAGCACCGTCACGCTCTCGCCGTCGCCCTCGTCGGCCAGCACCACGCGGGCATGGCGGCGCGAGACCGTGGGTTCGCCCAGGACGAAGTCGCAGTCCGGATCGGTGCCGAGCAAGGCCTCGCCGGCGACCAGGACGTGGCGAAGCTCGCGGACCCCGATCCGGGCGATCAGCCGAATGGCCATGGCGGCAGCTCCTCCGGGCGGCGCGCAGATGCGGACCTATACTATCGCTCCGGTCCCCGGACATCCGTCGGCCGGGACCGCAGGCAGACCACCGACGGACTGCACGCCGGATCAGTCAACCGCCGTCGGGGCGCGCATGGAGGGTGCGGCTTCGACTGAATCGGCCAGCGGCCGGGGGCTTCATGACCATGCGCTTCCACTCGGCCGTGGCGATCGGGCAGGGTGGCACCGGTCGGGTGCTGCGCGCGTTCGATGCCGAGCTCGGCCACGATGTCGCGTTGAAGCTGCTGCATGTGTCGACCCCTGCGCTCGCCGCCCGGATGCGCCGCGAAGCGGCCGCCCTGGCCCGCCTGGACCACCCGAACATCGCACGCGTGTACGGCAGTGGCGAGCAGGAGGGGCTGCCCTACATCGCCATGCAGCTGATCGAGGGCGTGCCGCTGGACCGGGCCGCCATCGGCCTGACCCTGGAGGCCCGCGTCGCCCTGATGCTGCCGGTGATCGACGCCGTGCACACCGCGCATCGCGCCGGCCTGGTCCATCGGGACCTCAAACCGGCCAACATCCTGGTCGAGACCACGGCCGACGGCGCGCTCAAGCCGTACGTCGTCGATTTCGGCCTGGTGCTGGACGAGGCGCCCGGCAACCTCACCCTGGCCGGCGAATTCCTCGGCACGCCGGGCTATCTCGCGCCGGAGCAGGCAGCCGGCGACGGTGCCCTCGACCGGCGTTGCGACGTCTTCAGCCTGGGCGTGGTTCTTTACGAGCTGATCACCGGGCGGTCGCCGTTCGCGGCCGAATCGGTCGCAGCCACCGTGGTGCGACTGCTGCGGCACGATCCACCGGCGCCGCATCGGCTCGATCCGCGCGTGCCCGTCCCCTTGTCGCGCATCGTCATGCAGTGCCTGGACAAGGACCGCCGGCACCGCTACGACACCGCCCGTGCGCTGTACGAGGACCTGGCCGCCTGGCTCGACGGTCGTCCCGTCTCTGCGCGACCGGATCATCTGCCGGCCCGCGTTCGCCGTTGGTTGCGACGCAGCCCGGCGCGTGCGGTGGCATGGGCGCTGGCCGCCGCCCTGCCCCTGGCCGCGGCGGGTGTCGGGCTGCACGGGCGCATCGAAAGCGCACGCTCGGCACGCCTGGCCCAGGACTACGCAACCACGGCGATGGCGATCGCACGCGATCTGGAACTGGCGGCCATGCGGCCAGCGCAGGACCTCGCCCTGCACCGGGCCCGTCAACAGCAGCGCCTGGCGACGCTTCGACACGCGCTCACCAGCACCTCGCATGGCGTCCGCGTCGCCGCTACCGAAGCGCTCGGCCGCGCGCTGTTCGCACTCGGCGATCTGGAAGGCGCCGCGAGCGTGCTCGCCGACGCCTGGCACGCAGGACCGCGCAGCGCGGGCCTGGCGGCGGTATTCGGCCGGGTCCGCGAACGCGCCTACGCGGACCGGCTCGCTTCCCTGGTCGCGATCGCCGACCCCGACCTCAGGCTGACCCTCGGGGAACGGGCGCGCGACGACGAGCTGCGGCCGGCCCTGGCGCTGTTCCAGCAGGCCCGCAGCGGCGTCGGTGCCGAGGCACGCATCGCCGAGGCTCTGCTCGCCTACCACGACGACCAGCGCGAACACGCCCAGGCCCTGCTGGCCGCGATCGACGAGCCTTCGCTTGATGCCGAGCTGCTTGCCGCGCAACTGCGCCTCGACCATGCCCTGGCCGGGCTGGACGAGGCGGAACCCGAACAGACCCACCGCGACCTGGTGGACGCCCGCCTCGCCTTCGACGACCTCATCGAAACCGCCCGAAGCCTGCCCGCCGCCCATCTGGGCCGCTGTCGGCTGGCGACGCTGGAGCTGCGCCTGGCGAGCCGGCTCGGCAGCGTCGACCCGCCTGGCGAGGGGATCGAGGTCTGCGATCTGGCGATCGCCCGGGACAGTGGCGATCCGGCCCTGCCCGCGGCCAGTGCGCTGGCCTACGGTGCGCTTGCGCGGCGCAGGGTCATGCTCGACCTCGATCCCGCCGTCGCCTTGGCCCGCGTGCGCGTCGATGCCGAGCGGAGCCGGCGCGGCGAGGCCTGGCTGGCGCTTGGCCAGGCGCTGGTCAGCGCCAGCGAGTACCACCGCAACCGCGGTGAAGAGGGTGATGGCCTGCTGCTCGAGGCCGAGACGGTCCTGGCGGCTGCCGTCGAGGCGTTCCCGGCCGATCCCGCGCTTTGGGTCGAACTGGGTACGGCGCAGCAGGTGCAGGCCATCCATGGCGGCGGCGATCCGGACACCGGCTTCGGTCGTGCCGCCGCATCGCTGGAACAGGCGCTGCTCCTTCACGATGGCCTGGCCACCCGGCTGCGCCTGGCGGAAATCCTGGTGTGGTGGGGCAACGAGCGCTACCACCGTGGACAGCCGCCCGGCGAGCACCTGTCGCGTGCCATCACCCTGCTCGATCCGGCGCTGCTGCGGCAACCGGATGACCTGCGCATCCTCCAACGCCTCGCCTTCGCACATTGGACACGCGGCCAGTACCTGGTCGCCACCGGCGTTCCGGCCGATACCGACCTGGGCCTCGCGGAGGACTACTACGACCGGGTCCTTGCCGTCGATCCGGGACGGCGCAGCACCCGATTCAACCGCCTCAGCGTGCAGCTCACCCTGGCGCGCCACCGCCTGCAGCGGGGCGACCGCGCCACCGAGGTGCTGGAGCGTGCCAGGGCCGGCTTTCCGGATCTGGAGACCGACCCGTCCGACCTCGGGCTGACCGTGCAGGCAGGTGCGCTTCGGCTGCTGGAGACCCGTGATCGCCGCCGCGATGGCGAACCCGCCCGTGCCGGTCTGCTCGGTGCCCGGGCGCTGCTTGGGCGGGCCTTGAGCCATCCCCGGGACCGCGCCGCGGCGGCCGCGCAACTGGCCGACCTGGTGGCAAGCGCCGAACCGGGCGATCTCGGGGACGACATCCTGGAAGCGGAGCTGGTGCGTGTCGGGGCCGTGCGCAGCAACCATCCCGACAACCGGGTTCTGGCCCTGCACCACGCCCGACTGCTGGCGCGGGCGGCCCGACGGGATCCCGGGCGATGGCAGGACGACGCCCTGGCGGCGTTGGCGGGCGTCGAGCGGGATACGCCGGCGTACCTGGTGCCCTATCGCGACGAGTTCACCGGCCTGGCCAGGCCGGTGCCCTGACCCCGGCAACCCGGTCGCCGCTCGTCCCCGTGCCGCGATGAGGCAGGGTCAGCGGATGCCCAGCCCGTCCGCCGCCGGCCAGGCCGGAACGTCGCCGGGGGTCTCGCGGCTGCGCGGCGGAATCCGCGCCAGGCTGGTGCGACGGTCGCCCCAGTGCAGCAGCTCCAGGGTGCCGTCGTGGTGTTCGACCAGGGCGGTGCAATGCTCCACCCAGTCGCCGTCGTTGAGGTACAGCAGGCCATCCTCGCAACGCGCGGCACCCATGTGGATGTGGCCGCAGACATGGCCATCCAGCCGGTCGCGCCGGGCGCGATCGAGCACCAGCGACTCGTAGCGGGCGATGTAGGCCAGCGCCCGGCCGATCCGCGACTTCGCCATCACCGACAGCGGCAGCCAGGGCCTGCCGGCACGCCGGCGCAGGGCGTTCAGCTTCCGCGTCGCCCAGACCAGCGCCTGGTAGGCGCGATCGCCAAGACGCAGCAGCCAGGTGCGGCCGATGCCCTCCGGGTCGAATTCGTCGCCGTGGGCGACCCGCAGGCGACGGCCGTCGGCGGTGCGGTGCAGGGCGTGCAGGCGGACCTCGATGCCGGCCAGGGTGCTGCCCGCCAGGCCGCGCAGCGCCGCATCGTGGTTGCCAGGGATGTAAGTGACCCGGGTCGGGCCGCCCGCCAGTTCGACCAGGCGCGCCAGCACCCGGGCGTGCGAAGCCGGCCACCAGGGCCGTTGCCGCAGGGCATCGAGGTCGACGATGTCGCCGACCAGGTAGAGCTGGCGGCAGCGCACCGCGGCGAGGAAGTCGATCAGGAAGTCGGCCTGGCAACCCGGCGTACCCAGGTGCAGGTCGGAGATGAACACGGTGCGGACATCCAGCGCGGCCATGGCCCCATCCGTCGCGACGGAGGGCAGTGTGGCGTCCGCTGATCACGAGCGCATGTCCGGTTGATTGCCGCCCGATGACGGCGCGCAGCCGGCGCGGCGACCAAAGAAAAGGCCGGCCCGGGGGACCGGACCGGCCTTGAAAGGGCGGCGACCGCCGGGAGGGAGGTTCCCGGACCGCGCGCCAATGTTGGAGAGTGTCTGTCTTGTGGTGCTTACTTGACGGTCTTGCGGACCTTGGCCGACACGTCCTTGGCCTGCGACTCGAAGGTCTCGGTGGCCAGCTGGACGTCGTTGGCGTACAGGGCGCCGATCGACTCGTTGGTCTTCAGGGTCACGGCGACCAGCTCCTGGCCGACGGCCACGAACTTCTCGGCGGACTCCTTGGCCAGGTTCAGGCCCTTCGGGAACAGCGCCTTGACGCCCTCGAAATCGCGGGCGGCGGTGGCATCGTTGATGAAGCCGACGGTCGCCTCGACGCGGTCCTCGACGGCCTTCAGGTTCAGGTTCAGGGTCTTCTCGAAGCCCTCGACGGCCAGGCCGTGGGCCTTGATCGCGGTGTCGGCGAAACGCTTGCCGAGGTTCATCCACTGCGCATTCATCTGCTCGATCATGGTCATGCCCTCCGGGGCGGTTGGTGACTGATGGACGCCACCTTAGCAGCGCTTATTGTGCAGCGCAACATTGGGCAGTCGAAAAATCCCAGGCCAGACAGCGATCGTTTAGTTTTCATCGGCTTGGCCCGACCTGGCGGATGTGGCGCCGCAACAAAGCGGCGACGAGACCGGGCCGGCCGGCGGCAAGGACACCGTTGCAGCAGCCCTGGGTCTTCCGCTCGCGGCGGCACCCAGGGGTCGGGCCGCACAGGGGCCGGAGGGCCGTCCCCCCAGGGGGCGGTCAGGCGCCGTCGTAGCTGGCGCCGGACGTGCAGGTCTCGTGGACGACGATCCGCGCCAACCCCGGCAGGCGCGGGCGCAGGCGGTCCCAGATCCAGCGCGCCAGGTTCTCGCTGGTCGGGTTGTCCAGGCCTTCCACGTCGTTGAGGTAGTGGTGGTCGAGCTGGTCGTAAAGGGGCGCGAAGGCGTCCTTGATGTCGGCGAAGTCCATCACCCAGCCGGAATCGGCGCCGACCGGGCCGGCGACGTGCACCTCGACCCGGAACGAGTGGCCGTGCAGGCGGGCGCATTTGTGGCCTGGCGGCACGTTCGGCAGGCGGTGCGCCGCCTCCAGGGTGAAGACCTTGAAGATGTCCATGCCGCGATTGTAGCGGCCGGTCCTGCCCGCCCCGGCCGGTTCTGCTAAAACTCGGGCAGGCCGCCGGGGACCAGCGCGGCCGCCCTCCGCCACGACAAGGATCAGCGATGAGCGACGCAAGTCCGGCGCCCGCCGAGGGCGCTGCCGACCTGGTGCGAAACCGCACCTTCGACGAGATCGCGGTGGGCGACCGCGCCAGCATGCAGCGCACCCTCACCCACCAGGACATGCAACTGCTGGCCGTGCTCGCCGGCGATGCCGGTGCGCCCTGCCCGGAGCAGGAAGGCAGCTGCCCCCCGCATGCCGCGGTCGCCCAGGGCCTGTTCGCGGCGGGCCTGCTGGCGGCACTGGTCGGCACCCGGCTGCCCGGTCCCGGCGCGCGCCTGTTGTCGCAGCGCCTGCGCTACGACCGGCCACCGCGCGTCGGCGACAGCCTGCGCATGGAAATCGAGGTGGTCGCCCGCGATGCCGGTGCCGGGTCCCTGACCCTGTCCTGCACGGTCCGGGACCAGGAGGGCGCAAGCGTCGTCACCGGCGATCTCGAGGTGCAGGCCCCGGACCGTCGCATCGAGCGGCCCCGCGCGACCCTGCCCGAGGTGCGGTTGTCGTCGGGCAGCAGCATCGACCGCCTGCACCTGCTGGCGCGCCCGCTGGGCGCCATCCGCATGGCCTTCGTGCATCCCTGCGACGCGCTCAGCCTGGCCGCCGCGGTCCAGGCCCGCGATGCCGGGCTGGCGCTGCCGGTGCTGGTCGGTCCGGCGACCCGGATCGCCGCGATTGCGGCTGCCGAAGGCCTGGACCTGGCCGGCATTGCGGTCGAGGACGCGCCGCACAGCCACGCCGCCGCCGCCCGCGCCGCCGAACTGGCCGGCCGTGGCGAGGTCGAGGCGCTGGTCAAGGGCAGCCTGCACACCGACGAGCTGATGGCCGCGGTGCTGGCGGCCGAGGCCGGCCTGCGCACCAAGCGCCGGGCCAGCCACTGCTTCCTGATGCAGGTGCCGGCCTACCCGCGGCCGTTCATCATCACCGACGCGGCGATCAACATCGCGCCGACCCTGGCGCACAAGGCCGACATCGTCCGCAACGCCATCGAACTGGCCCAGGTGGTCGGCGTGGCGCGGCCGAAGGTGGCGATCCTGGCGGCGGTGGAGACCGTCAGCGCCACCATGCCGGCCACCCTGGACGCCGCCGCCCTGTGCAAGATGGCCGATCGCGGCCAGATCGCCGGCGCCGTGCTCGACGGTCCGCTGGCCTTCGACAACGCGGTGTCGGTGGCGGCGGCCCGGATCAAGGGCATCGCCTCCGAGGTCGCCGGCCAGGCCGACATCCTGGTGGTGCCCGACCTCGAGAGCGGCAACATGCTGGCCAAGCAGCTCGAGTACCTGGCCGGCGCCGACAGCGCCGGCATCGTGCTCGGCGCCCGGGTGCCGGTGGTGCTGACCAGCCGTGCCGACGGCCCGGATGCCCGACTGGCCTCGTGCGCGATCGCGGTGATGCTGGCCCACCACTACCGGAGCGCACCGCCGTGAGCCCGGCGGCGGACCAGGTGCTGGTGCTCAACAGCGGTTCGTCCAGCATCAAGTTCGCGCTGTTCGGGATCGACCAGGACCGCCCCGCCGCCAGGCCGGCGCTGTCCGGGCGCGCCATCGGGATCGGCACGCCGTCGGGTCGGCTGGTGTTCGACGGCGAGGCGCCCACGCCGCTGGCGCCGGCTGCCAGCCACCCCCACCACGCCGCGATGGACGCGATCCGGGCCGGCCTGGACACGCGCCTGGACCCGCGCCGCCTGCGCCTGGTGGCGCACCGGGTGGTGCACGGCGGCGACCGCTTCCGGGCCCCGGTGGCGGTGGATCGGGAGGTGCTGGCGACCCTGCGCCGGCTGGTGCCGCTGGCGCCGCTGCACCAGCCGTTCGCGCTGGACGCGATCGAGCGCTGGCTGGACGGGCGCCCCGGCCTGCCCCAGGTGGCCTGCTTCGACACCGCCTTCCACCACACCCTGCCGCGCGTCGAGCAACAGCTGCCGCTGCCGCGGGAGATGTGGGCGCGCGGCCTGCGCCGCTACGGTTTCCATGGCCTGTCCTATGCCTGGCAGGCGCACGTGCTGCCGGAGCGCCACGGCGACCTGGCCCGGCAGCGGGTGCTGGTCGCGCACCTGGGCAGCGGTGCCAGCCTGTGCGCCTTGCACGAACTGCGCAGCGTCGCCACCACCATGGGCTTCTCGGCCCTGGACGGCCTGATGATGGGCACCCGCTGCGGCAGCCTCGACCCCGGCGCGCTGCTCTACCTGATGCAGATCGAAGGGCTCGACCTGGCCCAGGTCGGCGACCTGCTCTACAACCGCTCCGGCCTGCTCGGCGTGTCCGGGCGCTCGGCCGATCCGCGCGACCTGCTGGCGGTGGAAGCCACGGACGAGGATGCCCGTCTGGCCCTGGCGCTGTTCGTGCGCCGCGTGGTGCGCGAGGCCGGCGCCCTGGTGGCGGTGCTGGGCGGGCTCGATCTGCTGGTGTTCACCGCCGGCATCGGCGAGCACAGCGCGCCGCTGCGCGAACGCATCTGCGCGGACCTCGGCTTCCTCGGCATCGCACTCGACAGTGCCGCCAACGCCGCCAACGCGCCGGTGATCTCCACGCCGGGCAGCCGCGTGCGGGTTGCGGTCGAGCCGGCAGACGAGGAATGGATCGCCGCGCGCGACGCGCTTGTCGCGCTGACCGCCGGCTGATCCGGGCAAGCCGGCGCGCTCCCAGTCCGCCGGGTCCGCCGCCACAATGGCGCCCGGACCGCACCCTGCGAGACCCCATGAAACGCGCTCTTGTCCTCCTGCTGCTGGCCGGCCTGCTTGCCGTTGCGCCGGCCCGCGCCGGCACCTTCAGCTTCATCGTCGAAAACGACCTGTTCGCCGACACCGACCAGCACTACACCAACGGCCTGCGCATGGTCTGGGCGGCCGGCCCGGACAGCCGGCCGCCGCCGTGGGCGGTGCGCCTGGCGCGCGCGGTGCCCGGCTTTCCGGACCAGGGCAGTCCCCGCTGGGGCTGGGCGCTGGGCCACAGCATGTTCACACCCTCGGACATCACCCTGGTCGAGCCGCCGGCCGGCGAGCGACCCTACGCCGGCTGGCTGTACCTGAGCGTGGCCATGGCCCAGGTCAGCGGCCGGCGCCTGGACCAGGTCGGTATCACCGGCGGCGTGGTCGGACCGGCCTCGATGGCCGAGCAGAGCCAGCGCTTCGTGCACCGCCTGATCGGCTCAGACACGCCGCGCGGCTGGGACAGCCAGCTGCGCAACGAGCCGGGCCTGGTGCTGACCTGGCTGCGCAGCTGGCGCTCGCTGGCCTCGGCCGACCTGGGGCCGACCACGATCGACCTGACGCCGCACGTCGGCGCGGCGCTGGGCAACGTATTCACCTATGGCAATGCCGGCGCCACCGTGCGCTGGGGCAACCGCCTGCCGGCGGACTTCGGGCCGCCGCGGGTGCAGCCCGGTCTGCCGGGCAGCGGCGACTTCTCGCCCGGCGAGGATTTCGGCTGGTACCTGTTCGCCGGCGTCGAGGGACGCGCGGTGGCGCGCAACCTGTTCCTGGACGGCAACACGTTCCGCAGCGGCCCCAGTGTCGACAGGCGGCCGTTCGTCGGCGACCTGCAGGCCGGTGTCGTGCTGGATTGGCCGCGCCTGCGCCTGAGCTATACCCACGTGATGCGCAGCCGCGAGTACGAGGGCCAGCCGGCCAACGACGACTTCGGCGCCTTCGTGGCGATGGTTAAGTTCTGAGGTCGCCCGCCGACCCCTACCCGTTCAGAGCTGGGATTCGATCGGCAGCCAGGACACCACCCGCGCCAGGCCGCGCCGCCAGGCCGAGGCTTCCGGCTCGCGCGTCCACTGTCGCGGCGGCTGGTTGCGGCGGTCCTCCCAGCGCAGGGAATCGCCCTCCAGCCACAGGCGGTAGCTGGCCTCGGCGTCGATCTTGCCGTCGAACGCCGTCTGAAGGGCGGCGACCAGGTCCGGGCAGGCGAACAGCACGCCCATTTCGGTGTTGAGGTTGATCGAGCGCGGGTCGAAGTTGAGCGAACCGACGAAACCCAGGGCGTCGTCGACGGTGAACGCCTTGGTGTGCAGGCTGGCGCCGCTGGAGCCGAACACGCCGGCATCCACCGGGCCGGTGGCCATCAGCTCGTACAGCTCGACGCCGGCGCGCAGCAGCGCGGGACGGTAGGGCGCATAGCCACCGTGCACGGCGACCACGTCGGTGGCGGCCAGCGAGTTGGTCGCCACCGCGATCCGCACGCCGCGCTCGCGCAGCCGCAGCAGCCAGGCCAGGCCCTCCTCGCCGGGCACGAAATAGGGCGACATCAGGCGCAGGTCGCGCTGCACCCGCTCGATGGCGGCGACCACCGGCGTGATCAGCCAGCCGGCCGGGTCGTTGTCGGTGGCCTTGTCGGCGGGATCGGAGACGACCGCGACCTGGTCGCTCCAGCAGATCCCCCCGGCACCGCGCAAGGAATCGTCGATGCCGTTGCTGGTGGCCACGTGGTCGAGGAAGGCCCGGCCGCCATCGCTGGCGGCCGCATGCGCCAGGCGGGCGCGGAGGTCGTCGAGATCGCGGCCCGGCCGCTTCGCCAGCGCCGCGATCGGGATCACCATCTCGCTGTTCCAGAAGCGGTCGAAGATCGCCGAGGTGTCGTCCACCACCGGTCCGACCAGGGCCAGGTCCGCGTCCAGGAAGTTCATGCCGGCGGCGGCGTCGAAGTATTCGTCGCCGACGTTGCGGCCGCCGACCAGGGCGATGCGGTTGTCGGCGATCCAGGCCTTGTTGTGCATGCGCCGATTCAGGCTGATCGCGCGGGTCAGCAGCTCGACGGCGCGGCGGATGCCGGTGCCGCGGTTGCGGCTGGGGTTGAACATCCGCACCTCGACCTGCGGGTGGGTGTCGAGCACGCGCAGCACCGCGTCCTTGCCGTGGGCGTTGATGTCGTCGAGCAGCATGCGCACGCGGACGCCGCGGTCGGCGGCGGCCAGCACCTCGGCCAGCAGCAGGCGGCCGGACAGGTCGTCGTGCCACAGGTAGTACATCAGGTCCAGGCTGCGTCCTGCGGCCCGTGCGCTCAACGCCCGGGCGGCGAAGGCGTCGACGTTGTCCATCTGCAGGGCCAGGCCGCTGCGCTGGCCCTGCGCCGCCAGCAGCGGCTCGACCCAGCGGTCGATGGCGGTCTGGCCGGCGACCGGGGCCAGGGCATGGCCTTCCTCGCCGCGCGCCCGTTCCGCGAACCGGCCATAGGCGTACAGCGACAGCAGCGAGCCCGCCACCAGGGCGGCCAGCAGCCACAGCACGATGCGCAGGATGCGACGGAACAGCTTCATCGGGGAGGGTCCGAGCGGTTTTCCAGGGTGGGGTGTCGGGTCCGCAGCCGTGCCGCTCGGCGCGCCCCGCGGGCCCCTGCCATTGCCCGCCGCAGGACCTGGACGCGACCAGGGCGGCCCGCCCCTGACTGCGCCGAAAGGCCGTGGCCTGTCGGGCCGGGATTTCCCGTAACTGCGATGGTACGCGGGATCTTCCGGTCCCGTTACCATCCAGGGAGTCCCGCGTCATGAACCGTTCCGTCCTGCTGTCCGCCGTCCTGGCCATCGTGCCCCCGGGCCTGTCGGCGGAAACACCGCCGCCGATCCTCGACGTCCACCTGCACGCCTTCGATCCGGCGACATTCCTGCCTGCCCCGATGCCGATCTGCGTGACCCCCGAGCGGATGCCCGCCCACGATCCCGCCGGCCCCTTTGTCGCGTCGTTCGGTGCCTGGCTGGGTGGTTGCGCCCGCAAGGAGCATTCCGCAGCCGACGCCGACGAGTTGATGCAGCGCAGCCTGGCCGTGCTGGAGCGGCGCAACATCCACGCCGTGGTCAGCGGTCCGCCCGCGCTGGTGCGGACCTGGCGCGAAGCGGCGCCGGACCGCCTGATTCCGGGCGTGACCCTGATCAGCCTGGGCAGCGACGAGCCCGACCTCGAGGCCCTGCGCGCCCTGCATGCCGACGGCGAGCTGGCGGTGCTGGGCGAAGTGGCCGTGCAGTACGTGGGCATGGCGCCCGACGATGCGCGGCTGGCGCCCTACTGGGCGCTGGCCGAGGAGCTGGACATCCCGGTCGGCATCCACATCGGCGTCGGCCCGCCGGGCGTCGCCTACCTGAACTCGCCCGCCTACCGCGGTCGCATGAGCAGCGTCCTGGCCCTGGAGGAGGTGCTGGTCAGGCACCCGCGCCTGCGCGTCTACGTGATGCACGCCGGCTTCCCGATGCTGGACGACCTGCTCACCCTGCTCTACGGCCACCCCCAGGTGTACGTGGACATCGCGATCCTGGCCTACGGGCTGCCGCGCGCACACTTCCATCGTTATCTGCAGCGCATCGTCGAGGGCGGCTTCGTCGACCGGGTGATGTTCGGTTCCGACCAGATGGTCTGGCCCGACACCATCGAGCACGCCATCGAGGCGATCGAGAATGCGCCGTACCTCGACGAAGCGGCCCGGCGCGCCATCCTCTACGACAACGCCGCCCGCTTCCTGCGCCTGGACGAGGCCACCATCGCCCGCCACCACGGCCGCACGCCCTGACCGCGGCGCGGCCCGGGCGGCGAGCGGCCACGGCGATCGGATGAGGAACGACTGTCCGGTTCGTTCCGCGAATCGCCCGTGCGGCGCTCCGCCGAGGGCGCCAGCCGGACCGATCGTCTCCGCCCGGGCCGGGCCACGCGACGCGACGCCAAAAGCCGCATAGCCGGCACAAGCGTACTTGCCATTGCGCCTGACCGGCCGCCCGGCAAGTCTGGCCTGCCCTCTCCCCCGCCCCTCCCCCGCAGGCGGGGGAGGGGAGAATTGAGGTGTCTCGGCGGAATGCACGGCAGTCGGGTGCCACGCAGTGGTCCGGTGGGTCGTCGAAATGCCCTGGGCTGGCGAGCTGCACGGGCCTGTAGGGAAGCCTGGGCCTTTCGAGGCTCAAGAGCCCGGAGGGAGGCACGGTCCTGTCGAGGTGCAAGGACCCGTCGGGAGGCACGGCCCGGTCGAGGTGCAAGGACCTGTCGAGGTGCATGGGCCTGTCGAGGTGCATGGGCTTGTCGAGGTGCATGGGCTTGTCGAGGTGCATGGGCCTGTCGGGGTGCATGGGCCTGTCGGGGTGCAAGGGGCCTGTCGGGGTGCATGGGCTTATCGAGGTGCGTGGGCTTGTCGAGGTGCATGGGCCTGTCGGGGTGCATGGGCCTGTCGGGGTGCATGGGCCTGTCGGGGTGCGAGGACCTGTCGAGGTGCGAGGACCTGCCGAGGTGCATGGGCCTGTCCCAAGCCAAGGGGCTGGCGAGCGGGCAGGGTAGGCGACCTGCCTGGGTCCGACCTGGCGCCGCAGCCGCTTGTACTGCAGGGGTGCATCAGAATCGGACGCCAGGCGATGGCGAACCAGACGCCATGGACGCCACGCCATGGCGAATTGGACGCCACGCCCTGGCGGTGGCGCCGCACTTCTCCCCTCCCCCGCGTGCGGGGGAGGGGCCGGGGGAGAGGGCTGTTGGGGCAGCGCGACAGACCGCCCGGAACCGCGTGCCGTCCCCGCACGGAACGCCCGTTTGCGGCGCGCATCCGGCCGATCCGGCGCCTGCGGCCACGCCCGCCACGGCGATGCGGGATAATCGGCGGCCCGCCCGAAGCCGCATCCGCACGCCATGAACGCCAAGCACCGCAAGCCCCTGCCCGGCACGTCCCTGCACTGGTACGACGCCCGCGAGGCGGTCGAGGCGCTGGCGCCCGGCGCCTGGGACGGGCTGCCCTACGTCTCCCGCGTGCTGGCCGAGAACCTGGTGCGCCGCGCCGACCCGCAGCGCCTGGACGAGTTCCTCGCGCAGATCGTCGAACGCCGCCGCGACACCGATTTCCCCTGGTTCCCGGCGCGCGTGGTCTGCCACGACATCCTCGGCCAGACCGCCCTGGTCGACCTGGCCGGCCTGCGCGATGCCATCGCCGCGCAGGGCGGCGACCCCGCCCAGGTCAACCCGGTGGTGCCGGTGCAGCTGATCGTCGACCACTCGCTGGCCGTGGAGTGCGGCGGCTACGACCCGCAGGCCTTCGAGAAGAACCGCGCCATCGAGGACCGCCGCAACGAGGACCGCTTCCACTTCATCGACTGGACCAAGCGCGCCTTCCGCAATGTCGACGTCATCCCCCCGGGCAACGGGATCATGCACCAGATCAACCTGGAGAAGATGTCGCCAGTGGTCTACGTGCACGACGGCGTCGCCTTCCCGGACACCTGCGTGGGCACCGACAGCCACACCCCGCACGTCGACGCCCTGGGCGTGATCGCCATCGGCGTCGGCGGCCTGGAGGCCGAGAACGTCATGCTCGGCCGCGCCTCCTGGCTGCGCCTCCCCGAGATCGTCGCGGTCGAGCTGGAAGGCCGGCCGGCGCCCGGCATCACCGCCACCGACATCGTGCTGTCGCTGACCCAGTTCCTGCGCGCCCAGAAGGTGGTCGGCGCCTGGCTGGAATTCCGTGGCGAAGGCGCAGCGGCGCTGGGCGTCGGCGACCGCGCGACCATCGCCAACATGGCGCCCGAGTACGGTGCCACCGCCGCGATGTTCTTCATCGACGGCAACACCCTGGACTACCTGCGCCTGACCGGCCGCGACGACGACCAGGTCGCCCTGGTCGAGACCTATGCGAAGGCCGCCGGCCTGTGGGCCGACGACCTGGCCCAGGCCCGCTACGAGCGCACCCTGCGCTTCGACCTCTCGGCCGTGGTGCGGACCATGGCCGGCCCGTCCAACCCGCATGCCCGCGTCGCCACCAGCGAGCTGGCCGCGCGCGGCATCGCCGGCGACCTGGCCGCGGCGCGTGCGCCGCAGGCGCAGGGCCTGATGCCGGACGGCGCGGTGATCATCGCCGCGATCACCTCGTGCACCAACACCTCCAACCCGCGCAACGTGATCGCCGCCGGCCTGCTGGCGCGCAACGCGGTGCAGCGCGGCCTGGCGCGCCAACCCTGGGTGAAGACCTCGCTGGCGCCCGGCTCGCGCGCCGTCCAGCTGTACCTGGAGGAAGCCGGCTTGCTGCCCGACCTGGAGAAGCTGGGCTTCGGCATCGTCGGCTTCGCCTGCACTACCTGCAACGGCATGAGCGGCGCGCTGGATCCGAAGATCCAGCAGGAGATCGCCGAGCGCGACCTGTACGCGGTGGCGGTGCTCAGCGGCAACCGCAATTTCGACGGCCGCATCCACCCCCAGGCCAAGCAGGCCTTCCTGGCCTCGCCGCCGCTGGTGGTGGCCTATGCGATCGCCGGCACCATCCGCTTCGACATCGAGAAGGACGCGCTCGGCGTCGACGCCGACGGCCAGCCGGTCACGCTCAAGGACCTGTGGCCGTCCGACGCGGAGATCGACGCCCTGGTGAAGTCGGCGGTGAAGCCCGAGCAGTTCCGCCGCGTCTATGGCCCGATGTTCAATGTCGCGGTCGAGCACGGCCCGAAGGTCGAGCCGCTTTACGACTGGCGGCCGCAGAGCACCTACATCCGCCGCCCGCCGTACTGGGAGGGCGCGCTGGCGAAGCCGCGCACCCTCAGCGGCATGCGGCCGCTGGCGATCCTGGGCGACAACATCACCACCGACCACCTGTCGCCGTCCAACGCCATCGTCCTGGACTCCGCCGCCGGCGAGTACCTGGCGAAGATGGGCCTGCCCGAGGAGGACTTCAATTCCTACGCCACCCACCGCGGCGACCACCTGACCGCGCAGCGCGCCACCTTCGCCAACCCCAAGCTGTTCAACGAGATGGTCCGCGATGCCGACGGCAGCCTGCGGCAGGGCTCGCTGGCGCGGGTCGAGCCGGATGGCCAGGTCATGCGCATGTGGGAGGCGATCGAGACCTACATGGAGCGCGGCCAGCCGCTGATCGTCGTCGCCGGCAAGGACTACGGCCAGGGCAGCTCGCGCGACTGGGCCGCCAAGGGCGTGCGCCTGGCCGGCGTCGAGGCGATCGTCGCCGAGGGCTTCGAGCGCATCCACCGCACCAACCTCATCGGCATGGGCGTGCTGCCGCTGGAGTTCCAGCCCGGCACCGACCGCCTGACCCTGGCCCTGGACGGCACCGAGACCTACGACGTGACCGGCGCCCCGACGCCGGGCGCGACCTTGACCTTGATCGTGAACCGCCGCGACGGCAGCCGCGTCGAGGTGCCGGTGACCTGCCGCCTGGACTCCGACGAGGAGGTGTCCATCTACGAGGCCGGCGGCGTGCTGCAGCGCTTCGCGCAGGATTTCCTGGAGCAGACGCAGGCGGCGTAAAGGGGGGGGCTCCTTGAAAATGCCCAATCTGGGCAGTATGGTGCCCGATATGGGCACACCTCGGGTCTCCAGGGTCAGCGAAGCGGCAGCGGCCTACGCGCGGGCCAACCTGTCCGACGCGCTGTTCACGCAGACCCGGCAGCGCGTTCTTGCCTGCCTGTTCGGCCGGCCCGGGCGCCGCTATGGCGTCAGCGAACTGATCCAGGCCACCGGTGCCGGCAGCGGCGCCGTGCAGCGCGAGCTGGCCCGGCTTGCCGGCAGCGGCCTGCTGCTGGTCGAGCGCCAGGGCAACCAGAAGCTGTTCCGGGCCAATCCCGACAGCCCTATCCACGACGAGCTCGTCGCCATCGTCCGCAAGACCTTCGGTCTTGCCGAGACCTTGCGCGATGCGCTCGAGCCGATTGCGGACAAGCTGGCCTTCGCCTTCGTCTACGGGTCGGTCGCGAAGGGCGAGGACACCGCCAGCAGCGACATCGACCTGATGCTGGTCTCGGATTCGCTGGGTTATGCCGAGGTGATGGGCGCGCTGGACCCGGCGATCCACGACCTGGGTCGCGATGTCCATCCGACGATCTACACCCGCGACGAGCTGGCCCGACGGATCGAACAGGGAAACGCCTTCATCACCCGGGTGATGGCGCAGCCAAGGCTCTGGCTGGTGGGGACCGAACATGCCCTCGGCGCTTGACAACCTGGTGGGTCCCCACCTGCCTCTGGTCGCCGAGCCGGCCGACGACACCGAAGTCAGCGGCCTGGTCCGCTCTGGCAAGGCGCGGCTTGCCGACGCAGCGAATCCGGCGTTGGCGCTCGAGAGCCGCTTCGACCTGGCGTACAACGCCGCGCATGCGCTGTGCCTGGCGGCGCTGCGCCGGCTGGGCTATCGCGCGCGGCACCGTTACGTGGTCTTCCAGGTCCTGCCCCACACGCTCGGGCTGGGTCCCGAGGTCTGGCGGGTGCTGGACAATGCCCATGCCAGGCGCAACCTCTCCGAATACGAAGGCCACCAGGATCTCGACGAGCGTCTGGTGCTCGACACCGTCGATGCCTGCCGACGGGTGGCCGATCGATTCGATGTCCTCGACTGACGGGATCCAGACCATGCCCCACCCACCCCAGATCCGCATCCCCGCCACCTACATGCGCGGCGGCACCTCCAAGGGCGTGTTCTTTCGCCTGGCCGACCTGCCCGAGGCCGCACGCGTACCGGGCCCGGCGCGCGATGCGCTGCTGATGCGCGTGATCGGTTCGCCCGATCCCTACGGCAAGCACACCGACGGCATGGGCGGGGCGACCAGCAGCACCAGCAAGTGCGTGATCGTGTCGCCGTCGACCCGGCCCGGCCACGACGTCGACTACCTGTACGGCCAGGTCGCCATCGACACCGCCTTCGTCGACTGGAGCGGCAACTGCGGCAACCTCAGCACCGCGGTCGGGCCGTTCGCGATCGCCGCCGGCCTCATCGACCCGGCGCGGCTGCCGCGCGAGGGCAGCTTCCCGGTGCGCATCTGGCAGGCCAACATCGGCAAGACCATCGTCTGCCACGTGCCGATCGCCGACGGCCAGGTGCAGGAGACCGGCGACTTCGAGCTGGACGGGGTCACCTTCCCGGCCGCCGAGATCGTCCTGGAATTCATCGACCCGGCCGACGAGGGCGAAGGCGAGGGCGGCGCCATGTTCCCGACCGGCAACCTGGTCGACACGCTCGAGTTGCCCGGCGTCGGCACCTTTGAAGCGACCCTGATCGACGCCGGCATCCCGACCGTGTTCCTCGACGCCGCCGCCCTGGGCTACACCGGCACCGAACTGCAGGAGGCCATCAACGGCGACGCCGCCGCCCTGGCCCGCTTCGAGGCGATCCGCGCCCACGGCGCCCTGCGCATGGGCCTGATCCGCGATCTCGCCGAGGCGGCGCGGCGCCAGCACACGCCCAAGGTCGCCTTCGTCGCGCCGCCGCAGGACTACCGGGCCAGCAGCGGCCGGCAGATCGCCGCCGCCGAAATCGACCTGTGCGTGCGCGCCCTGTCGATGGGCAAGCTGCACCACGCCATGATGGGCACCGCCGCGGTCGCCATCGCCACCGCCGCCGCCGTGCCCGGCACCCTGGTCAACCGCGCCGCCGGCGGCGGCGCGCGCACCAGCGTCGTTTTCGGCCACCCTTCCGGCACCTTGCGTGTCGGCGCCGAAGCGGAACAGGCCGACGGCCAGTGGACCGTGCGCAAGGCCGTCATGAGCCGCAGCGCGCGGGTGCTGATGGAGGGGTGGGTGCGGGTGCCGCAGGGCTGATGGGACGTACGGGGGGGCGGCCAGAAACGTGCTACAGATCACAGTAATCCCCTAGACTGGGCATTCCAGCAGCCCTCGTCAGCCAGATGCCAAAGTACACCTTGTCGCGCCCCGTCCAGCCTGGCGGAGCCGCCCGTTGGTTCGGAGTTTTCTTGCTGCTGACCATGGCCGTAGACGCCCTGGCCCAGGAATGGTCCTATCGGGTGCGTCCCGGCGACACCCTGTGGGCGCTCGCCGAGGCCCACCTCCATGAACCGGAGGAGTGGTCCAGACTGCTCGAGCACAATGGCCTGCACGACCCGCACGCCCTGGTGCCGGGCAGCCGGCTCCGCATTCCGGTGGACATGCTGCGGGTCCAGCCCGCTCCGGCGCGGGTCGCCCGCGCAACCGGGGAGGTCCGATTGCGGGCCCGCAACGGCGAGGTCAGGACAGGCCAGGCTGGCGAGGCGCTGCACAGCGGCGACGCGCTGGAGACGGGAACGGACAGCACGGCCGACATCAGACTGGCAGACGGGTCGATCCTGCGCGTCCTGCCCGATGCGCGGGTTGTTTTCGACGTGCTGAGCGCTTTTGGTGCCACCGGCATGGTCGACACCCGGATCAGGCTGCAGCGTGGACGGATAGAGTCCGAGGTCGCGCCGGTGCAGAAGCCGGCCGGCCGTTTCCAGATCGACACGGCACCGGTCACGGCGTCGGTGCGCGGAACGGTGTTCCGGTCGGCAGCGGCACCGGACGCGGGCGAGGTCCTCACCGAGGTGACCGAGGGCATGGTCGAGGTCGATACAGTCGAGGGACAAAACCTGCGACTGGGGGCGGGCGATGGGCTGGCCTGGTCGACCGGCGCGCCACGCGAGGCCGTGCCAACGCGCCTGCCTGCCCGCCCGCAACTGGAAGACCTGGGCAGGGCGCCGCTTCGCACCGGGCAGCAAATCGGCTGGCGTGCCGACCCGTCGGCGGGCGGCTACCGGATTCTGTACCTTGTCGGCACGACTAGTCCCGAACTGGTCGCGTCGCAACGCACGCCGGGGGCATCCACCGTGGTGCCAGCGTTGCCACCTGGACCAGTCCAGTTGCGCGTTCGTGCGATCGCCATGGACGGCCTGGAAGGCGAAGAGGCGCGTGTCGATACCGAGATCCTCGTCGGGCCGGAGTCCCCCTTCACCCTGGGGCCGGTCGACGGCGCGATCGGGCCGCCAGGCCGACCGCTGTTTCGCTGGACCACGCACGGATCGGGAACGGTGCATTTCCAGCTGGCGCGCGATGCCGATTTCCAGGAACTGCTGGAGGATGTGGTCGGATTGTCGGGCGGCCGGCACCGGTCGCGGCACCGCCTTTCGGAGGGCAGCTATCACTGGCGGGTTGCCGCAGTCGATGCTGTCGGGCAGCCGGGTCCCTTCGGTCCCGCCCAGACGCTGGTGCTGCAGCCAAGGCCGGGTGCGCCGACGCTGCGTCCGGCCAGCTGGCGTTCGCTGCGCGCACACCCCGCATTGGCCTGGAGCGATGCTCCGCACCAATCGCCCAGTCGCCGCTACCAGGTTCAGATCGCCGCCGACGAAAGTTTCTCCGAGCTGGTGAAGGACGCCGTGGTCGAGGGCACCTCGCTGGCCCTGGATGGCTTGCCCCGGGGGCGCTACCTGGTTCGGATCCGGACCGTCGATAGCGGTTTTCCGGAAGGCAAATGGTCGACCGCGCAGGCGTTCCAGGTAGGCTGTCGGCCATGTCGTGTCCTGGGCGTGGCAGCAGCGGCTGGACTGGTTCTCCTGATGCTGTGAACCTTCCGGCGCCAACGCGGTTGCTGGTGCTGCGCGCTGCGCTGGCACGGCCCGTGCCGGCGGTCGCGCAGAAGCGTCCAATCTGATGCCCATGCCGGCCAGGCGATTCTCGCTTGCACCAGGTCATGCCCTGGCCCGCCTGCTGATCGCGATCGCGGTAGCGGCGATTTCCACGACCCTGGCCTTGACCGAGGCATTGTCGTCGGTCGACGACTGGCTGGTCGACAGGCGGATCTCGTTCTCGCGCACGTTGCCCGACGAGCGGATCCTGCTGGTCCTGATCGACGAGCACAGCCTGTCGGGCCACGGTCGCTGGCCCTGGCCCCGAGCCACTCTGGCCAGCCTGATCGACCGACTGGACGCCGGCAATCCCCGGGCGATCGCGCTCGACCTGCTGCTATCGGAGGTCGAGCCAGGGCAGGGCGACGAGCTGCTGGCCGATGCCCTGCAGCGCAGCGGGCGGGTCGTGCTTCCGGTTGCCGTCGAGGAAGAGCGCCCCGGCGGTGTGCTGATCGAGATCTTGCCGCACGCCGGTCTGGCGCCCCATGCCATGGTGCTTGGACACACCACCGTCGCGCAGTCCCACGACGGCCGCGCACGTGGCGTGTTCCTGCGTGCCGGACTCGGCGGCCCGCACTGGTCGCACCTGTCGCTGGCGCTCACCGAGGGCGCCGACCCCTTGCCGCTCGAACGCCTGCCTGGCATGGCAGCGCCGACCCGAACGGTGTCCTCGCCATTCCTGTGGCAGCAGGATCGCTTCGTCCTGGTGGGCGCGGGGCGGTTCGTCCAGGGCAAGAGACATGACCGGGTGTCGGCCGCTGATGTCCTGGCAGGGCACTTGGACAACGCGACCCTGCAGGATCGCTTCGTGCTGGTCGGCGCCACCGCGAGGGGGCTGGGCGAGCGGCTGCGGGTGCCTGCAGCGTCCGGCGACGCGCTGATGTCGGGTGTGGAATTCCATGCGGCCGTTCTCGACGAATTGCACAACGGGCGGCTGCTGGTGCCCTTGCCGTTGCCTGCCGTGGCCGGCCTGAGCATCCTGCTGGTTCTGACGCCATTCGTCTTCGTTTGGTCGGGGCGGGTGCGTGTCGAACTGCTCTCGGTGTTGGCGGCGATCTCACTGACCATCCTTATCACCGTATTCCTACTTGGGCGTGGCGTCTGGTTTCCGCCCACCGCCGTGCTGTCGGTGCTGATCCTGCTCGTGCCCCTGCTGATGGCCGACAAGGCCTGGCGTTGGCGCATGCTCGCAGACAACGATGGTCTGACCGGCATGGCGAACCGCCGCCGGCTGGACCGCCAAATCGCGATTGAATGGGCCAGTACGCGACGCTCGGGTACGTCCCTGGCGGTGCTCCTGGTCGATGTCGACCATTTCAAGGCCTTCAATGATCGCCATGGTCATGGCGCTGGCGATCAGGCCTTGCGCAGCGTGGCCGAGGTGCTGCTTCGGCATGCCCGACGACCGCACGACCTGGCGGCACGCTATGGCGGCGAAGAGTTCGCCGTCGTGCTTCCCGATTGCGACCTGGACGACGCCACCCGGGTTGCCGAGGAAATCCGTTCCGAGGTGCGTGCCTTGCCACCCCCCAAGGGTCTTCCCGCCGGCGTCGGGCCGCTGACCGTCAGCATCGGTGTCGCCTGTCGGCGCTGGCATGCCGACGGCCGCGCACAGGACCTGCTCGACGATGCCGACCGCGCGCTTTACGCCGCCAAGGCAGCCGGCCGGGACCGTGTGCACGGGCCGGATCCTGGCTGATTGCGTGATCGATCACCGCGCAAGCGCGGCCGGCCGTGGGTGCCGGGGCTGTATCGGGGCAAGGCCGGGCCGGGTTTCGGGGTCTGCGCGATCTGCTGGGTCTGCGAAATTTCGGGACCAGGGTCCGCCCGGGCACAGGCCGACGCAGCCGGCCGGCGAGGACATCGGCATCGAACTGGCGCGGGGCGGCAGGGGTTGTAGGTGTGCCGCCGGGATCGGCTGCGGAGCGCAACCGGTGTGCGCGTTGAACTGGACTTCCGGGGCGCCCGGAAGCAATCGCGTCCGCCACGTGTGCCCCGCCCCCGGACACCCTTGCCGAGGTTGTGCCGCCTGGCTTGTCGTCGTGGGGTGCGGGCCGCCCGCGAGGCGCCGTGTCCGGCAGCCCGGGCCCGGCCGCCGCCCGGCTCGCTCAGCCGGGCTGTCCGGGCAGGCGCACCATCCGGTCCATGAGGTGTTCCAGCATCGCCCCCAGATCGCCGTCGCAGCGACCCATGTGCACGGGCGAGGTCTGGATGATCGCGCTGCGCTGCGCGGTGAGCCAGTGGAAGCGGGCGCGCGGCGGCAGCAGGCCGATCGGCGCCGCGGCTTCGCCGCCGCGGCAGATCGCCGGAATGGCGGCCAGGTGCCGGCCGACCAGCTCCAGGTCGATGGCCGGGTCGAGCGCGCGCAGGCGAGCCGGATCCACCTCGATACGCGCCTCCAGGAACCGGGCGGCCTCGCAGGAGAGGATGACGCCGACGTTGACGAATTCCCCGCGCTCCACGCGCGGCACCACACGTACCACCGCGTAGTCGAAGGTCTCATGCGCGCGCACGGATCGCCTCCTGCACGAAGCCCTGGCGCTGGTCCAGCCGGCGGCTGAGGTACTCCACGTACGCGGCGCGCTGGGTTTGCGGGTCGCCAAAGTCGTCGAGGCCCTGCAGCCAGTCGTCGGGGACCTGGGCCACGGCATCGGGGATGGCGCTGCCGCCCAGACGCTGCGCCATGTCCGCGTCGATGTCCGCGATGCGGTCGGCCCAGGGCAGCAGGACATGGTCCCGGACCAGGGCGAACGGCTTGTCGGCCTGCGCGGTGTCGCCGTTCCAGCCGTGGTGGAAATAGAGCGCCGCGCCGTGGTCGATAAGGAACAGCCGGCGGTGCCAGATGAGCATGTTCGGATTGCGCGCCGTGCGGTCGAGGTTGCTGACGTAGGCGTCGAACCAGACGATGCGCGAGGCCAGTTCAGCGTCGGGCTGCTCGGCGACCGGATCGAAGTTGATCGCGCCGGGCAGGTAGTCCATGCCCAGGTTGAGGCCGGCGCTGGCGCGGATCAGGTCCTGGATCTCCGGATCGGCCTCGGTCCGGGCCAGTTCCGGGTCCAGGTCCATCAGCACGATCTCCGGCACCGGCAGCCCCAGCGCCCTGGCCAGGCTGCCGGCGATGGCCTCGGCCACCAGCGCCTTGGCGCCCTGGCCTGCGCCGCGAAACTTCAGCACGTACAGGCCCTGGTCGTCGGCCTCGACCACGGCCGGCATCGAGCCGCCCTCCCGCAAGGGCGTGACGTAGCGGTTGGCGGCAAGGCGGCGCAGCGGCATCCGGCAAGCTTACCGGTGGCGGCGCGCACTCGGCGCCGGACCGGTGAAGTCCCTGCCAGCGTGCCTTGGCTATCGGGGCTCGCGGCGGAATGGCTCAGGGGGTGTCCAGGAAACCCTGGGCGATTCAGTGGTCGTCTCTGCACATTGTGTGGTTGCCCAGAAGGTGGACCAATCTCGCTGGAGGTGCCAACACCAAGTTGGTTGCTACCCCGCGTTCGAACCCGTTGCATGGACCCTCTTGGAGAGGGTCCTTGGCATCAGGGCACAGGGGGCGCCCGCCAGCCTCGCGCCGAGCGTCTCTCGGGACACGCCCGCCAGCTCGGCGAGCTCTGCCGTGCTGAGGCGCAGTGCAGACCGGACAAGGTCGAGGAGAGACTGAACGCTGGAATGGACCATCCTGAGGGGAAACGGTCCGGGCCGGGCCGGGCGGATTCCCCCAAGGTGCCCGTCAGCCCTGCGTTAAGTTCGGGCGTTTCGGTTATTTCGGTTACGTGCTAGCCTCACCTTCCACCTCCCCGCAGGGGCAAGGCCCATGAACGCCGTCGTTACCACGCCACTTCCCTCCCAGCTACCCACCGAGCAGGAAGCCCGCCTTGCCGGCGAGAGCAGCCGTCTGCTTGCGGCCTGCATTGGTCACGGCGCGGCCGCACGGCTGCGGGTGATCGATGGGGACCAGGAGATCGAGGTGCCGGTGTCGGCGCTGCGGATGCTGGTCGACATCCTGGCGCAGATGGCGCGCGGTAACGCGGTCAGCATCGTTCCCATCCATGCCGAGTTGACCACCCAGGAGGCGGCCGACTTCCTCAACGTCTCGCGCCCGTTCCTGGTCGGGCTGCTGGAGGCCGGCGAGCTGCCGTTCCGCAAGGTCGGCACACATCGCCGCGTGATGTTCAAGGATCTGATGGAGTACCGCGCCCGATCGCAAGTCAGCCGCAAGGCCGCGCTCGATGACCTGGCCCGCGACGCACAAGAGCTCGACATGGGCTACTGAGCGTGGCGAACTTTGTCGCGCTGTTCGACGCCTGCGTTTTCTATCCCGCTCAACTGCGCGACCTCCTGCTGCGTGTCGCGCTCTCCGACGCGTTCAAGGCCCGCTGGACCGACCAGATCCATGACGAGTGGATCGGCAGCCTTCTGCGCGATAGGCCGGACATTACGGCAGAGCGGCTCGGCCATACACGCGAGCTGATGAATCGCGCAGTGCCGGACTGCCTCGTCACCGAGTACGAACCCTTCATCGAGCAGCTGACATTGCCCGACCCGGATGATCGCCATGTGCTGGCTGCTGCCATCCGCTGCCAGGCGGGCGTCATCGTCACCCTGAACGTGCGCGACTTCCCCGACGAGGTGGTGGCGCGCTACGGGATGTCGGTGCAGCATCCGGACGAGTTCCTGGCTCACCTGTTTGATCTGAAACCCGCTGTCGTGTGCACTGCGGTGCGGGAGATGCGTGCTTCGCTGGCGAATCCACCGAAGACCGTGCGCGAGCTGCTCGACGATCTGCTCAAGGCGGGGTTGCCGGAAACGGTGAGCCTGCTGGAGACCATGGAGAACCTGTTGTGAGTGAAGTCTCCACCAGCTTCGAAGCGCGCAACTGGTTGATCGAGACGACGCAACTCGAACTGGTTGGCCCGGGGTCAACTCTCCCCTCCGGCGCCGCGCCGACTGTCCCAGAAACGGTCACAGGCCGCCCGGGGGCGCCTCGTCCCGTCGGTCCGGCCAAAAAAAAACCCGCAAGATCGCGGGCTTGTCGTGGTGGCTATGGGTGGACTCGAACCACCGACCCATTATGAGGGCGTATCCGTTGAACTACCCTGAGTGACATAGATTAACGATGCCGTCAGATCCAAAGCGAGCTGGATGGTTCTTTAGTCACGGCAAGCCCCTGATAAACATTGTGTTATTAGCATGCGGCAACTTAACCACTCGAGCCGTCAATCGACCGGCTAGGAGTAGCTCGGATGCCCCGAATCGGACCGCATGTGCCTTGAGGTCACATGAAGGCCGTTAGGCAGCTGTCACGGACCTTGCCACCAAGCGACCCCAGCACTACCTTGGCCCCGATGGCTCGTGCGGCAGACGCTGCGGAAGCGGACACGCCAGCCGGGCCGCTGTCTCGCCTGGACGGGCGGCCGCTGCTGCGGTCGCTCGAAACGCAGGTGCTGCAGGCGCTCGACAATCTCTGGTCGAAGTGCTCCGCCGAGGACCGTCGTGTTCTGGCCCCCATAGGCAGCTTCCTGATGGCGGCCGGCCCGGCCCTCGACGAGGTGCGCAGCCGCAAGGTGGGCCATACCAATCTTCCCGTGGACTTCCGGGACAGCCATCCGGTTGCCTCGGCCTTGCTGGTCTTCGACGGATCCAGAAGCTTCCAGGGTCTGGAGCGGTTGTTGGGGATTGCCGTGGCCGCGGGACTGGGTGCCGGCAGCGACGAGGCCCGCAGGCAGGTCGCGAAGTTGTGCCAGAACATCCGGGGGGCACTCGAGGATGCCGGCTCTCCCCTGAGGCTGATCCTCAGGAACGCGTACTCCCTGCCGGCGATGGTCCAGGCGGTCGATGCCGAGACCGATCCCAGGCATGGGCGCCTGCACCGCGGTTTCTCGGACGCCTGGCGGCGGTGGGTGCGCGACCGCGTTTTCCACTGGATCCACGAGGATCCGGAGGCCCTCCGTATCAGCCTGCGGCTCTCGGTGCTGGTGCCCGACCTCGACGGTGCCCAAGTCCCCCTGGACACCGCGCAACAGCTCGAGCCGGAAGACCAGGTGCTGACCCCGTTGGTCCTCACCGATCCCGAGCCGGCTGGCAGGGAATCGCCGCTGCGGGTCGGCACGGCCAAGGCCTGGGCAAGAGGTCTCATGCGCACCAGCCAGGGCGACCTCAGCGTGCCCCCAGACCATTTGGCGCCCCCCGGACTGGTCCAGGCCCTGGTGACGACGGCGCGATCCCACGCCCAAGAAGCCCTGTCGCGGTCGTCGCCAACGGAGGCGGAACCAGCCATCGCGCTGATGCTGGCCATTGCTACGGGCATCAGAGAGTCGGACCTGGCCCTGATCGAGTGGGGCGGGGCAGCAGAGGGCCGCCTCGCCGCGATCGACCCTGATCGGCCGGTGATGCATCGCGCGGTCGTCCGCCCGCCCAACGCAGTGGCTCCGGGCGCCGAGCTCGCCGAGCTGCTGGTGCCCAGCGTGGCCGAGTTCAGCTGGCCGTTGCCGCCTGGCCTCCACGACCTGCTCAAGGCGCTGCATGCGGGCCAAGGCCCACGGCCGGGCACCGGCGTGCTGCCGCTACTGACTGGTGCGTTCCGTCAGCGCTACCGCCTTTGGGACGTCTCTCGCGCGCTGGCGCCGGCGTTGGGCCTGGCGGCCAGTCAGATCCGTCTGGCCCTGGCCAGCACCCTGGCGGGCCGCTTCGGTCCCGAGGTGGCGCAGGTGCTCCTGGCCGATACCTTCTCGCTGTCCGCAGGTCCTGCCTACTACACCGCCACCGCCGAGTCGGCCGTAGCCGGGGCGGTGGCCCAGCTCCAGTCGGAGTGGTTCGGTGAAGCAGTGCCTGTGGCGGTATCGGACCGGATGTTCGGCTCGCAACTGATCCTCACGCCCGCCGCGGCACGGGACTGGCCTGCACGCCTGCGGCATCGGCGCAGGTCGCTGGCACACAGCCTGTCGGACTCGCTCGGACTGGACCAGTGGCTGGCCCATCGCGATCATCTGGCGGCAGCCCTGCTGGCCGTGACCGGCGCGCGGCCGGGCGACTGGCTGGGGGCATTCGACCTGGACCAGGTCGTTCCCGAGTGCGGGCTGGTCCTGATCTCCGACAAGGTCGCCGACCCCCTGCGCGAAGTGCGCGTGGCGGCAACCGGTCGGCGCTGGCTGGCCGACCTTCGCGACTTCCTGGATCGTCTGGCAGCCATTGCAGAGGGTGAGCTGGGCGCCACCGCCGCCGTACTGGCCAGCGACATCCTGGCTGCGCGGGCACCCCTGTTTGCGGTGGTCACGGCCGCCGGCCGGATCGCGCGCCTGGATGCTGCAACGGTGCGTGCCGGCATGCCGCCTGCGCTGCAGGCCGTTCCCAACCACGCCCGGCACCGACTCAACCAGATCCTCCAGGCCCGCGGTGTGAGCCCCGAGCTGCGCCATGCGCAACTGGGCTGGGTGGTCACCCCCGCGCACACCCTGGCCGACCTCTCGCACTGGAGTGCCCGGACCTTTGGCGATGCCCTGTCCGACACCCTCGACGACATCCTCGTCGACGAGGGCTGGTATCCGCAGTCCCAACGCACCGCCCCATGGAGCTGGCGCGGCGTGCCTGATCGGCCGCTGTCCGACTGGGCTGCCCTGTCCAGGGCGGCCGCGGCCCGGCATGAAGCGAATGTTCGACGGTTGCGGGAGGAACTGCGGTCGCGATGGTCGGAATTGATGCCTGAGGTCATGAGTCGCCTGGCCGAGGCCTTCGCCGAATACTTCCCCACCTTGCGCCTGGACCTCGAGGCGCGGCAGCTCGGGTTCGTGCCCGGCCTGGCCCGGGCCGAGCCACTGCCGGTCAGTGCCGATCACCACGCCTTGCTGTGTGACCGTGCCCGGCAGGGCGACCCGAACCCGGGCGACGCCACTGGTGCGATCGCAACGCGCATCCTGTTGTACCGGTTGATTCGCACCGCGCGGCGTCACGGCGTGGTGAGTGGTCCGTTGCCCACCCGGCCGTTCCTCAGCGTCACCGCCGACCCATCGCCGCTTCTGCCGGGGCTGGGGCTGGCCGTTCGCCACGCGCAGGCCCTCCGGCAGGCGCTGCTCAAGCGCAGTGCGGAGAACCGAGCCCATGACCAGGCGCCCCTTACCGCGTGGCTGGTGCTGGCCAATTCGGCCACCCGGCAGCTCGACCCTGCACTGGCTGCCGTCGATGCCGCTGCCCGTGCCCAGGCACCCTCGGGACGGCCGGACCTGATTCGCGTACCGGCAGTCGTCGCGGGGCGTGCCTGCCCGATGGTGTTCGGCGGCCTGCCGGCCCTCGCCCTGGCCCGGCGGGGCATGATCGCGCCCACGGGCCGGGCACCGGACGAGCCGGCAATGGGTGCATGGGCCGGCCGTGCGCTGTCTTTGCCGTTCGATCTACCCGAACAGCCGTCCGAGCGGGTCGAGAAACTGGTTGCGCTACTCCAGGCCGCCGGGCGCCTGGAGCTGTCCGGGCCGGAGCGACTGGTCATGCACGGCGATGCCCCGCTCGCGGCTGTTCCGGTCGAGCGCAGCCTGGCCCGGGACGACGACTGGCCGGTCTGTAACGCCGCCGCACGGGATGTTTCCGATCCCTTGCCCGAGGTGTGGTACGAGCCGGAAGTGGCAGGAGAAGAAGCTCGGCCCCGTGGGGCCGCACCGCTGACCGCCACGCAAGGCTACGCCGTGCTCACTGCGGCGCTGGACCCGGAGCGTTTCGCACGGATGCGCAAGGGCCCTGGCGACGGGACCCGGGGATGGCGGAGCGCTCTGGCCCGCCATCTCGCGCTGCTGGCCGAAAAGGTCGGTCCCGATACGAACGTGGGCCTGCTTGTGGCATACGTACGGCACCGGCTGCGCTTCGGCGGGCGCGTCAGGAGCCGACTGGCCCACGCCACGCTGGGCAGCGACGTGATGCGCTTCGGCTCGGACCTGCTGGCTGTCGCAGGGGATGCATCGATGCTGGCTTGGGACGCCGGGGAGTTCCATGCGAGCTACCTGGCGACCTTGCTGTGCAAGCCGGTCACGGCCCGGCGCCAGGCATTCGATGCCCTGATGAACTTCCACGAGTACCTGCGGCTGGTTCATCAGGCGCCGGAGATTCCGCGCGCCGAGCTGTCCGCCCTGGTCGGCGGGCGGATCACCCAGGTCGACCCGGGAATGATCAGCCCTCGCGAGGTCGACCAGGTATTCGATGCGCTGCAGTCCGACCTGGACGCCGAACGTGCGCTACCCGATGCCGCGCCCGAAGCACTGCGTCTGCTGGCCCTGCGCACGCTGATCTATGCCCTGCTCGAGGCGTCCGGGATTCGCCCCTCGTCGGCTTACGGGCTGACCCTCGGCGACCTCTTCCTGCAGGCACCTGGCCAGGATTTCGTTCGTGTCCGCTCGGGCGGCGAGTTCGGCCGCACGAAGTCCGAGGCAGCCTCCGGGTTCTTCCGGTTGGAGGGTGCACTGTGGGAGCGAGTCCGAGCGGGTGCAGTGCAGTGGATGGCGCAGGAGCGGATGAGGTTGGCGGGCAAGGACGAATGGAGCCTCCCCGTGTTCGCCCGGGCAGCGGGCGAGCGCCGGCGGTTCAGTCGCGCCCATCTGACCCGCCGGATCGACGAGCTGCTCAAGTGGTCGACCGGCGACCGCCGCGCACACACCTACTGGCTGCGCAAGAACCGGGTCACTGCCCACCATGAGGCCGTGCTTGGAACGGTAGATTCGGCGCGATCGGCCAGCCCCCCAAGCGCCGCCGCCGTCTACGCCGCACTTCGGGCCAGCGGTCACGCCACGATGCTGACCCCGATGACCCACTACCTGTCCGATCCGCGAATTGTCTGCGAGCGTGACGTGCGCGACGGCATGGGCGCGTCCCGGGCCGCCATCCTCGAACTGACTGGGCTATCTCCGGCGCCCCTGGACATGGCCTGGCAGCGCGCTGGTGGCGCAGATAAGCAGGGCCGCCTTCGAGTGGTCCTTGCGCGGCTGAAGGTGAAGGCGCCCAGTCCACCTGCGGGTCGAATCACCGCGCCGCCACCCCTGCGACGCGGATCGATGCTGGTACCCCGGCATCTTGCGGACTATGCCCGGGCCCGGGCACGGGGTGACGGTCGCCATCAGGCCCAGTTGCGCGCGGGACTGACCGACGCCCAGGTCGACCGGCTCGTGCAGGCCGCCGCCGATCTGGTCCCGCAAAAGGGCGTCACCCCCTGGCCGCTTCCTGGTCTGCGTCAGCGCAGCTGCGTGATGTCGATTCCACGGGCATTGAAGGGGACCCACAGACTCTACGCCCTGCTGGACAAGGCGCCGCCCGACCCGCTGGTGAGGCTGGCGAACTCGTGGTTTACGCAGGGTCACACCTGGACGTTTTTCGAGCACAGCGTGATCATCGCGTTGCCCACAGCCCAGGAGCAGGCCGATGCGCGGTGGCTGCTCGATATCACCGGAGTCGAGCTTGAGTTGGGGCGCGCCAGGGGGGTGGAGGTGTTGCGCGGGCCCAAGAGCCAGCCACCGTCGCGCAGTCATGCGGCAGGTGTGCGGTGGGTGCTTGCGCTCGTGTGGATATTTCGCAAAAACAGCGTGAGTGAGCGACTGTCGTAGAGGAGGCCGAGTAGCCTTACCTCAAGTGCGGCGAGGGTGGCAGACGTGGCGCGCACTGCGCGCCACGTTGCCATATGTGCACGGGAATTTGGTGTCAGACCACGGGCTCGCTAGCTAGCTGACGGCAAGCGGACGCCTCGCCCCTCGAGACGCATTGCCGCCAGAATAAGATTGGCTTGCTTATGTGCGCTCAGTATGCGATCGAGTGTGATCATCAGAACTCCCCATGTGATCCCCGTAAGTGCGATACCGAGTGCCCATCCAAGAATGATTGGATCGATGGTAATGCTGGAGCTGTAGCGCATGGGGGTTGGGGACGTACCAACGGTTGCAAGCAATGCAAGGGCCCCAAGGATTGCCACCACAATGGTCAAGACCCCAACATAGGTCGCCACTCCCGCAGGCGCTTTCCCTTGCTCAGAAAGTGTGCAAGCCCCGTGAAGGGCCATGAGTTGCTCCCCCTCTGACTCAGCTTTGGCCAGGGCGAACCGGTACGCCATATATGCATCGGATGGCTTGCCTTGCTGTTCTGCGTTGCGCGCAAGACTCATGCTGTCACTGAACGACATCCTGTTGACCTCCCGTATAGATGTGTGCCGCGGTCGCGGGACACCCCCCCGGGACAAAACATGTCAGACGGTCGACTGCACGTTAACTGGTGTGCAATTCAAATGCCCCCCAGGGTTCGTCAATGAGGTGAGCATTTTTTGGCGCGCAGGAATCCTTAAGCGCAATGTCTGAGTCCCCTTTTGCCTAAGACAATGCCGAGAAATGGCGATCAGGAGCTCGCAACGGCAAGCTGAGGTTGCCGCTCCAGCCGGGACGGTTCCCCCGGCATCCAGGGCGACGACCTGCTTTCGCGCACCAGCGTTCCCACAAGGAACGTGGGCTGCTCGAGGACGTCGTGGATCTGCTCCCATGCCCATCGCGGATCGTTGGCAGGAAGGACCACCGGTAAGGCGTTCTCGCCGACCCACAAGCCATGGGGCTCGCAGCGCCAACCGCGGCGCAGGCCGACCACCTGGAAGGTGTCCGTCCGCTGCACCTGTTCGTCCTGCCTGGCTTCGAGGAAGTGCTCGGGAGCGAGGGTTGGAACCACGAATTCCGAATCCTCCGTCCGGAGGAACAACTGGGTACCGGCCTTGCGGGTGGCGGTCGACACGGCATCCAGCACCTTGGCCGCAGCGGCATCGCTCAGCACCTTGCCGAGCGGCAGTGGTTGCTCCCGGTTGGCATTGCGCTCAAGTTCCTGGGCCGTGCAGATGAAGGATGCGTGGATCGCCTCCGCCGAGCGAGGAGCCAGGTCGGCGCTCGGGCAGAGTCCCAGTCGGATCTCACCGCCCACGAGCAGAGGCGGGCCCAACTGGTCTCCATGCGCTTTGCGCAGGGCGCGATAGATCTGCACCACGCCCGGGAAGCCGGCGATGTCGTCGACGCTCAGTGGCACGGCCTCGCCGTGCGGCGCCACGGTGCTGGAGAGTGGGATTGCGAAGTACTCGGTTGCATGGAGGGAATCGGAGATCACGGTGTTCTCCTTGGCGGAAGTAGGGAGGGGGGTACGAGGAGTCAGCTCTGCCGCCCGGCCCAGCGGCAACAGATATGCGGCTTGGACCGCGAGGAGGCATTGCCGGGCCAGGGCGCAAGCTGTGACCTTGCGGCGCCGAGCGACGCGGGGCATGGGCACAGTCGCCTTGATGCGGGTGAGCATCAGGCAAGCGCCGCCATAGTTCTTGGCACCGACCCGGTCCGCTCTCCGGGCCGTTGCCTGGATGAGCAACGCAGGTCTGGCCTGCGTGTATCGACATCCGGGACGGATGACGGGGGATGAAGGCGGTTGAAAGCCCGCAGTAGATGCCCCTGGGGAACACCTCGTTCCAAAGCCTAGCTGTCGGGTCGGACGGCATGGCGTCCAACTGATCCCGATCCCGGCCCCATCGCTTGCAGACCAACCAGCCCCTGCTAGCCTGATATCAGCGCACCATCCACCGCTCCAAGTCTTCAGGAGGGCAGCATGAACAAGCTACTTGGCCGCGCCTGGCGTCGGTTCATCCGGCTGATAGCCGTGCCCAACTCGCACCGCGTCTACGGCCCCAATGTCATGTACCCCATCCCCAAAGAGTGCAGCTGGGTACCCCAACGGGTCACGCTGCCGCCGCGGTTGTGGGCACCCACGCGCCCCGCACGTCGCGGCCGAACCAAGGACCTTTTGGACTGAGGGCAGCCCGCAGTGCGCCCGGCAAACCATCCGCTTTCGAGCCGGCGGATCAATCGGGTAGCTGGTGCGGGCAGGCCCCACATCCCGGCCCTGGCCTTGCTGGCGGGGCAGGTTAGGTCGAGTTTAGGCACCTTAGCGTCGGAGACTAAACTGGCTAAGGTCGATATAACTCCGATACCTGCTGCCAATGCGGCCCAGCTCGTGGCCCGCCCCATCGCTGGATTTAAGGCGAGAGGACATGGAGAGACAAATGCCCTCTGTGGACCAGGAATGGAGAGCCTTCGTGGCGTCCCTGAAGGACGAGCAGTACGGCACAGGGCTCTCGCCAGCGCGCTTGGCGGAGGCGCTTGACCTTCCACTCGACAGGCTTGCCGCCGTGGCGCGAGTCCACCGCGCCACGATCAGGCACGCCCCCGATACGCCCCGCGTGCAGGACGCGATGGGAGACATCCTGCGGGTACTGGCGGCCGCCCAGTCGCTCAGCGGCAGTCTCGACGCGACCCTGTTCTGGTTCCGGAACCAGCCCATTGCCGACCTCCGGCACCTCACTCCGATGCGGCTGGTGGAGCAGGGCAAGACGGATGCACTGGTCTCCTACGTCGCCTCGGTCAGCGGCGGCGCCGCCGGTTGATCAACTTTGGCCTCGCACTCGTTCGCAGGGCCATGCCTGCCAATAGAGATAGACTCGGACAAGCCCTCACCTCGGCCTAATTCGACTCGGTGCGGCTGGTAATTCCTGGAGAGACCGGCCCTGCTGGCACAGGTCAGTGACGGCGCGGTCTGCTCGCTCGCGCTCTCGATAGCGTCCCGAGTCGGCGCGGACCTGAGCCGCCACTCGCCGGGCACCTTCACAGGCGTGATTCTGATTGATTACGATCCCGTGATCGTTACCAGTGACTCGCCGCTCCCGCATTACGGAGCGCTGCCGCCACTCCACATCTCCGGGGTTCCATCTGACTCCTCGTTCGTCAACAAAGCTCATGGGGGAACCGAGCCCGACCTTCAAGGTACGGCCGGTTCCACGTTCGATTGCGTCCCAGACCCTGCTATCCGCCTCGTATCCATCCTGGATCGTGCTTCGCCCACATCGGTCGCGGGCAAAATACACCCGTCCCCGTGCGTCAGTGCACTGCAAGGCGACGATGCGCCCGCGCTCATACGCACTATCGAAAGGGGTGGCGTCCGGATTGCCGTAGTGCTCGCTACCCTCAACTCGGGAGCCTGACTCATCTGCCACCACTCCAGGTTGCGCTTCCCCGAAGATCCTGGCTCGCTCCTGCGGCGTCAACGTCGGTCCGCGCTGGATTCTTGGCGCGGCCTGCTCACTCTGGTGGTTCCCACACGGCTCCTGTTGATAGCTGCTGGTGCCATCCGCATTTCGGCATTTATGCACGGTCTGGGCCGAAACGGCGAGGGGGAGAATCAAGATGAGCAATACAGTGTGCTGACGCATGGCAAAGTACCCTAATTAATTAGGGTATCCGGATTTTAGTGTGGGAAGACCGCACTAGCCCTTCTTGTCTGACAGCTCTCGTTCGGTAGGTTTCTGGTATCGCAAGGCTTACGCGCTTTTAGCCTTCAGTGTGGGCTTTGTCTGGCGCATGTCGGTGCAAGGAAACAATCAGTGGCAGGTCACCTTGCCCCCGGCTCGAACTGGGGTTTGAGGCGCAGTGGAACGGAAAACCGGGTTAAGCCACGCGCCTAGCTCCCGTGCAGAGAATCGATCAGCGGGCACGACACAGTGCCTCGCTGCGCATGGCACTCGTTGACCAACCGTGACAGCACCGCTTCGATTCGCGTCAGGTCCGCCATCTTGGTGCGCACGTCGGTGAGCTGGAGCGCAGCCAGCTCGGCGGCTTCGCTGCAGTGAGTGCCGTCCTCAAGCTGTAGGAGTTGGCCGACTTCGTCCAGGTTGAACCCCAGCCGCTGGGCGGATTTCACGAAACGCACCCGCGCCACGTCCGCCGATCCGTAGCGGCGAATACTGCCGACGGGCCGACCTGGTTCTGGCAATAACCCCTTGCGCTGATAGAACCGGATGGTCTCCACGTTGACCCCAGCGGCCTTGGCGAAAGCCCCGATGGTCAGTGTTTGCGGATCGTTCACCATCGCGCTTGACTCCGTACTTGACTACGGAAGTAACCTTAGCGCATCACGCAACGTCTCGGAAGGAGATCCCTCACATGGCAGACCCCAGCAACGGCCGCGGTGCACTGGCCGCCGGTGGCCTCGCCGCCATCCTCGCCTCGACCTGCTGCCTCGGTCCGCTGGTGCTGATCACGCTGGGTTTCTCCGGCGCCTGGATCGGCAACTTGACCGCGCTGGAACCGTACCGGCCGATCTTCATTGGCGTGGCGCTCGTGGCGCTGTTCTTCGCGTGGCGTCGCATCTTCCGGCCGGCTCGCGCCTGCGCGCCGGACGACGCATGCGCCGTGCCCCAGGTGCGGACGGCCTACAAGGTGATCTTCTGGATCGTCACCGCCCTGGTGCTGATCGCGCTCGTGTTCCCCTACCTCATGCCCCTGTTCTACTGACCGGAGATCGTCATGAAGAAGCTCGCCGCACTGCTCGCTCTGGCCGTTGCCCTGAGCGCTCCCGCCTCGGCCGCCACCAAAACCGTCACGCTGTCGGTACCGAGCATGACCTGCGCCACCTGTCCGATCACGGTCAAGATGGCGCTGTCCAGGGTCGAAGGCGTCATCGAGGCCAAGGTGACCTGGGAGCCCAGGGAGGCGGTGGTGACCTACGACGATGCCAAGACTACGCCGGCCGCCTTGACCCAGGCCACCGAGAACGCCGGCTACCCATCCACCCTCAAGGAGTGAGCGCGCGCTCATGACCGAGGCGATCACACTGCACATCGACGGCATGACCTGCGGGTCGTGCGCCGCGCACGTCAAGCAGGCGTTGGAAAAGGTGCCCGGTGTGCGTTCGGCCTCCGTGTCCTACCCACAGCGCAAGGCCGAGATCGAGGCCAATGCGGGTACCGCCGCGGACCTGACCTCGCTGGTCGCGGCGGTATCCGGACTTGGCTACCGAGCGCAGTTTGCCGACGCGCCGGGGCAGCCCAGCGACCTGCTGAACAATGCACAAGAGCGGCTGGGCGGCGAACCAAAGCGCGAGGACGATGAGGCTGCACTGCACGTGGCCGTGATCGGCAGCGGCGGCGCGGCGATGGCGGCGGCGTTGAAGGCCGTCGAGCAAGGGGCGCGTGTGACGCTGATCGAGCGCAGCACTCTCGGCGGCACCTGCGTCAACGTCGGATGTGTGCCGTCCAAGATCATGATCCGCGCTGCCCACATTGCGCATCTGCGTCGCGAGAGTCCGTTCGATGACGGCATTGCCGCCGCCTCGCCGAAGATTCTGCGTAAGCGCTTGCTGGCTCAGCAGCAGGGGCGCGTCGATGAACTGCGCCACGCCAAGTACGAAGGCATCCTGACGAGCACCCCGACCATCACCGTGCTGCGCGGCGATGCCCGATTCAAGGATGCGCACACGCTGACCGTGGCAACCGCTGACGACGGGATGCGCGAGGTGAGTTTCGACCGCTGCCTCATCGCCACCGGGGCCAGTCCGGCGATTCCACCGATCCCGGGCTTGAAAGACACGCCCTTCTGGACGTCGACCGAAGCGCTGGCCAGCGACACGATCCCCGATCGGCTGGCCGTGATCGGCTCGTCGGTGGTGGCCGTCGAACTCGCGCAGGCCTTTGCCCGGCTGGGCAGCAAGGTGACCATGCTGGCGCGCAGCACACTGTTCTTTCGCGAAGACCCCGCCATTGGCGAGGCCATCACGGCCGTGTTCCGCGCCGAAGGCATCGAAGTGCTGGACCACACCCAGGCCAGCCAGGTCGCCTATGAGGATGGGGAATTCGTGCTCACCACCGAACGCGGCGAACTGCATGCCGACCGGCTGTTGTTCGCCACCGGCCGCACCCCAAACACCCGCACGCTCAACCTCGACGCGGCCGGTGTGGTGGTCAATGCGCAAGGCGCCATCACCGTCGACCACGCGATGCGCACTACCGTGCCGCACATCTATGCCGCCGGCGACTGCACTGACCAGCCGCAGTTCGTCTACGTCGCGGCGGCGGCCGGCACCCGCGCTGCAATCAACATGACGGGTGGCAACGCGACGCTGGATCTGACGGCGATGCCGGCGGTGGTGTTCACCGACCCGCAGGTCGCCACCGTGGGCTACAGCGAAGCCGAAGCGCACCACGACGGTATCGAGACCGACAGCCGCACGCTGACGCTCGACAACGTGCCCCGGGCGCTGGTCAACTTCGACACGCGCGGTTTCATCAAGCTGGTTTCGGAGGCCGGTTCGGGACGACTGATCGGCGTGCAAGCGGTAGCCCCGGAAGCAGGCGAGCTGATCCAAACCGCAGTACTGGCGATTCGCAACCGCATGACGGTGCGAGAGTTGGCCGACCAGTTATTCCCCTACCTGACGATGGTCGAGGGGCTGAAACTCGCGGCACAAACCTTCACCAAGGACGTAAAGCAACTGTCCTGTTGCGCGGGGTAGTGGCTGGGCCTCTTACCTATGCTTCATCGGCTGAATCACAAATTCAGGCTGAAGCGCCGCCTCTTGCACAATGGGCTGAGGACTATTCGAAATACCCCTCTTCGAGTAGCCGCGCCAGCGTCGGGAGATAGGGGCCGTACTCGACCACGCGCGTGATCTTCTTCTTGCGCGTTGCCGCCGTGGTCATCCGCTGGAACACGAAGTCCGTGGTCATTGGGTCGTCGTCATCGACCAACACGGTTTCGATAACCGAGCCATCCTTGCGCGCCTTCTTGTCGTAGAGCATGCGCGCCCGAAGCACCTCGAAGCTGTAACCCCTGCCCATGCGGTTCATGTCTTTGGCCACTCGGTTGACTGACTCAGTATAGGCATTGGTAATCGGCTGCTCGAAGTAGGCGAAGATTTCGTCGTGCCAGTTGTGCACGGCGGTGGTCAGGTCCTTGAACGTGGCCGCCAATTCGGTCGGAATATTGGCCTGCCACTTCGCGCAGGCGGCTTCTGCTGCTGGGCGGGTCTTCTGATCCCAGATCGACAGAAATCCTTCCTTGAGCGCGTGGGCTTCGCTTAGGAGCGGGAACTGTTGGAACCATTCCCGCATCCGGTCCATATCTCTCCCTGTCAGGTCGTGCTGCCGCTTGAGCAGCAGGAACCGCTCGTCCTTGAGTTTGAGGCGCTGCCGGGTGGACAAATCCTTGCGAATGCGCTTGCGCAGCTTCTCCAGCGCGTCGTTCGCCATGCGCTGGATATGGAATCGATCGACCACGATCCGGGCCTGTGGCAGCGTGGCGCGCACCACCTGCCGATAAACGTGGTACATGTCCATCGCCACCCACTCGACCGAGTCCTTGTCCCGCAGGTCGCGGAAATAGGGCATCAACTCGGCTTTGGCCCGGCTGGGGCGGATATCGAACACGGTCTTGCGCTCGACGTTGGTGATCATGGCCCGGTACTGGCCGATGATCTTGAGCTCGTCGATACCCAGCACCCGCGGCGTCCGGAACTGGGTCTTGGCCTCGACCTCCTCGATGAAATCGTCGAAGACGTGGCGGACCGTCTTTTCGTCCACGGCTACTTCCCGGGTGAACCGCCCCGGCTTTCCCGGAGGCTCCGACTCTTGAGAGGATGGAGCCATGAAGAAGTCACTGAAGTATGCCCCCGAGGTACGCGAGCGGGCGGTCCGGCTGGTACGGGAGCATCAGCACGAACACACCTCGCAATGGGCCGCGATCGAGTCGATCGCCGGCAAGATCGGCTGCACGGCGCAAACGCTGTGCAACTGGGTCCGCCAGGCGGAGCGTGATGCTGGCGAGCGGGCCGGTCTGAGTACGGCCGAACGCGATCGAATGAAGGCGCTGGAGCGGGAGAACCGCGAGCTGCGCCAGGCCAACGAGATCCTGCGCAAGGCCAGCGCGTATTTTGCCCAGGCGGAGCTCGACCGCCGGCCCAAGTCATGACGCAGTTCGTCGCCGAGCATCGCGACGCCTACGGAGTCGAGCCGATCTGCCGGGTGCTTGAGATCGCTCCGTCGACGTTCTATGCCCACACGGCCCGTCGGGCCGATCCGGAACTTCGCTCGAACCGCTGGTGGCGGGACGAGACGCTGTGTGGGGAGATTCGTCGGGTCTGGGAGGAGAACCGGCAGGTCTACGGTGTCCGCAAGGTGTGGAAGCAACTGCTGCGGGAGGGCTGGAAGGTGGCGCGCTGTACCGTAGAACGCCTGATGCGGCGGCTGGGACTGGCCGGGATAGTCCGAGGCAGGGCAATCAAGACCACGCACAGCGACAAGGCGCAGGCGTGTCCGCGCGACCAGGTCAACCGGCAGTTCCGCGCCGAGCGCCCGAACGCGCTGTGGGTCTCGGATTTCACGTACGTGCGGACGTGGCAGGGCTTCGTGTACGTGGCCTTCGTCATTGACGTGTATGCCCGGCGGATCGTCGGCTGGAAGGTGTCCGCCAACGCCCGCACGGACTTCGTGCTGGACGCCCTGGAGTAGGCGGTGCATGCGCGCCGCCCGGCCCAGGGCGGATTGATCCATCACAGCGACCGCGGCGTCCAATACCTGTCGATCCGCTACACCGAGCGACTGGCCGAAGCCGGCATCGAGCCGTCCGTGGGCAGCGTAGGCGACAGCTACGACAATGCGCTGGCCGAATCCATCCACGGGCTATACAAGACCGAAGTAATCGAACGTCGATCCTGGCCCACTCTGCAGGCGGTGGAACTGGCCACCCTGGACTGGGTCGACTGGTACAACCAAAAGCGACTGCTGGGGCCGATCGGGCATGTCCCGCCAGCGGAGGCCGAAGCAGCCTACTATCGGCAACAGGCGGGTCTGGCCCAAGCGGCCTGACTCAAACGAAAAGGCCTCCGGGATTCCCGGGGCGGTTCAATATCAACGCTGCCTACATGACTTGGTGATTTCCATACCGTAATACTCGGGTCATGTCTCCGACAGATTTGCCCTCTTAACGTGAAACCACTACCCCGCGCGGCCTTCACGCACTGCCCAAGACCGATGAATCACTCAGACTTCGCCCGCTTTGCGCGGAGATTGCTGAGGGGCGCTCGTGTGCGAATGCGGCTTGGACCTCACGAACCGCCATCCATATCGAACGAAGCTTGAGCACCCGGCGATTGAGAATCGCTTGATCGCCATTCTCTAGCCATGAATCCAACAACTTAGGCGAGGACGTCATGCAAAAAACCATGAAAGCTGCAGTGGTCCGCGCATTTGGGGAGCCCCTCGTCATCGAGGAAACCCCAGTGCCATCCGTCGGCCGCGGACAGATTCTCGTGAAGATCGCGGCGTCTGGTGTATGCCATACCGATCTCCATGCCGTCGAGGGTGACTGGCCCATCAAGCCGACACCGCCGTTCATTCCGGGACATGAGGGCGTGGGGGACGTGGTGGCGGTCGGCCCCGGAGTCGGCCACCTTCGGGAAGGCGATCGAGTGGGAGTGCCCTGGCTCTACAGTGCCTGTGGACACTGCGTGCACTGCCTCGGAGGCTGGGAAACGCTCTGCGAACAACAGATCAATACCGGCTATTCCATCAACGGCAGCTTCGCAGAGTATGTCCTTGCGGACGCCAACTATGTGGGCCTCTTGCCGGCGAACGTCGGCTTCGTCGAGATCGCCCCCGTGCTATGCGCCGGAGTGACGGTGTACAAGGCCCTCAAGGTGACCAAGACCAAGCCAGGCGACTGGGTCGCCATCTCCGGCATCGGTGGCTTGGGCCACATGGCGGTGCAGTACGCTAAGGCGATGGGGCTGAATGTCGTCGCGGTCGATATCGACGACCACAAGCTTGCGCTGGCCTCAAGACTGGGTGCGACGTTCACGGTCAATGCTCGCAACGAAGATCCCGGCGCTCGCATCCGCAAGGAGATCGGCGGCGCCCAAGGAGTTCTCGTCACGGCGGTCTCGACCAAGGCATTCCAACAGGCCCTGGGCATGGTCCGTCGTGGAGGCGTGGTGACGCTCAACGGACTCCCCCCTGGAGATTTCCCGATATCGATCTTCGATACCGTACTCAACGGGATCACCATCCGGGGATCAATCGTTGGAACCCGTCTCGATCTCCAAGAGGCTCTCGCCTTCGCTGGGGAAGGGAAGGTTCATGCCACCGTGCATACAGAGAAGCTTGAGAAGATCAACGACATTTTCGCACGCATGCACGAGGGCGATATCGAAGGAAGGATCGTGCTCGATCTCGGCTGATAACCGGGGAGCGGGCGGCCGTCCCGAACCATTTTCAGTCGCCTCGGCGCCTCTCAGGTCGTCGTCGGCGAGGGTGCGGCGACGTTGGACGCCTCGAACCCTTCTCGATCATCAAGCATCGTTTATGCATGGACACGAGTCATCGATACGCCTACGCACGACAAGGAGAGCGCTCAGGCAAGTCGCTGACCCGTTCGCGCCAAGGGGAATCGGGACCAAGCGATTTCGCGCTACTCCTCATCGCCGTGGCCGCCGCCGGGGCCAGTCAGACGGGCGTCCTTGCCTTTCTTCCTGATCTCGTCCGGGAGGGACTCGGTGAATCAACTGTCGATTCACAAGGCTTCCACACTGCCGGACTGGCAGCCGCTCATCCCGTGGGTGCCTTGCTGCTGGCGCCATTGTGGGGCTGGCTTGCTGACCGCTACGACTATCGCATCCTGCTGCGCACCACGCTCGTCATCCTCGCGCTGGCGACAACCGCGACCGGAGCACACCACTGGCATGGTTGTATGTGCTGCGCGCGCTGGCTGGCGCCTGCTCCGCTGCCGCTGCCATCATCCCTTTGGCGCTACTTGCAGCCAGTCTCGGTGCCGGCGATAGGGGCACTCAAGCGAGAAGATTCACCTGGCTGACAGCCTTCGTCTTTCTAGGCGACATGTTGGGTCCACTGTTCGGTGAGCTTTCGACGCGCTTCCTGCCAACCCTGCCTCTGGCGATGGTCGCTTTGATCATCGGACTCACCGCAGGGTTAATGCTTTTTGCTTGCCTGCCACCACGCTCGACGGGCTATCGCGCCGAGGCCTGCGGGAACCGGCCGACACCAGCCGGAGCGCTTGGACTGCTAACCCTCACGCTGCTGGGCACGAGCGGCCTCGCCGTTCTTCATATGGTATTGCTCGTGCCTGGCAGTCAACTCATTCTCTCGCGAGAGCACGTGGCAGGGATGCTTGCTCTTTGTGGTTTTGCGATGCTCGCCGCCCAACTCTTCCACGTCTACTTTCCCTGGTTGATTGCGAGCCCTAGAGCGCTGGCCTTCCTGATGCTGACGCTGTTCAGCACCTCCCTGCTCTTGTTTCCGATGGCAAGGAGCCCGGTCGCAATTGCGGTTCTTGTTGCAATGGCCGGCTGGGCCGGCGCCAGCCTGCGGCTGTTAACCAGCCTCTGGATCGGTGGCGAAGGAACACCTTCCGGAGCGAGGCTCGGTCTGCAGCAATCGGCTACCAGCCTGGGACCGGCACTGGCACCGCTCGCCGTCGCCGTCATCAGCGCGGACAGGCAGTTTGTCATCGTCTGGGCACTGGCCCTGTCTTCGCTCATGATGACACTCGGCCTTTCACGACTCTGGCCAGAACGAGGTGCCCGATTCTGCAGTTGTCCTCGCCATTGATCCTTGGCGAGTCAGTTGGGAACGCGCGGCATGGATTGGCTTCGGCAGGGCGCAGCGGCAGCCCTCGATATGGCGAAGTCTGAAGGAGGCGATGCGGCATCAAGCCTTCCCAATAATCAAGCAGGCCGCTTATACGTGCCGATGAAGGGCGTGCGTCTCAACCATCGGCCAGCGGCAAAAGGATGATGAACTTGGTCATCCTCTCGTCGGACAATACGCTGACCGACCCGCCATGCGCCTCGACGATGGACTTGACGATGGCCAACCCCAGGCCGGCGCCTTCACCCTTCCTGTGCGCGGCATGATCCACCCGATAGAAGCGATTGAATATTCGCGAGAGCTCCTCGGTCGGGATCTTCACACCGGGGTTCTCCACGCTGATCACGACGTCCCGATCGTTCTGCATGAATCTCACCGTGATCGTTCGGCCGTTGGGTGTATATCGGATCGCATTGGAGATCAGGTTGCTGAGGGCCCGACGCAGCATCTCCCGGTCGCCACGAACCGGAACGCTCTGACCGCGAACCTCGAGTTTCACGCCCCGTTCCTCGACCAGGGCCTCGAAGTACTCGAACAACCCCTGGATGGCGTCCTTCAAGTTCACGCTCTCCAGATTCAGGTTTCCCGGATCGTTCTCGGTCTGCGCAAGGAAGAGCATGTCGTTGATCGTGCGGTTCAGCCGCCCGAACTCTTCCAGGTTGGAGTAGAGAATCTCCCGATACTCATCGGCCGATCGGGCCTGGCCGAGCACCACCTCCGTTTGCGTCATCAAGTTGGTGACGGGCGTGCGCAACTCGTGGGCGATGTCGGCGGAGAAATTCGCCAACTGTTCGAAACCGTCTTCGATGCGCCCCAACATGTCGTTGAACGAGGCGATGGTTTCCTCCAGCTCGATCGGGACGGACTTGGGATCCAACCGCAGATACAGTTTCGAGGAGGTGATGGCGCGAATCTTTTCATTGGCCCTGCGGATCGGAATGTGCCCCCATCGGACAGCGAACCAGGCCGCCAGGATCGCGATGCACATGACCACGCAAATGGTCCACCATTGGATGCGCTGGAAGCTCTTGATGAAGTCGAGATGGCCGCCGATATCCATGGCCACCGCAATCGTGTAGACCTCGCCCAGGTCGGCGTCGCCGCCAGCAACAACAACGCCACCACGATAGGATTTGCCGTCCTCCTCCCAGATCGTCATGCTGTGCTTTCCCCTGAGAGGGACGGGAGGCACGCGCTGGGCGAAGCTCGCCATGTCCGGGCCATCCTTCGGGGCATAGAGCGTCTTTCCGGCGGCGTCGGCGACAAAGTAGTAAACGCTGTGATGCCCTCGAACGGCACGGCGCAGGGCCTGTTCATCGCTTCCGTCGCGCACCTCTCCCAATGCCCGGATGACCGAACTGGAGATCACGCCCAGTTCCTCCTCGTCCATCTCGGCGAAATGCCGCTCCAGCGATCGCACGCTGATCCAGTTGAAGATCAGGAACACCACCATCATCGCGATGCCGACCAGCCCGGTCACCCGCGACGAGAGCGACGCCGGGCGGCGAAGAAATGCGAGCCTGTCAGGCATCCGGGATGTCCAGCGTGTACCCCATGCCGCGCACGGTCTGGATGAGCTTGGGCTCGTAGCTGTCGTCTATCTTGGCGCGCAACCGCCGGATTGCGACGTCGATGACATTGGTGTCGCTGTCGAAATTCATGTCCCAGACTTGCGAGGCGATCAGCGAACGCGGCAGCACTTCACCTTGGCGTCGTGCCAGTAGTTCGAGCAAGGCGAATTCCTTGCTGGTCAGGGTGATACGGTGCCCGGCCCGGATGGCGCGCCGGCGCGCAAGGTCCAGCTCCAGATCGGCGATCTGAATGCGGTCGTGAGGCGCGGGCGAGCCTCCCCTGCGCAACAGGGTCCGCACGCGTGCAAGCAGCTCCGAGAACGCGAATGGTTTGATCAGGTAGTCATCGGCCCCCAGTTCCAGTCCTTGGACGCGATCGTCGACACTGCTGCGGGCGGTCAGGAAAAGCACCGGAACCTGGTTGCCGGTGGCGCGAATGGACTGCAGGACCTTCCGCCCATCAATGCCCGGGAGCATGACGTCGAGCACGATCAGGTCGTAGTGCTCGGTCGTGGCCAAGTGCAGGCCATCGGGCCCATCGCGCGCCAAGTCGACAACGAACCCGGCCTCGGTAAGCCCTTGGCGTACGTAGTCCGCAGTCTTGTGCTCGTCTTCGACAACCAGAAGTTTCATCGTAAGTCCACGCATGCGCCGGTTCGGCGCCTCTGGCCCGTCAGGACGCGGTTCCTGAGATTGCCCTTCACTGTAGCGAGGCAAAGCTGCCACGAAGGTGACTGAAACATTACATGATTGTAATCGACGCGTAACTGGCCCGACAGCGCGCCATTCCTACGATCGGCATGTCGTCATGGCCGTCCCATCGACCGTCAAACACACCCTCTGGAGCGTCGAGATGAGCGGAATCCCTGGTCGGAAGCGAGGAGCGTGGCGCAGCCCGGCTGTCCTCACCCTGTGCGTCTTTCTCTTCATTGCGGGGCTCTTCCTGTGGCTGGAGCATCGGGCGCACCTGCTCGGGGCGCTCCCCCTTTTGCTGCCTCTGCTGATCTGCGTCGGCATGCATTTCTTCATGCACCGCGGTCATGGCGGTCATGGCGCGCACGATGACCATCGCAAGGAGGGCGATCGCGATGGTCGGTGACCCGCCTGCCTATGGGCTCTGGTTCCTGGCCCTGGTGAACGCCGGCATCTTCATCCTGTTTGCCCTGAGCTTCTTCAAGCCGGCGACGGCCCGCGACTGGCGCTCGCTTGGTGCCTTCTCGGCCTTCATCGTCGCGCTGTTCGTGGAGATGTACGGTTTCCCGCTGACGCTCTACCTGCTGGCGGGCTGGCTGGGCAATCGCTTTCCCGGGCTGGACCCCCTGTCCCACGACGCGGGCCATATCTGGCCCGCACTTTTCGGCTGGTCCGGAGATCCCCACCTCAATCCATTCCACCTGTTGAGCTATGTCCTGATCGGTGCCGGATTCTGGCTGATCGCCTCCGGCTGGCGAGTGCTGCACGAGGCTCAGCGCGCCGGCGCCCTTGCCACGACCGGGCCCTACGCCCACGTGCGACATCCGCAGTACGTGGGCTTCGTCCTTGTGCTGATCGGATTTTTCCTGCAGTGGCCCACCCTGGTGACGGGCGTGATGCTGCCGATCCTGCTCGTCATGTACTGGCGGCTCGCCAAGCAGGAGGAACGCGAGATCGAGACGGCGTTCGGGGATCAGTATCGACGCTACGCGAGCGATGTGCCGGCCTTCCTGCCGCGGCTCGGTCGCCTGTTCAAAACCAAAGAAGGCCAGATCGAATGAATCCCCATGATCCGCACGCGCAGCATCATCACGATCACGGCAATCACGACCATTCTCCGTCGCCGCCGGCCAAAGCCGTGGTGAGCGCTGCCGGCTCCACTCACGCCGGACATTCCGGACACGCCGGCCACGACCACGGGGCCATGGTCGCCGACTTCCGCAGGCGCTTCTGGGTCACGCTGCTGCTGACCCCGTTCGTCCTCGCGCTGTCGCCCATGATCCAGCACGCGCTGGGCCTGGGCGAGGCGCTGGCCTTCCGCGGCGACCGCTACGTCCTGTTCGCCTTGTCGACCGTGGCCTATGTCTACGGCGGCTGGCCCTTCCTGGTCGGGGTCGTCTCCGAACTGCGCAAGCGCCAGCCCGGCATGATGACGCTGATCGCGCTGGCCATTTCGGCCGCCTACGTCTTCTCGGTGGCGGTGACCTTCGGCTTCCCCGGACAGGAGTTCTACTGGGAGCTGGTGACGCTGATCGCGATCATGCTGCTGGGCCACTGGGTCGAGATGCGCTCGGTCATGGGCGCGTCGCGCGCCCTGGAGGAGTTGGTCAAGCTGCTGCCCGACAGCGCCACCCGCATCGACGCCGATGGCAGCCTGCGCGACGTGCCGATCAGTGCGCTGCAGCCGGGCGACCGCGTGATCGTCCGTCCCGGCGCCAAGGTGCCGGTGGACGGCGAGATCACCGAGGGTTCCTCGGGCTTCAACGAAGCCATGCTCACCGGCGAATCCCGCCCGGTCACCAAAGGCGCCGGTGCCACCGCGATCGGCGGGGCCATCAACGGCGCGAACGCCGTCACCATCCGCGTCACGGCCACGGGCGATGCGACGTATCTGTCGCAGGTGATCGAGCTGGTCAAGAAGGCGCAGCAGACCCGATCGCGCACGCAGGACATCGCCAACCGCGCCGCGGCCTGGCTGACCTACATCGCCCTGGCCGTGGGCGTCGGTACGCTGCTGGTCTGGTGGCTGGTGCTCGACGCGCCGCTCAATTTCGCCATCGAGCGCATGGTCACCGTCATGGTCGTCGCCTGCCCGCACGCGCTGGGACTGGCGGTGCCCCTGGTGGTCGCGGTCAGCACGTCGCTGAGCGCGAGCAACGGCCTGCTGATCCGTGACCGGGCGGCGTTCGAGCGCGCGCGCCGACTGGATGCCGTCGTGTTCGACAAGACGGGCACGCTGACCGAGGGGCGATTCGGGGTCAGCGACATCGTGTTGCTGCAGGAGGGCGACGAGCGCCAGGAGCTGGCCTTCGCCGCGGCGGCGGAGAGCCAGTCGGAGCACCCCATCGCCCATGGCATCGTGGCCGAGGCCAAGCGCCGCGACATCGCCATCCCCAAGGCCAGCGACGTGCGCAACATCACCGGCGAAGGCATCGTGGCCACCGTGGGCGATGTGCACGTGCGCATCGTCAGCCCCGGCCATCTGGCCCGCCAGGGCAACGCCATCACCCACGAGCGGCTCGGACAGCTCGAATCGGCAGGCAAGACCGTCGTCGTGCTCGAACGCGATGGTCGGGCGCGCGCGCTGTTCGCGCTCGCCGATATCGTACGGCCGGAGTCCCGCGAGGCCATCGCCGAATTGACCCGCCTCGGCATTCGCTCGGTGATGCTGACCGGCGATGCGCGGGGCGTGGCCGAATCGGTGTCCAAGGAGCTCGGGATTTCCGAGTACTTCGCCGAGGTGCTGCCCGACCAGAAGTCCGAGAAGATCCAGGAACTGCAGGCGCGCGGCCTGTCGGTCGCCATGGTGGGCGACGGCGTGAACGACGCCCCGGCACTGGTCCAGGCCGACCTGGGCGTGGCCATCGGCGCGGGCACGGACGTGGCCGTGGAGTCGGCCGACGTCGTGCTCGTGCGCAGCGATCCGCGCGACGTGGGCGCGATCCTCGGCCTGTCGCGCGCCACCTACCGCAAGATGGTGCAGAACCTGATCTGGGCGACCGGCTACAACACCATCGCGGTGCCGATGGCCGCCGGCATCACCTTCGGGACGGGCTTCCTGATGACGCCCGCCATCGCCGCCGTCTTCATGTCGGCCAGCACGGTGATCGTCGCCATCAATGCCCAGCTGCTTCGCTTCTACAGGCGGCACGCATGAGCGCCGCGCGGCCTTCCCCGCGGCTGGTCCTGCCGCTTCCGGGCAACGAAGCATTCGCTCGCCAGTTGGCAGCCGCCGGCCGTTGGGAACTGGGCGCGCTGCAGACCCGCCGGTTCCCCGACGGCGAAAGCTACGTGCGCATCGCCGCGCAGGTGGCGGACAAGTCCGCTGTCCTCGTGCAGACCCTGGCGCAGCCCGATCCCGGCTTCCTGTCGCTCGTCTTCGCCGCCGACGCCGCCCGCGACCTGGGCGCCCGCGAAGTGATCCTGGTCGCACCCTACCTGGCCTACATGCGGCAGGATCGCCGCTTCCGCTCCGGAGAGGCGATCACCTCCCGGAGCTTTGCCCGTCTCGTATCGTCGAGCTTCGACCGCCTGGTCACGGTCGATCCCCATCTGCACCGCTACCCGGCGCTGTCGGCGCTCTACACCGTGCCCGCCGACACCCTCCATGCCGCGCCGCTGCTGGCCGACTGGATCGCCGCCGAGGTGGACAGGCCGTTGGTGATCGGTCCGGACGAGGAAAGCGAGCAGTGGGTGGCGGCCATCGCCCGGCGCATCGGCGCCCCCCATGCGGTCCTGCGCAAGATCCGCCACGGCGATCGCAACGTCGAGGTCGCATTGTCCGACCTGTCCGCCTGGCGCGATCGCCAGGCCGTGCTGGTCGATGACATCGCCTCCTCCGGACGCACGCTGATCGAGGCCGCCCGGCAGCTGCCCCGGCAGGGCTTCGCGCCGCCCGTGGTCGCCGTGGTGCATGCCATCTTCGCCGAGGATGCCTACCAGCAGCTCGCGCCGCTGTGCAGCCGCATCGTCTCCACCGATGCGGTGCGGCATGAGAGCAATGCGATTGCGCTGGCTCCCCTGATCGCGCAGGCACTGGCCGCCGACGAGGAGGGCGTGACGAACCTGGGGCGTCATCGCCGTCCACCCGAGCCACCCGACGAGGTGGACCGGGCAAGCATCGATTCCTTTCCAGCCAGCGACCCTCCCGCCTGGACGAGCGGCCATGCTTGATGCGTCGCGTCGATGGCCCGCCGGAACGATCACCGCAAGGCGCCGAGAACATGACTGAAGCAGCAACTCCGGCGTTCGAGACCTGGCGCAAGGGCCATGGCCTCATCGTCCACCAGGACGCCACCGTCGGGCGCGTGACGGCCCTGGCCGCATCCGGCCGCGTCGATCCCGAGGCGCTCTACCGTGTGCTGGCCGCCGCGGATCGGCTGACCAGCGCCGCCATGTGGACCGTCGTGCACATGACCTATGCCCATCGGGTCGATCTCACGGGCGCCCCCCTCCCGGCCGATGCCTTCAAGCCCACGCCCGAAGGGCACACCGGCGGCTCACTGAACATGGTGCCGGCCTTCGTCGGATACCTGGCCGCGAATGCGATCAGCGCGAAGACCCGGTCGTGGCTGATGGGCCAAGGCCACTGCGTGGCGGCGATCGAGGCGGTCAATGCGCTCACCGGCGACGTCTCGGCCAGCCAGCAGGGGCGCTACGACCGCAGCGAAGCCGGCCTGTCGCGGCTTGCGCGGGACTTCTACTCCTACGCCATCGACGCCGAGGGGAAAGCTGCTGTCCCCCTTGGCAGTCACGCGGGACCCCACACCGCCGGCGCGATCTCCGAGGGCGGCTATCTCGGTTTTGCCGAGGTGCAGTACGTCCATGCACCGCTGCCGGGCGAGAGCCTGGTCGCCTTCCTCAGCGATGGCGCCTTCGAGGAGCAGCGCGGTTCGGACTGGTCGCCGCGCTGGTGGCGGGCCGAGGACTCCGGCCCGGTGGTCCCGGTCATGATCCTCAATGGTCGCCGCATCGAGGAGCGCGTGCAGATTGCCCAGTCCGGCGGCGCGGACTGGCTGGCCGGGCACCTGCGGCTCAACGGCTTCGAACCGGTGGTGATCGACGGGCGCGATCCGGCCGCGATCGCCTGCGCCATCATCGAAGCCGAGCGCCGGCTCGAACGGCTGGCGGCCGATCCCGGTCGCGTCTACCCCGTCGCCCTCCCCTACGTGATTGCCGAGACCGTCAAGGGCTTCGGCTTCCCGGGCGCGGGCACCAACGCGGCGCACAATCTTCCGCTGGGCGGCAACCCCGCGCACGATGCCGCGGCGCGACAGGCCTTCCACCAGGCAGTCCAGGCCCTGTTCGTTCCGCCTGCACAGATCGAGCGCGCGGTCGCCGAGCTGGCGATCCACGCTCGCCAGCATCGCGAGCTCGAAAGCCGGCATCCGCTGGCCGTGCGCAATCCGCCGGATCCCGCCCTTCCCGAGCCCGCGTGGACGCTCGCCGGCGATGCGCCGGATTGCGCCATGCATGCGCTGGATCGTTGGTTCGTCCAGGTCGTGGATGCCAACCCCGGCCTGCGCCCCCGGGTCGGCAATCCCGACGAGCTGCGCTCCAACCACATGGGCGCTACGCTCGACCGCCTGCGCCACCGTGTGAACCATCCGGAGACGGGCGTGCCGGAGGCGGTCGATGGCGCCGTCGTCACCGCGCTCAACGAGGAGGCGGTGGCCGCCGCCGCGCTTGCCAACAAGGGCGGCATCAACCTGATCGTCAGCTACGAAGCCTTCGCCATGAAGATGCTCGGCGGCCTGCGCCAGGAGATCGTGTTCTCGCGGCGACAGCGGGAGATCGGACAGGCGCCGCGCTGGATCTCGGTGCCGCTGCTCGTGACCTCCCACACCTGGGAGAACTCGAAGAACGAGCAGTCCCATCAGGACCCGACCATCGGCGAGGCGCTGCTGGGCGAGATGTCGGAGACCTCGCGCGTGCTGTTCCCGGTGGATGCCAACAGCGCCCTGGCCGGCCTGCGCGCGATCTACCGGGGGCGCGGCCAGCTGGCATGCCTGGTCGTGTCCAAGCGCGAGATGCCGCACAGGTTCGATGCCGAAGCGGCCGCGCACCTGGTCGAAACGGGGGCCGCCCACGTCCGGGGGGAGGCCGCGAATGCGGAACTCCAGATCGTAACCATCGGCGCCTATCAGCTCGAGGAGGCCTTGAAGGCCGCGGACCGGCTGCACGCGCGCGGCCGCCAGGTGCTTGTCACGGCGCTGATCGAGCCCGGTCGTTTCCGCATGCCCCGCGATCCCATCGAGGCCGCCTTCACCGCGGCCGATGACGCCGTGGCGGCGCTGTTCCCGGCCGACCTGCCGCGCCTGATCGTCACCCATACCCGCCCGGAACCCATGCTCGGCGTGCTGCGGCGGCTGGATTCCGGCACCCGCACCACCGCCGCGCGCGGCTACATCAGCCGGGGCGGCACGCTGGACGTGGCCGGCATGCTGTTCGCCAATCGCTGCTCGTGGGCGCATCTGCTCGATGCCGCGGCGCCGCTGGCAGGCTGGCATCGGGACGACCTGCTCACCCCTGCGGAGCGAAACGCCGTGGATGGCCGGGGCCATCCGGCCGACATCGCTGCATTCACACCCTGAGGATTCCGATCTTGAAGCTCACCTCGTTCGGCGGTGTCGGCACCGTCACCGGCTCCAAGCATCTGCTGAGCCACAACGGAAAGCACATCCTGGTCGACTGCGGCCTGTTCCAGGGCCTGAAGAACCTGCGCGAGCTGAACTGGGAGCCGTTGCCGATCGCGCCGAAGGACCTCGACGCGGTGGTGTTGACGCATGCGCACCTGGACCATTCCGGCTACCTGCCCAAGCTCGTGCGCGATGGCTTTCGCGGACGCATCTACGCCACCGCGGCAACCCGCGACGTGGCCGAGCTGATCCTCAAGGACAGCGGCCACCTGCAGGAAAAGGACGCCGAGTACGCCAATCGCAAGGGCTTCAGCAAGCACAAGCCCGCGCTGCCGCTGTATACCGTGCAGGATGCCGAGCATGCGCTCAAGCAGTTCTCCCCTGTGCCGTTCGGCAAGCCGGCCTCGCTTCCCGACGGTGCGACCCTGACCTTCCGCTACGCCGGGCACATCCTGGGGGCCGCCACGGCGCAGATCGACTGGGGCGGCAAGCGCATCGTGTTCTCCGGCGACCTGGGGCGCTACGACGACCCGATGCTGTTCGATCCGCAGTCCGTGACCGAAGCCGACTATGTGGTGATCGAGTCCACGTACGGCAACCGGACCCATGCGCCGAACGATGCGGCCGAAGCCCTCGGCGCCGTCATCGAGAAGACGGTCGGCCGCGGCGGCACGGTGGTCATTCCCGCCTTCGCGGTGGGCCGCGCCCAACTCCTGCTCTACTACCTGTGGAAGCTGCGCCAGACCGGACGCCTGGGTTCGGTGCCCATCTATCTGGACAGTCCGATGGCGATCAACGCCAGCGAACTGCTGTGCAGCCACCTGGACGACCACCGGCTGCCCGCAGAGATCTGCCATGCCGCCTGCGGGATCGCCACCTACACCCGCGAGGTGGAGGAATCCAAGCAGATCACCGCCAGCCGGTTCCCCAAGGTCGTCATCTCGGCCAGCGGGATGGCGACCGGCGGTCGGGTGCTTCACCACCTCGCCGCGTTCGCGCCGAAACGCGAGAACACCATCCTGTTCGCCGGCTATCAGGCCGCAGGGACCCGCGGCCAGGCCATGCTGCAGGGCGCACGCGAAGTCAAGATCCACGGACAATGGGTTCCGGTGAATGCGCAGGTCGCCAACCTGCCGGAGCTGTCGGCGCACGCGGATTCCAATGAACTGATGCGCTGGCTCTCCGGCTTCCGGCATGCCCCCTCGCGCGTATTCATCGTGCACGGGGAAGCGGATGCCGCCGAGGCCCTGCGCGTGCGCATCGACAAGGAAACCGGCTGGCCTGTCTCGGTCCCCCGGCTGGGCCAGGTGTTCGAACTGTGACCGAGACTGCCGACCGGATTGCCAATGCGCCCCCGACCCTGCGCGCCCGGCGCCTGGGCCTTCATGCCCAGCACCAGGCGATCGCGGTCATGCGCACCGATTGCCACGTCTGCCGCGCCGAAGGTTTGAGCTCCCGTTCCCAGGTCCTGCTCTCGGCGGGCGGGCGCCAGGTCCTGGCGATGCTTTACCAGGCCGATGGCGATCTGGTGGCGTCCGGCGAGGCGGCGCTGTCCGAGTCCGCGTGGGAACGCCTGGGTGTCGCGGAGGGCTCGCCCATCGAGGTCTCCCATGCGCCCACCCTGGACTCCCTGGCCAGCGTGCGGCGACGCATCTACGGCCACCGGCTCGATGCGGCCGCATTGCAGGCCGTCGTCGAGGACGTCACCGCGGGACGCTACACCGACGTGCACCTAGCCGCGTTCCTCACCGCCAGTGCGGCCCTGCCGCTGGACGAGCAGGAAACCGTCGACCTGACCGCGGCGATGATCGACGTCGGCGAACGCCTGACGTGGAACGCTCCGGTGGTCGTGGACAAGCACTGCATCGGCGGACTGCCAGGCAACCGGACCACGCCGATCGTGGTCGCGATCGTCGCTGCCAACGGCCTGGTGATGCCCAAGACGTCCTCGCGCGCCATCACCTCGCCGGCCGGCACCGCGGACACCATGGAAACCCTGGCGCCCGTCGATCTCGACCTGGCCACGATCCGGCGCGTGGTGGACCAGGAAGGCGGCTGCGTTGCCTGGGGCGGCGCCGTGCACCTGAGCCCTGCCGACGACGTCTTCGTGCGGGTCGAGCGGGAGCTGGACGTAGACACCGAGGGGCAGCTGATCGCCTCCGTGCTGTCCAAGAAGATCGCGGCGGGCTCCAACCACGTCGTGCTCGACATCCCGGTCGGGCCGACCGCCAAGGTCCGTACCGAGGAGGCCGCACGCCGGCTGGGGGATCGCCTGGTCGCGGTCGCCGCGCGCCTTGGCCTGGCCGCGACGTGCATCCGCACCGATGGCAGCCAGCCGGTGGGCCGGGGCATCGGTCCCGCGCTCGAAGCGCACGACATCCTCGCCGTCCTGCAGAACCGGCCCGATGCGCCCGCCGACTTGCGGCAGCGGGCCGCCGTGCTCGCCGGTGCCGCGCTCGAGATCGGCGGCGCGGCAGAGGCTGGAGCGGGCCATGCGCTGGCCCTGGCCACCTTGGCCGACGGGCGGGCGTGGACGAAGTTCCAGCGGATCTGCCAGGCCCAGGGCGGCATGCGCGAGCCGCCCAGGGCCTTGCACGTCCGGCCCCTGACCGCTTCCCGTGCGGGGCGGATCGTCCAGGTCAACAACCGCAAGATCGCCCAGCTCGCCAAGCTGGCCGGTGCGCCCGAAGCCAAGGCCGCCGGCGTGACGATGGAGGTCGTACTCGGGACCAATGTCGTCCGCGGCCAGCCGCTGCTTCAGCTGCACGCCGACACGGCCGGTGAACTGGCGTATGCCATGGAATATGCGTCCCGGAACCCGGACATCATCGAAATCTCGACTTGAGACGTTGCTTCAGTATCTCCACGGGAGGCCAAGATGCACCCACGTGAAACCCGGACCCGTTCAGCGAAGCGCGCTGCGGGCAGATCCAGAGGCGAAAAGGCTGTTCGCGCATCACCCGTGGCAACCGTGCCGTCGGTGTCGACAGATCGTTCCGCCGGACAAGCGCCTGCAGGTTCTGCCGTGTACGACTTCGCTCAGGCGGTGGACTACTCGCGTGACGTGTTCGAGCGCACGGTGCTGTTCTGGGACACGCTGCGCCAGCGCGCCGACGACATGATCGCCCACGAGCGCGCGGGCAAGCCCCCGCTGCTGGACTTCGACTACGAAACGCTGCTCGATGCCCGGCGCTTCGAGCGTCCGGCCAACTACGCGCTCCTTCGCATCACCCGGGCCGGGGACCACTGCATCGAAGACTGCCTGGATGCCTCCAGGCCGCCCGTGGTGGTGGTCGATCCGCGTGCCGGACATGGACCTGGCATCGGGGGCTTCAAGACCGACTCCGAGATCGGTATCGCGCTGCATCGCGGCCATGCCGTCTACTTCGTCTCGTTCTATCCTGAACCATGTCCCGGCCAGACGCTCGCGGACGTGTTGCATGCGCTGCGGCGCTTCGTGGAGGAAGTGGCGAGGCGCCATCCCGGCCAGCCTCCTGTGCTGTACGGCAACTGCCAGGCGGGTTGGGCGCTCACGCTGCTCGCGGCGGACTGCCAGGGCCTGAGCGGGCCGGTCGTGCTCAACGGATCGCCGCTGTCCTACTGGGCGGGCGCCGCGGGCATGAACCCGATGCGGCTCGCCGGAGGATTCGTGGGCGGCGTGTGGATGACCCATCTGCTCGCGGATCTGGGCAATGGCCGTTTCGACGGCGCCTGGCTCATCCAGAACTTCGAGAATCTCAAGCCGGAAAGCGTGTGGGAGAAGTACGCCGACCTGTTCGCGCATGTGGATACCGAGCGTGATCGCTTCCTCCAGTTCGAGCGCTGGTGGAATGCCTGGTACTTCATGAGCCGCGAAGAGATCGTCGCCATCGTCGAGAACCTGTTCATCGGCAACCGTCTCGAGGAAGGCAAACTGCGGATCGACGAGCACTGCGCCGTCGACCTGAAGCGCATCCGCAACCCGCTGGTGGTCTTCGCGTCCTACGGCGACAACATCACGCCGCCCCACCAGGCACTGGGCTGGATTCCCGTGGTCTATCCCGACACGGACGCGCTCAAGCAGGCGGATCAGCGCATCGTCTACCTGACCAACCCGCATGTCGGTCACCTGGGGATCTTCGTCTCCGCCAAGGTCGCCCGCTTCGAGCATCGGGCCATCCTGGAGAGCTTGGCGGACGTCGAGGCACTGGCCCCAGGCCTCTACGAGATGAAGATCGACAACCCGACCGGCGACCCGGATTGCGCGCGCTCGCAGTACACCGTCCGTTTCGAGGAGCGACAGGTCGAGGACCTGCGGTTCGATGTCCCCAACGCGGCGTTCGAGAAAGTGCGAGGGATCTCGGAGGCGAACGAGTTGCTCTACAAGACGTTCGTGAGCCCTGTCGTGAGCGCCATGAGCAATCCCTGGAGCGCCTCGGCGCTGGAATGGCTGCATCCGATGCGCACCAGCCGCTACCTGCTTTCGGAAGCCTTCAGCCCCTGGATGCACGCCGTCGCGGCCCTGGCGCCCCTGATCAGGAAAGGTCGGACGCCATTGCCCGCTGGCAACCCCTTCGTGGCGCAGGAGCAGGCCGCGATCGCGCAGGTTTCCCAGGCCATCGAAGATGGGCGCAAGCGTCGCGACGAGGCGATGGAATGGTGGTTCGCGCTTGTGTTCGGCGGCATGCCAGGAGGGATCGGCGCGGCCTGACGATTCGCGTTCGCGGCCCTGGTTGCGTAGTGGATCGGCGGACGAAGGCTTAGGCGCCAGTCGTCACAAGTGGCCGGAGCGCGAGATCGCCAGGACCAGGCGTAGCGACAGCACCAGGGCGAGCACGTACGCGACGACCGCGAACAACGGCATGTCGCCCCAGATGCGGGGCCCAATGCTGTGTTGCATCACGAGCGATCCAGCAAGGTAAAGCCCCAGCGTGATCAACGCGACCGACACTCTGTTGCCGGTCCGGCTGATGTTGGCCTGCAACGCCTCAAGCCCCCGGTGGTACATGGTCAGGCTCGGCCTGCCCTCATCCATCATCGCCGACCTGAGCAGTTCCGATGCGATCGTCGACAAGCTGTCGGCCGTGCGCGCGGCACGTTCGGCCGCCGGCCGCCGGCTGCGGCTCGCCTCCTTGCCCAACGAAGCGGCAAGGGTGTCGCGGTGGAACTCAAAGCTTCCCAGCAGGTTGAACGCCGGATCGAGCTGGCGAATCGTGTTCTCGACCAGGAACAGTGTCCGGATCAGGACCAGCAGGTGCCGGGGCAGCCGGAAACGCGCTCCTCCGCCCAGGCGTGAGATCCGCCACACCATCTCGGCCAGCGACCACTCGGTGACCGGCAGGTTCTCCAGCTCGTCGAGAATCTCGCCGATCGCGCGCGTGTACTCGCGACGGTCCACGGGCGCGACGATGAAGCCCAGCAGAAGCGCCGAGTCCAGCACCTCGTCCGCGTCCGCATAGGGCACCGCGGCGATCATGCGTGCAAGCGCACGCCGCGCCGCCGGATCCAGATATCCGATCGAGCCGAAGTCATGAAAGCACAGGCGCCCGTCCGCCATCGCGAACAGGTTTCCCGGATGAGGGTCGGCGTGGTAGACGCCGCGGACGAACAACAGATGGAGATAGGCATTGAACAACTGGTCGGCGATGGCACGCCCCCGGTCGCTGCCGGAGAAGTCCGTGACGATGCTGCCGCTGCTGTATGCCTGCACCAGCACGTCGGGCGAGACGTAGGGCTCGATGACGTGGGGCATCATGACGCCGGGCAGCCCGGCGATCGCGGACTGCAGGCGCCGCATGTTCCGCGCTTCGTGCTCCAGGTCGATCTCGGCAAGCAACTGCGTGCCGAGTTCGTCGATCAGCGCCAACGGCTGTTGCCGCCTGAGCTGCGGCCACACGGGGAGCAGGATCCGCACCAGCAAGCGCAGCAGCAGAAGGTCGGTCTTGACCTGGGAGACGACGCCGGGGCGGCGAACCTTGACCACTGCTTCCTGCCCGTCATGCGTCCGCGCCCGATGTACCTGAGCCACGGAGGCGGCCGCAAAAGGAACCGCATCGAACCGGGCGAACAGCGTTGCGGCCGGCTGGCCGAACGCATCCTCGATGGCCGCTTCGGCAAGCCGCGACGAGAATGGTGGCACCCGGTTATGCAAGTCCTCCAGCACCACCCGGTACGCGTCGGGCAGCATGTCGCGGCGCAAGCTCAAGCCTTGGCCGAGCTTCACGAACGTCGTGCCCAGCCCCTCCAGCGTCCCGCGCAGACGCTCCGCCAGCACCGATGGGCTGTTCTTCCGCAGGCGCCACCACGCCAAACCGAATCCAAGGGCAGCGACCACGATCTGGAGGCCGCGACGCAACGATGAGGTTCTCGGTGGATGCGTATGACCTTCGGTTTCGTGTTCGATGGCCTGATGCAGGTTGCATTCCAGGCCCTCCTGAGATGGCTCCACCCCGCCATCTCCCCAACCCCAAAGGCAATCTACATCAGAACCAGAAGCGCAGGCCGACCACCCAGCGGTTGTCGGTTCGGGAGTGGCTGCTGAGCCCGCGCAGGTCCGACGTCTCGCCGAAACTCCATTCGCGTTCGAACCCGATATAGGGCGCAAATTGCCGCGTGATCTCGTACCGCAAACGAACACCCGCCTCCACGGTACTCAAACCCGACCCGATGACCTCTTCCGGATCGGACTGCCCGAACCAGTTGGCTTCGACGCCCCAACTAGCGATCAGCCGGTTGGTGAACAGCATTTCGTACTCGGCCTCGACGATCGCCGCCGTCTTGCCGCCTTCTCCGACGTAACCCGTTGCCGACACCTCGAACTTGTAGGGCGCCAGTCCCTGGACGCCGAACGCGGCCCAGTTGCGCGGCGTTCCGCCCCCGCCGAAGTCACCGAAATCCCGGCGCACGCCCACCACGACATCCCACCAGGGATGGATCGCGCGTCCGTACATCACCTCGACCCGCGCACGCTGCAGGCTCTCATCCAGGGCGTGCCCCTTGGTCCTCAGCCAGAGGCGGTTGATGTCGCTCCCGACCCAGCCGATTCCCTCCCAGGCGATCTCCCTGCCTTCATCCGTGTTCGCCCCTTCCAACTGATCCATGAGCCAGAACGAGTTCAGGCTGGTTCCGTGCTTGTGGTAGTCCTTCAGCGGCGGGAATGCCGCCAGGCGATCGGCATCCGTGACGGAGGGGATGGGTTCGCGTGGCGAGTCGAGCGTCTCCATCCGGGAATGATCCATCTGCGAGTGGTCGACCTGCGGACGATCATGCTGCGAATGATCCATCTGGGAATGGTCGACCTGCGGGCGATCATGCTGCGAATGATCCATCTGGGAATGGTCGACCTGCGGGCGATCATGCTGTCCATGATCCATCTGCGAGTGGTCCGTTCCGGCATCGGGAGGCTGGGGCGCCGTCGCGGGCTCTTCCTGCGGGTCCGCCGTCGAACTCGACGTGACCGGCTGGCCATGCCCGGCATGCTGCGCGGAGGCCGCAACGGGAGGGAGCGACAACGCTGCGGCCAGCGCAATCCACTGCATCGATTTCCTTGCGCGCATCATTCTTCGATCCTCACTTCCCGGAACATTCCAGACTCCATGTGGAAGAAGAGATGGCAGTGGTAGGCCCAGCGACCGAGCGCGTCGGCGCGCACCCGGTAGCTGCGCTTCGTGCCCGGCGGCATGTCCACGGTGTGCTTGCGCAAATGGAAGTTGCCCTGTTCGTCCTCCAGGTCGCTCCACACGCCATGCAGATGGATCGGATGCGACATCATGGTGTCGTTCACCAGCACGATGCGCATGCGCTCGCCGTAGTTGAGGCGCAGCGGCGCGGCGTCGGCGAACTTGATCCCGTCGAACGACCAGGCGAAACGCTCCATGTGGCCGGTCAGGTGCAGCTCCACCGTGCGCCCCGGCTCGCGGCCGTCGGGGTCCTCGAACAGGCTCTTCAGGTCGGCGTACGTCGCCACGGTGCGACCGTTGCCGCGCAGGCCGATGCCCGGATCGGACAGTCGCGGCTCTGGCGTCATGGTCTGCATGTCCACCAGGGGATTGCCCGTTTCACTAGCCGGATGCGTCTGCATGCTGCCGCTTCCATGCCCGGCGTGCGCGCCTTGTGCGGCTGGAGCCCCGTGGCCGGCGTGCGGGTCCGGCGCCGGCACGGCGCCATGCCCGGCATGTGGATCAGCCGAGGGAACTGCCAGCCCAGAATGGGCGCCGTGGCCGCCATGCCCCATGTCGGCCATGGTCAGCAGCGGCCGCGGGTCCACCGCCGGCACCGGGGCACGCAAGCCCTCGCGGACCGCGAGCGTGCCGCTGACGTGGCCGGTGCGCGCGGAGTCCTGGGCGAAGATCGTAAAGGCGTCCTGCCCGGCAGGCTCGACGATCACGTCGAAGGTCTCGGCCGTGGCGATGCGGATCTCGTCCACCGTCAGCGGATGGACGTACTGGCCATCGACCTCGACCACCGTCATCTTCAGGCCCGGGATGCGGACGTCGAAGTAGGTCATCGCCGAGCCGTTGATGAAGCGCAGGCGGATCTTTTCCCCGCTGCGGAACAATCCCGTCCAGTTTCCCAGCGACGTGGTGCCGTTCATCAGGTAGGTGTAGGTGTGCGCGTTGACGTCGGACAGGTCGGTCGGCGTCATGCGCATGCGCCCCCATGCCGTACGGTCGCTCAGCGTCGCGCTCAAGCCGTCCCGGCGCACGTCACGGAAGAAGTCTCCCACCGTGCGCTGGTAATAGTTGTCGTACTCCGACAGCTTCTTCAGCCGGGCGAACAGGCGGGCCGGATCCATGTCGGTCCAATCGGACAGGAAGACCACGTAGTCGCGGTCGTAGGAGAACGGAGGCGGCTCGATGGGGTCGATGATCAGCGGCCCGTACATGCCGCCCTGTTCCTGGAATCCCGAATGGCTGTGGTACCAATAGGTTCCGGCCTGGCGGACGTCGAACTCGTACAGGTAGCTCTCGCCACGATTGATGCCGTCGAAGCTCAGGCCCGGCACGCCGTCCATGTTGGCCGGCAGCAGGATGCCGTGCCAGTGGATCGACGTGGAGTCGCCGTGGATCGAGCCTGGGGGCAGGTCGTTGCGGACCCGCAGCTGCACCCGAGTGCCTTCCTTCCAGCGCAGGATCGGTGCAGGCACCGAGCCGTTGACGGTGATGGCAGGCCGCGTCTTGCCCGTGTAGTTGACCAGCGTCTCGCCTACGCTCAGGTCGAACTGCGTGCCCGACAGCACTTCGAGCTGGCCCGGAGAGCGCAGCGCCCAGCTCTGCTTCGGCCAAAGCCCCAGGCCCAGCACGGCGCCGCCCGCTGCCAATCCCTGAACGAACTGCCGTCGAGACAGCAACATCTGCTCGGCGGCGCTCGTGCCTGAAGGTCTGGATCGCATGCATGATCTCCTATGATCGGTAGGGGCTGACATCGCGCCCGTCCGGCCCATCGCCACGATCCGGGTGCCGGACACGCGCACCTGAGAAGGCGCCAGCGCGGTGGGGAACGCGGTTCAGCATGCGCGTCGCGACGGTGGACGGAATTCCTGCCGGATGCGGAGCACAGGACCCATGCAACGGTCGGGATTGAACGCAAGGGCGTGGTACTCGCGTCATGGTGACCAGCCTAGTAGGGGGTCACTTTCGGCGGGATGACCCGTCCATTACATTCCCGTCATCTCATCGTCATTCCCACGCGCCGGAGGGCCTCGATGCCTGCGTGGCGGCGCCTTGCCCTCGCCGGGTCTTGCGCTTGCGGACCCCAAGGTCGTCGACCGCGCCGCGTCGGCGTTTGGGTGCTTCCGTCGTCGCGGACGGCAGTTCGAGATCGGCCAGGATCGGGCAATCGGGGCGATCATCCCCCGAGCAGCACGTCGCCAGGTGCTGGAGCGTCGCGGCCATCTCCTGCATGTCGGCGATCCGCCGCTGCAGATCCTCGATGTGGTCCAGGGCGATGCGCTTGACGTCGGCGCTGCGCCGGCGGTGATTGCGCCAGAGCTGCAGCAGGCCATCGATCTCGGCGACGGAAAATCCCAGATCCCGCGCGCGCCGGACGAAGCGCAGCACGTGGACGTCCTTGTCGGTGTAATCCCGGTAGCCGGCGTGTGTGCGGCCAGCCGGTGGGATCAAGCCGATCTGCTCGTAGTAGCGGATCATCTTGGCCGATACACCCGAGGCCTTCGCCGCGTCGCCGATGTTCACGTCATTCTCCTCTCGGCCCCAACCGTGCCGTACCGAAGCCCGCCGAAGCGGCAGCATCTCGCGAAGCCGGCGGCCGGCCAGCCGCCGCGAACGCCACGGGCGGGCGAAACCGCCGCAGCCTGAGGGCGTTGCCGAGGACGAAGACGCTCGACAGCGCCATGGCGCCTGCCGCGAAGACCGGCGAGAGCAGGACGCCGTAGGCCGGATACAGCACGCCGGCGGCGACCGGGATCAGGGCCGCGTTGTAGGCGAACGCCCAGAACAGATTCTGCCGGATGTTGCGGATCGTCCCCTTCGACAGGGCGATGGCGCTCGGCACGCCCATGAGGCTGCCCGACATCAGCACCACGTCGGCCGCCTCGATCGCGATGTCGGTGCCCGTGCCGATGGCGATGCCCACCTCGGCCTCGGCCAGGGCCGGCGCGTCGTTGATGCCGTCGCCCACGAACACCAGATGGCCATGCACGGCCCTGAGCCGGCGCACCGACTCCACCTTGCCCTCCGGCAGCACCTCGGCGACCACCTCGTCGATGCCGAGCCGGCGGGCGATGGCCTCGGCCGTGCGCCGGTTGTCGCCGCTGATCATGGCCACCTTGAGGCCCAGCGCGTGGAGCGCGGCGATGGCCTCGGGGGTGGTGTCCTTGATCGGATCGGCCACCGCGATCACGGCCGCGAGCTTGCCGTCGATCGCGGCGTAGAGCGGCGATTTGCCCTCGTCGCCCAGTCGCTGCGCGATGCCGGCGAAGGCGGCCACATCCAGGCCCAGCCGCTGCAGGTAACGATCGGCGCCGATCCGGACACTCACGCCGTCCACCACGGCCTCGACGCCGAACCCGGTCTCTGACCTGAAGCCGGCGACCGCCGGCAAGACCAGGCCTTCGGCGTGGGCGGCCTCCACGATGGCGCGGCCGAGCGGGTGTTCCGACTTCGCCTCGACGGCCGCGATCCGCGCCAGCACCTGCGCGCGATCGAAGCCCTCGGCGGGTTCCAGATCGGTGAGCACCGGCCGGCCTTCGGTCAGCGTGCCGGTCTTGTCCAGCGCGACGACCTGCGCGTCCCTGAGCAACTGCAAGGCTTCGCCCTTGCGGAACAACACGCCCATTTCCGCGCCGCGCCCGGTGCCGACCATGATCGAGGTGGGCGTGGCCAGCCCCATCGCGCAGGGACAGGCGATGATCAGCACGGCGACGGCGTTGACCAGCGCGAACGTCAGCGCCGGCGACGGGCCGAAGGCGAGCCAGACGAGGAACGTCAGCAGCGCCAAGCCGATCACGACCGGGACGAACCACGACGTCACCTGGTCGACCAGGGCCTGGATGGGCAGCTTGGAGCCCTGCGCGTCCTCGACCATGCGGATGATCCGCGAGAGCACCGTGGACTCGCCCACCGCGGTCGCGCGGAACGCCAGCGCGCCGTTCTGGTTGACCGTGCCGCCGACCACCCCGCTGCCGGCGGTCTTCGCCACCGGCACCGGCTCGCCCGTGATCATGGACTCATCGACGTAGCTGTCGCCCTCGATCACCTCGCCGTCGACCGGCACACGTTCGCCGGGCCGCACTTCGACGATATCCCCCGGCCCCACCTCGACGAGGGCGATCTCGGCCGTCCCCTCGCCACGGCGCACGCGCGCGGTCCGCGCCTGCAACCCGACCAGCCGCTGGATCGCCTGGGAGGCGCGTCCTCTGGCCCGCGCTTCCAGGAACCGGCCGATGAGAATCAGGGTGACGATGACGGCCGCCGCCTCGTAATAGACGTTGACCGCCTGCGCGGGCAACAGCGCGGGCGTGAAGGTCGCGACCAGCGAGTAGGCGTAAGCGGCCAAGGTGCCGACCGCCACCAGCGAGTTCATGTCCGGCGCCAGGCGCAACAGCGCGGGGAACCCCTGCTGATAGAAGCGCCGGCCTGGCCCGAGGATCACCAGCGTCGTCAGCGCGAACTGGATGATCCAGTTCCACTGCATGCCGATGGTGTGCACGATCAGGTGATGCAGGCCGGGCACCAGGTGCGCCCCCATCTCCAGCGCGACGACCGGCAAGGTCAGCGCAGTGGACACGACCACCGCGCGTTTCAGTGCCGCCTGCTCGGCCTCCTTGCGGGCTGCATCGTCGGCCTCGCGCAAGGCCGCCCGGTCGATCGGCCGTGCCGCATACCCTGCGTCGTCGATGGCCTGGATCAGCAGACGGGAGTCCGCGCCGCCTTCCACGACTGCGCGCTCCGTCGCCAGATTGACGCGCGCCGCCATCACGCCGGGGACGGCGCGCAAGGCGCGCTCCACCCGTCCGACACAGGACGCGCAGGTCATGCCCTCGATGGCCAGTTCGGTCTTCCGCACAGGGTCCGTTCGCAGGGAGGCGCTTGGGGCAACGGAATCCATGGTGTTCATCTCGCCGGTGCAATGGGTCAGGAAACAAGTCTGCGGCTTCCCACGGTGGGAAGGTCAACACCTGCATGGCCCGCGAAAGCCCTTGACCTTCCAACGATGGCAAGGCCCATGCTAACCGCATACAAACCATAGGAGGTGCCCCATGCACACGTTCCACATCCAGAACATGACGTGCGGCGGCTGCGTCCGAGGCGTGACGCGCGCCATCCAGTCCGTCGACCCGCAGGCGCGGGTCCAGGCCGATGTTCCCGCTCGACGGGTGCAGGTCGTCTCCGAGCAACCGCGTGAGATCGTCGAGGCCGCCCTGACCAAGTCGGGCTACCAGGCGGTCGGCGTCGATCTGTGATGAATCGCTTGGCGGCGTCGTTCAAGTCTCGTTGAGCGGCTGGAAGCGGCAAGCGGGCGCTCGCCAGCGCGGTCGTCGCACGAGGCTGTACCTTGAGCGCGTGGCCCCGTTCGCTCAGCCGGACGCGTTCGGGTGGTCGGGCGGTGCCGGTTGACTGCGCCGCCACGGCCACCCTCGTTCGATCTCGATTTGCAGGGCAACGCTCAGGAAGGTGCGGATCAGCACGATCAGCGCAAGGATCGCCACGCCCTGCAGCGAGGGATCGATGGTGACGGTGCGGATGATGTCCGCGGCCACGAGGAACTCCAGGCCCAGCACGATCGCGCCGCCGAGTTCCTGCCGCAGGGCGTGATATCGCGCCGTCAGACCGCCTGCCGTGTGAACGAAGGCGAATCGGCCACACGCCAACAGGCTTCCCAGCGTGATGACGCCGACGCCGAACAACTCGAATCCGGCCACCACGACCCCGATCGCAGCATGTGGCAGGTCGGCGCTCACCGGCGTGTCCGGTCAATGATGGTCGTAGATGCCCACTCCCCGGATGTCGTTCCAGGACGTGGTCTGGTGGCAGAGATAGCACTGCTCGGGCTCCGCGTTCCTGACGCCTGCGATCGGCTTGGACATCATCGCGAAGTGCTCCTTGTAGTGGCTCAGGGGCGCGAGATGGCACTGACCGCACTCGGTGGAACTGGGCAATGGATGCCTGAACTCGGCGATCGACCACGTGCCGGTGCCGTGGCATGTCGCGCAATCGTTCCCGAACACCTGGACGTGAGGGTCCGTGGTCTTGTGGCAGCTCGCGCAGTCCAGCAGCGTCTCCTTGTAGGTCATGCCGTTGGCGAGCGAGAGGTTGCCCGCCAGTGCCTCCGGTCGGTGCGCCTTCAGGTGCGCGAGCAGCAGCGCGCCCTCGTGGCCCTCTGGAGCACGATCGAGCCATCGCACGATGATGTCGGTCAACGCCGCATGGTCCATGCCCCGCAGGCTGTGGCCGGCGTCATGCTCCTTGTGGCAGGCCACGCAATTGCTCGTCTCGGCGATGTTGGCATGGAACGCAGTGGGTTGCCGCTGCAGGAGGAGGGTTTCGTTGGCATGGCAGGCAACGCAGGTCGCATCCTGCACGCCCTTGACCGGCGTGTGGCACGCCGCGCAATCCTCCTGCAGGAACGCATGCGCGCTGGACAGCGGGCCAGGCGAGGCCATGCTCTGCCACGTCGCGGCGTGCTGCGTCTGCGGCACAGCCTTCCACAGCGCGAGCGCTGCCACCGGTGCCAGCACCGCGAGCAGCGCGGCGATGATCGTTCCCTTTCGACTCATCTGAACCAGCGCAGCCCGAAGTAGATGCCGGCCCAGATGTGCAGCGCCAGCAGGAGATAGAAGACGATCGAGAACGCGATGTGCGCCGACAGCCAGCCGGTGAACAGCTTGCGCACCCGCTCCTGGAACTGGATCGAGTACTGCAGGTCGCCGGCGGCGGACGCCAGCGGCAGCAGTTCGGCGCCGGCCTCGGCCGTGCCGGCGCCGCCGCCTGCCGGCGCCTGCGCGTAGGCCCAGTACGCCCCATCCAGGAGGCGCCACAGGCCGTCGAGCTGCGTCTTCTTCTCGCGGATGTTCTCGGCGACGTAGCGCAGGTAATGCTGGCCGATGAACCCGGTGAGCACGCTCAGGAGCATCGACGCCGTCAGCGCGATCCCGAGCACGCTCTGGAACTTGTGCCCGCTATGGATGATGGCCAGCAGAGCGCCGATCAGGCCGAAATACACGTGCGCCTGCAGCAATGTGGCGAAGCTGTGCTTGCGGGTGAATGCGCGGCGCAGCGTGGCGCTGCGCTTGACCACGGTATAGACGAGCGGCACCAGCATGAACGCGGCGCCCACGACGCCGAACACGCCACCCCACAGGCTGCCGGCGAAGAACGGAGCGCGGTGCACCAGGAAGCCCAGCCACAGCACCGCCAGCATCGACACGATGATCGTCGCGGCGATGCGATCGTGCCTGCCCATCTAGGCATCCACCGAGATGTCGGCCGACGCTTTCGCCTGGCAGGCCAGGATCATCCCCGACGAGCGGTCGAGCGGGGTCAGGCTGTCGTCCACCGCCATGGTGACCTCGCCCGAGAGCAGTTTCACCTTGCAGATGCCGCAGTAGCCCTGCCGGCACGCGTACTCGATCGGGACGCCGACTTCTTCGGCGGCCTCGAGGACGGTCTGGCCGGCGATCAGCGGCGCCCTTTTCCCGGATCGCTCGAAGCTGCATGTCACGGCCGCAGCGGTGTCGCCGGCTTGGCCCGGTTCGGGCGTCGCCGGCTTGGGCGGGCTCAGGAACAGCTCGGAGTGTATCGACGCCGGATCGATGCCCAGCTTGCCCAACTCGCCGCGCACCGCGTCCATCATCACCGGCGGACCGCACAGGTGGATGCGACGCGAGCGGATCTCCGGGATCTGCCCCAGTAATTCGGCGGTGATGAACCCACGCGGGCCGGTCCACGCCTCCGAAGACTCGTCGCTCAATACGATGGACACGTGGAGGTTCGGATGCCGACGGGCAAGCTGGTTCAGCTCGTCGCGGAAGATCACGTTCTCCAGGTCCTTGCAGGCGTAGACCAGGTCGATCCGGCCGTTCCAGCTCTGGTCGGTCAGGTAGCGGATCGAGCTCATCAACGGCGTGATGCCGACGCCGCCCCCCAGGAGCACGACGCTGTCGGACTCGACGCCGCGGAAGGTGAAGCGGCCGTACGGGCCGGACGCATCGAGCAGATCGCCTTCCTGGACGTGTTCGTGGAGGTATCCGGACACGATGCCGCCGCTTTCGTGCTTGACGGTCAGGTCGCACCAGCCGTGGCAGCACGGTGACGAGGCGATCGAATACGAACGCTTGACCTGTTTCCCGCCCGCGGGCACGGAGAGCGTCAGGAACTGGCCCGGCTCGAACTCGAAAGGCAGGGCACCTGTCCCGTCAACGGGCGCCAGGCGGAATGTCTTGACCTGGGCAGTCTCCTGGAAGATGCGGGCGACCCGCAGCTTGCCGACCCAATTGCCCGTGGTGGACGGAGGCGTGCGCGCCTGCGGAACGCTTTCGGGCGAGGCCACCGGAGGCGCCGGTACCGCGGCGGCGGGCGTCGCACCGGCACGAGCCGCCGTGGATGCCGCCGGAGACGCCGGCGTACCCGTGCGCAGCGTGGCCAGCACCGCGTTCGTACGTCGGTTGCGTGCCACGTACATCCATGCCCCCAGCAGCGCAAAAGCCACCAGCAGCGCCATCGTGAAATAGTGAAAGCCCGACAGGCCGAAGACCCCGTGCGCCGGGACCGTGGTCAGGGGATCGGTCAGATTCATTTCGCGGCGGAACCAGTCCAGCGCGATGCCGCGCGGCGCCTGTCCCTCGGCCAGCGCGCGGTAGGCCGACAGACCACTGTCGAACTCGCCCCAGGCCACGCGCATCCGGTCGGACGCCTCCTGCAGGCCGGCGTAGTCGTTGCGCTGAACCGCATGCGACGCCTCCGACGACAGGGTCGCCAACTGCTGGATGCCTTCGTGCATCCGATGGTGGGCGAGTTGTTCGACGCCGGCGCGTCGCTCCGGAGGAAGATCCGGCAGCGCCATCAGTTGGGGATACAGCAGCTTGTTGAGACGCCGGTCGCGACCGCACTCGTCTCCGCGGCAGCCGCGCATCATGTCGTCCATCATGCCGCCCATGGAACCGCCCATCGACGCACCGGGCGAAGCCGGCATGCCGCCGGCCGCGTCAGGATGATGCGCGGCATGGTCGTCGTCGCCCATCGCTGCGCCCGCCGGCGCTGCGGGACCCATCGACATGCCTTGCGTCGAGCCGCTGCCTGGCATGGGGGTGTCGCCGGCGGCCGGCTGCGGTGCCGCCATGTTTGCGGGCGGGTCAGGATGATGCTCTGCGTGATCGTCATCGCCCATCGGCGCGTCCGCCGGCGGTGTGGCCCCCATCGGCATCCCGCCCATCGAACTGCTGCCTTGCGCGGCTGTCGTTCCCATCGCGGCCGGCTGCGACGCGGCCGTGTTGCCGGTCTTGCCCGGTGGATGACCTGCGTGCGGATCGGCGGCTGTCTGAGCGCCGGCCGTTCCATATGCCAGCGACATCGCCAGCGTGGCCGGGGCAACGATGCGCTTCCACCCCATGAAGCTTTTCGTCGACACGGCGGCCGCCCCCTACATATGGCCCATCTTCTTCTTGGCCATGCCACCGCCCATGCTCGAATCCATCTTCTGCATGGTCGAATCGACTTGCTGCATCTGCTGCTCGCAGTTCTCCATGTCCGTCTTCATCTGTTCCATGTGTTGCATCGCGGCGGTCATGTCCATGTCATTGTGCGCGGACGCGTCTCCTGCCTTCATCGACATGGCCTGCTGATGCATCTGCATGCTGCCTTCCTGCATCTGTCGGCCCATGGCCTCCATGGCCCTTCCCCGTTCACGCATCATCGTTGCCATCTCCTCCATGTGCGCCGCCATGGCCTCGGGCGAGGCAGGCGGATTCTGTGCAGCGGGGGACTGGGGAGTCGGGGCGTGTGCCGCCGGAGCGTGGGGCGATGCGGGGGCGCTTGTGCTGGCGGGCGACTGCCCCATGGCGCCGGACTGACCATGCCGGTGCTTGTCGTCATCGGCCAGTGCCGAGCCAGCGAGCATCGCACCAAGCAAACAAGCCATCACCAGCGATGGTCGACGATAGTGCCTCATGACAACCTCCGATTAAGTTGGCGGCGATTCCCGTCGGGAACCGGTGAGTGCGACGCACCCACAACAAAAACCGATCCGCGTGTGCGGCCGGCTTGTTTGCTTTCACCCTACGTACGGCAAGCTGTCGACGGCATGACCCCGCCATTACGATGCTGCAATCATCTCGTCATGCAGCGAAGGTCATTAGGCAAATGATATGCATCTGCATTTAGGTCGTCTTCTTCAGGGGACACCAGCCCTTGCAAAGTGACCAATTCATTTCATGAATGTAATGAACGAGTCATTCAGATGAAAGCCGGACTTTCCTAGGCTGGCATCGGGCATACCTCTCCCCAGCCCATCAGGAGATTCCAATGAAGTCCGTCAAAGCGTCGTGGGTCATCATGTAATGTGCAATCTTCGCCATCGCCATCGCCGTTCCGGTTCATGCGCAGCAGCCTGCGGAAGAACCGATCGTGAAGCTGCTGAACGATATCGCGGACAAGCCGGAGAACCATCTGGCCATTGCCGCGTACTACCGCACGCTGGCCGGCGAAGCCTTGGCAGAAGCCGAGAAGCACAAGGCGATGCGCAACACTTACCGGCACAACCACCAGAAGTTCAAGACAGGAGTTGGCACCGGGCAGTCAATGGCGCGGCACTGCGACCGGCTGATCAAGCTCCAGGAAGAGACTGCCACGGAGTACGAGGAGCTTGCGAAGCTCCATGAAGCTGAGGCAGCAGCACAGTGACAACCAGGCGATAGACGTCGAATACCCCGCTCGATCCATCATTGAATCGATGGGGGCGGGGTATTCATGTTCCATGAACAACACAAGTGGAACCCGGTGGCTTTGCTTCTGGAGCCAATCAGCCGGCTGCCAGCACACATGTTCCAACTCAAGATAGGGAGCGCGTCATGACGAAGATGAGAGCCGCTGTCTTTGTAGAGCCTGGCAGAATCATTCTGGACGAGAAATCGATACCAGACATCGGCCCGCTGGATGCGCTGATCAGAATCACCACGACGACTATCTGCGGAACGGATGTGCACATCCTTAAAGGCGAGTACCTGGTCGAAAAAGGTTTGACCATAGGACACGAGCCAGTCGGCGTTATCGAGAAGCTTGGTTCCTCGGTATCTGGATTTCATGAAGGCCAACGTGTTATCGCAGGCGCGATCACTCCAAGTGGCTACAGCAACGCATGCTTATGCGGCTTCCATTCCCAGGATGGCGCAGGCACAAAACACGGCTGGAAAGCAATCGGCGGGTGGAAGTTCGGCAACACGATTGACGGCAGTCAGGCCGAGTTTCTTCGGGTCCCTGACGCGATGACCAATCTATGCCCGATCCCCGACGACCTGACCGATGAACAGGTCTTGATGTGCCCCGACATCATGTCGACCGGATTCGGCGGAGCGGAAAGTGCGAACATTCGGATAGGCGATGTCGTTGCCGTTTTCGCACAGGGGCCGATAGGGCTTTGCGCTACGGCCGGAGCACGCCTCAAAGGCGCCACGACCATTATCGCAGTCGACGGAATTGGTGAGCGTCTGCGCATCTCGAGCAAGCTCGGTGCGGATGTCACAATAAATTTCCACGACACAGATCCGGTAGACGAGATACTCAAACTCACTGGCGGGCGTGGCGTGGACGCTTCAATTGAGGCGTTGGGAACCCAAGCGACATTCGAGGCGGCGCTACGGGTACTTCGCCCCGGCGGCACCCTCTCCAGCTTGGGCGTCTACTCCGAGGACCTCAGAATTCCCGTCCGGGCGTTTGCGTCTGGTTTGGGCGATCACAAGTTGGTAACGACCCTTTGCCCTGGAGGAAAGGAACGGATGAGGAGGTTGATAGACGTAATTGCGTCGGGCAGGGTCGACCTTACCCCCATGGTCACTCATCGCTACGGCCTCGACGACATTGAGACTGCCTATGATGTCTTTTCGCATCAGCGAGATGGTGTCCTCAAGGTCGCTATCACTCCTTAACCGGCTGGGATCACCTGACCTCCATAAAGCAGAGAGATTTCGAACGAATTCTAGTGGCACCTGGATGGATACCCACGGAGACCTTGATCCAGATCAGTGCGTTTCACAGGCACCTTTGCATAAACTCGCACCATGGCTTGCTTTGCACCCTTACCACGAGCGCTGATCAAACCCGAGAGTTGCCTTCCTTCCGGGACGGGAAAATCATGATCAGCTTGATCACCCGGTTGCGTCGCCGGCACCCTCGGACGAGGCTGGCCTGGCTGGCGCTGTGGGCGCTCTTGTTGCAGCAATTGGTGCTGGTGGCATACGCGTGCCCCATTGAAGCGCAAACGCCACCCGACCCCGTCCCGATGATCATGGTGGGATGCGACGGCATGACCGCACTCGATCCCGACTACCCGTCCCTCTGCCAGCAACATTGCGAGCGCGACAGGGTCACCACGCCGGATCTGAAATCTCCGCAGGTGCCGCCGTCGACCGTACCGGTGTTGTTCACTTCGCTGGAAACCCTGTCATCCTCTGTGCAAGCACGGCGGTACCGTGACGTACCAGCCTGCGTATCGGACCCCCCACCTGCACAGCGCTTCTGTAGCCTGCAGATCTAGACCTCGATCGCACCACCTTGCTCGCGCGTCCACGCCGGCCGCGCGTCCACCGCGCACGCGCAAGCGGTTGCCAACATGCGCAGTGCTGTGCGTTCGTGCCGTGTTGAATCACGGCATGTGCTTCCGCCGTTGTCCGAGCGACCTGCGTCGCGTCGGCCCAAGGACACTGACATGGCATCCCCGTTCAAGCGTTTGCAGGCCAGGCGCCTGTACCCTCGTCCCCCGCTCGACCCCAGGCACGCGCTTCGGCACCTGGTGCCCTGCCTGCTCGCAGGTGCCTTCTGGACCCTGGCGCTGCCGGCGACCGCCACCGAACCCGCTCCAGGACACAGCCTCGAGTCGATCCGCTCCTGGGTCCTCGAACACAACGCCGAACTGCGGGCACTGGACCTCGAAGCCCAGGCCGCCGAGGCGCGAATCCTGCCTGCAGGTGCTCTGCCCGATCCGTCTGCGTCGGTGAGCTTCCGTGGCTTGGATCCGGACAAGCCTTGGCGTACTCCGGGTGCTGGCCGCGAGGTCGACTACGCCGTGCGCCAGCGCTTCCCACTCTGGGGCAAGCGCGGCCTGGCGCGGACCGCGGCCAGTCAGGACGCAGTAGCGGTCGGGCTCGACCGGATCACCGCGGCGCGCGACCTGCTGGCTGACGCCGAGGCGGCCTACGTGCGCTACTGGCACGCAGACCAGGCCGTCGCCGTGCTCGACCGCCGTGTTGTACTACTCCGCCAGATCGAAGAAATCGCCGGCGTTCGCTACGCCCTGGGTCGTGCGGCACAACAGGACGCGATCCGCGCCCAAGTCGAGCAGACCAGCCTCCAGCGCGAGCGGATCGAGCGCATCGCCGTCAAGCAGGAGGCCGCCGCCACGTTGAACGCGGTGCTGGGCCGCCGCGCCGACGCGCCGCTGGCGACCCCTGATGAGGCGCCGCGACTGTTCGTTCGCAGCGCCTCGCTCGCCGAGGCGCTGGACGGCGCTGATGCGCATCCGGCAGTGCGTTCGCAACAGGCCCGCGCCGAGGCCGCCCGCACGAACGTGGCGTTGGAGCGTCGCAACCGGTTTCCCGACGTCACCGTGGGTGTGGGCGCGATGCAGCTCGGCAACGGCATCGAAAGCACCGAGCTGATGCTGGAGGTCGAGATCCCGTTCCAACAGCGCGCACGCCGCGAACGCGAGCGCGAATCGCGCCTGCTCGAAGACGCGGCGCTGGCCCGCCGGGACGCCACGCTGCGGGCCGTCGAGGAACGCGGCGCCGCCGCCTGGTCGCAGTGGACCAGCGCACGCGAGCGCCGCGCGCTGGTCGAGAACACGCTGATGCCGCAGGCCGACGCCACCTGGCAGTCCGCACTGGCCAGCTACCAGGTCGGCGAAGTCGACTTCGGGACGCTGCTGGAAGCACTCAATGAATGGCAGGGCGCCGACCTCGCACGGGTCGATGCACTGCGTGACGAACTGTTGGGCGCCGCCGCCGTGCGCGCCATCGAAGGAGAGATCCGATGACCCGTGTCCAGACCCTGTCGCTCGCCATCGGCGTCGCACTCGCCGCACTCGCCGTCGGCTGGATGGCGGGCCGCGCCACGAACGATTCGCCCACCGCAGCCACGTCCGCCGAGGCAGCGGCCGCGGAACGCAAGGTGCTCTATTACCGCAATCCGATGGGCCTGGCGGACACGTCGCCGGTGCCGAAGAAGGATTCGATGGGCATGGACTACGTCCCGGTCTATGCCGACGACGCCCCGCCGGCGGCGCCGGGTACGGTGGTGCTGCCCCCGGACAAGGTGCAGGCGCTGGGCGTGCGCACCGAGGCGGTCAAGCGAGGAGCCATGTCCGCCACCGTGCGCACCAGCGGCACGGTCGAGGTCGACGAGACCCGGCAGTACGCGATCGCCCCGCGCTTCGAAGGCTGGGTGGAACTGCTGTACGCGAACCAGACTGGCATGCGGGTCCGCGCCGGGCAGCCGCTGCTGTCCGTCTACAGCCCACAGCTGGCCGCGGCGCAGCAGGAATACCGGCTGGCCGACGAAACCGCCCGCAGACTGGCGGCGTCCGATCCCGCGAGCGCGGCGTCGATGATCCGCCTGCGCGATGCCGCCCGCACCCGCCTGCGCAACTGGGAAATCAGCGACGCGCAACTCGGCAAGACGGGGCTGGTGCTCACCGCGCCCGCGGACGGGGTCGTGATCGAGAAGCCGGTGGTCCAGGGCGCACGCTTCGAGCCCGGCGAAACCATCCTGCGCCTGGCGGACCTGTCGACGGTGTGGGTGATCGCGAAGGTCCCGGCGGCGCAGGCCGCGGGCATCCAGCCCGGCCAGCCCGCACGCTTTGAAACCGTGGCCCTGCCGGGCCAGGTGGCCGAGGGCGAGGTCACCTTCGTGCAGCCCGTCATCGATGCGATGACGCGCACCGTGGATGTGCGCATCGCCCTGCCCAACCCCGACGGCGACCTCCGGCCGGGGCTCTACGGGACGGTGGTGCTGGAGGAGCCGGGTGCTGGACCGGTCCTGACCGTTCCGCGCTCGGCCGTGCTCGACAGCGGCACGCGCCAGGTGGTGCTGGTCGAGACCGGCCCCGGCCGGTTCGCACCGCGCGACGTCACCCTGGGTCGCCGTGGCGGCGATCGCATCGAAGTGCTCGACGGGATCGCCGAAGGCGAACAGGTCGTGGTCTCCGCCAACTTCCTGATCGACGCCGAAAGCAACCTGCAGTCGGCACTCCAGGGGCTTGAGGGTCATGCAGGACACGGCGCGCCTTCGGGCACCACTGAGGATCCACACGCCGGGCACGGTGAGGACGCCGTCGATCCGCACGCAGGTCATGTTGACGAGGTCGCTGATCCCCACGCAGGCCATGCCATACCGGCGACATCGGGAGATCCACCGGCTGCCGCCAGCGATCCTGGCGCGTCCGACGGCCATGACAGCCATGGCGACCTGGAGACGATGAACGACCACGACGCACAGGTTCCCGCTACCAGCCACGAGGGGCACTGACATGCTTGGCCGCCTCATCGAATGGTCGGTCCGCAACGTCTTCCTGGTGCTGGTAATGACGCTGGCGATCGTCGCCGGCGGCATCTATGCGCTGATGAACACGCCGCTGGATGCACAGCCGGATCTGTCGGACGTGCAGGTGATCGTGTTCACCGAGTACCCGGGGCAGGCGCCCCAGGTGGTCGAGGACCAGGTGACCTACCCGCTGACCAGCGCGCTGCTCTCGGTTCCGAGATCGAAGGACGTCCGCGGGTTCTCGTTCTTCGGCGCCTCCTTCATCTACGTCATCTTCGAGGAGGGGACGGATCTCTATTGGGCACGCTCACGCGTGCTTGAGAACTTGAACGTCGCGTCGAAGAACCTGCCCCCCGGCGTGGCCCCCGCACTGGGTCCCGACGCCACCGGCGTTGGCTGGGTCTACCAGTACGTCCTCAAGAGCGACCGCCACTCGCTGGACGAGCTGCGCGCGATGCAGGACTGGTACCTGCGTTACCAGCTCACCACCGCGCCCGGCGTGGCCGAGGTCGCCAGCGTCGGCGGCTTCGTGCGCCAGTACTCGATCACCGTCGATCCGGTCCGGCTGCGCGAGTTCAACATCCCGATTTCACGCGTGTCCGAGGTGATCGCCGAGAGCAACCGCGACGTCGGCGGCCGCGTGATCGAGATGGCCGAGACCGAGTACATGGTGCGGGGCCGCGGCTACCTGCGCGGTATCGAGGATATCGAGAGCCTGGTTCTGCGCGCCGAAGGGGGCGCACCGGTGCTGATCGGCGACGTCGCCCGGGTCGAACTGGTACCCGATGAGCGCCGTGGCATCGCCGACCTGGACGGCGAAGGCGACGTTGTGGGCGGGATCGTCATTGCGCGCTTCGGCGAGAACGCTTTGGCCGTGATCGGGGGGGTGAAGGACAAGATCGCCCAGCTTGCGAGTGGACTCCCCGAGGGCGTCAGCGTCCAGGCGGTCTACGACCGCTCCGATCTCATCGTGCGCGCGATCAAGACGCTACGCACGACGCTGCTCGAGGAGAGCCTGATCGTCGCACTGGTTTGCCTGGTATTCCTGTTCCATGCCCGCAGCGCGCTGGTCGCGATCGTCATGCTGCCGGTCGGCGTTCTGATCGCGGTGATCGCCATGCGTGCGCTGGGCATGAACTCCAACATCATGAGCCTGGGCGGCATCGCGATCTCGATCGGCGTGATGGTCGATGCGGCGATCGTGATGATCGAAAACGCGCACAAGCACATCGAACGCTCCGACGGCTCCCGCAGCCGGGCCCAGCTGATCATCGACGCCTGCCGGGAGGTCGGGCCCGCGCTGTTCTTCAGCCTGATGATCATCACCGTCTCGTTCCTTCCGGTGTTCGCCCTGGAGGCGCAGGAAGGACGTCTATTCAAGCCACTGGCGTTCACCAAGACGTTCGCGATGGCCGGTGGCGCGCTGCTATCTGTGACACTAGTCCCGGTGCTGATGCTCCTGTTCGTTCGAGGCAAGATCGTTCCCGAGCACAAGAACCCGGTGAACCGGTTCCTGATCGCAGCCTACCGGCCCGCGATCGACATCGTGCTGCGGCACCGCGTGGCGACGATCCTCCTCGCGCTCGTCGCGCTGTTTGCCAGCCTGTGGCCGGCATCGCGCGTGGGAAGTGAGTTCATGCCGACCCTCAACGAGGGCACGCTCCTATACATGCCTGCTTCGTTGCCTGGCATGTCGGTGACCAAGGCCTCTGAGCTGTTGCAGCAGCAGGACCGGATCATCAAGAGCTTCCCGGAGGTGGAGTCGGTCTTCGGCAAGGCCGGTCGTGCCCTGACCGCCACCGACCCGGCGCCGCTGGAGATGTTCGAGACCGTCATCAACCTCAAGCCCGAGGACGAATGGCGGGACGGCATGACCACCGACAAGCTCATCGCCGAGATGGACGCGGCGCTGAAGTTCCCGGGCGTCGCCAACTCCTGGACGATGCCGATCAAGGCGCGCACCGACATGCTGGCCACCGGCATCCGAACGCCGGTGGGGATCAAGCTCTTCGGCACCGACCTCGAGCAGCTCGACGCCCTGGCCACCGAGATCGAAGCGGTGGTGCGCGAGGTGCCGGGAACGACCAGCGCGTTCGCCGAACGCCTGACCGGCGCCTACTACCTCGACATCACCCCGGACCTGGGCCGCCTGGCCCAGTACGGCGTGACACTGGGCGAGGTGCAGGACGTGGTGGCAGCCGCGCTGGGCGGCGAGATGGTCTCCACCATCCTCCAGGGACGCGAGCGCTTCAGCGCGATCGTGCGCTATCCGCGCGAACTGCGCGACGATCCGCACCGGATCGGCACCCAGGTGCTGGTCCCGGTGCCCGGCGGCGCCCAGGTGCCATTGGGTGAGCTGGCGCAGATCGAAGTTAAGAAGGGGGCGCCGAGCATCCGCACTGAGAACGCGATGCTGGCCGCCTACATCTACGTCGATACGCGCGAAAGCGACTTGGGCCGCTACGTGAAGGCGGCGCAGGATGCGGTCGCCGAGCGGGTGCAGTTCCCGCCGGGCTACTACGTCTCCTGGAGCGGGCAGTACGAGTACATGCAGCGTGCCGCCGAGAAGATGCGCGTCGTCATCCCGGTGACCCTGGCGCTGATTTTCCTGCTGCTGTACCTCAACTTCCGCCGCGTCACCGAGTCGCTGATCGTGATGCTGTCGGTGCCTTTCGCGCTCGTCGGCGGCATCTGGCTGATGTGGATGCTCGACTACAACGTCAGCGTCGCGGTGATCGTGGGCTTCATCGCGCTGGCTGGCGTCGCCGCGGAAACCGGCGTGATTATGTTGATCTACCTCGACCACGCGCTCGAGGCGCGTGCCGCGCAGCGGCAGGCCGAAGGCCGCTCGCTGGATGCGCGCGACCTGCGAGACGCGATCATCGAGGGCGCGGTCGACCGCGTGCGCCCAAAGATGATGACCGTCGTCGCGATCATGGCCGGCCTATTACCGATCATGTGGAGCACCGGCACCGGCTCGGAGGTCATGCGTCGCATTGCCGCACCGATGGTGGGCGGCATGGTGTCGTCAACCGTCCTCACCCTGGTGGTGATTCCGGCACTTTACTCGCTGATCAAAGAGAGGCAGCTGGCCAGGAAGGCTTCGACATCCACCGCACTTCCGGCAGGACTACCGTGATGTGGCGCTCGCCCAACGAACTTGAGCACAAGTGGTCCGCACGCGTGGGCCGCGATCCCCTAGCCGGCCGCGGCAGAGCCGGGCGACGCCATCCCACTCCGCGCCCACCCGGGTCCGTTTGTATCGAGCACGTAGATCCTAGATCGAAAATCCGCTGAATCCATATCACCTCACACTACCAAAAAATCTTCGTTATCGTCGTGGGCACACCAACCGCCTTGCTATCGATAGCATCGGCGTCAGTGGAGCTAGACGCGGATATCTGATACACAGCCGCGGCTTGCGTTCAACGCGGGATGAAACGCCAAGTCGCAGCCCAGACGCTTAGCCGTCTGGAAGGGACACCCATAAAATGATGCCAGCCATGGAAGAAGCATGGCCGGCCTCAAAAGGGAGAGTGCCGCTTATGCATGCGTAAGCCTCCTGACGAAGATCAGGAATCTCGCTGTCCTCATGCCCATGTCGGCGCAGGAAGGCGTGGATCAGGCCCTCCAGCGGCAAGACATGCGATATGAACCACTCATCCAGCGCGGTAGTCACCAAGGTTCTCACTGGTTCATCAGGCAGGCTCAAGCACGTCCACTCACTGGGACGAGCGCACTAGAAGAATCCGGTACACCGCGGCTCCGTCGGCCGGCCGAGCCGGCGGAGTGTGCGGTCAGATATTGAAGTCGTCGTAGGCCACCTGGCTCTCCGGCACGCCCAACCGTGACAGCAACTCGCGTGTGGCCTTGAGCATGGCCGGCGGTCCGCACAGGTAGAACTCGCAGTCGGCCAAGGCCTGATGGGCTTTGAGCAGACGGTCGTGAGCGACTTCGTGAACGAGCCCACGCAGGAGGGCATCGTCGTTCTGCGCCTCGTCCGAGAGCACCAGATGCCAGCTGAAGTCGGGGTGCTGGTGGGCCAGTTGCTCCATCTCCTCGATGTACGGCGCCTCTTTGAGGCTGCGGGCGCCATACCAGAAGTGGATCCTCTCACCGCCTTGCGCGGCCAGCAGCGTGCGAATCATCGCGCGCAGGGGTGCCATGCCGGCGCCGCCGCCGATGAAGACCTTCTCTCGCCCGAGCGGCTTGAGCGCGAAGTCGCCAAACGGGCCGCTGAAACAGACCCGATCCCCCGGCGAGAGCGTGTACAGGTAGGTCGAGCCCCTGCCCGGCGGATGCCGCTTCTTGTCCGATCGTCCGGGACTAAAGCGCGCCAGAAGGGTCAGTCGGCCTTGCGCCTGATCGATCGGCAAAGCCAACGAGTAGGCTCGGCGTACCGGCTTGCGGTTGACCAGCTTCTCCGGGAGATCCACGCCAGCCCAGTCCTGATGGTGGTGCTCCGGACGCACCAGCTTGTGCACGGGCACCTCGTAATCCGGTACATGTATCTGCAGGTAGGCGCCGGGTTGATACTTCGGTCCTGGCGCTTCGTCGGGTTTAAGCACGATCTCGCGCAGGAACGGCGTCACCGCCGTGACCTGCTCCACCGTGGCCGCGTACTCGGTCCACAGACTCGCCCCCCCGGCCACTTCGACATCGGTATCCTCGACCACGGCCAGGTTACAGGCCAATCGATACCCCATCTTGATCTTGCTGGCGCCCAGATGTGCTTGATCGGCTGCGGTGGCCTTGGGCGCGATCCCGCGGAAGCGCACCACGCACAGGCCGCAGCTTTGCCCTCCCCCGCAGTTGGATGGCAGTTGCACCCCCTCCCGCGCCAGCGAAACGTAAACATTGTCTCCCGCCGCGGCGCGAACCGTGCGCAGCCGCGTTCCATCCGGACCAAACACCGAGAGCTCACGAGCCAGCCGCCAGCGGCGCGGAACAAACTCGTTCCAGTGGAAGCTGGCGAACAGCAGCCAGATGCCGGTCAGCGCCAACCACAAGCCGCCGATGGCCGCGGTCACCACTAGGGGATTGTTGAAGTTCTTGCGCCCCGTGTAATCCATGATGTGGAGCATCCAGAACACATCGAACAGGCGCCACGTCTTGTTGCGGTGGTAGAGCACCTCGCCTGTTTGGGCCGACAGATACACCGTGGTGTCCTGAGTGTCATCGGTATCCACCCGCCACAGTTGACCTTCGTGGTCGCGCACTTCCCCACTCCAGTCCAGCAAGCGCGGGGCCTGCAACGCACCCGTGCCGGTGTAGGAGGCCTGGGCCAATCGTGCAGCCCAGGCGCCGTCCAGCGCGATCGGCGCGCCGGTAACGGCGTCGACCAGGGCGATCCCTTGGGCGTCGGCCAGTTGGTAGACCGGCGTGTCCAATAGCCAGCCCGAACTTACGCGGCTGATTTGCTTGTTGCCGCCCAGAAAGCTGGCGGGCGAGCGGGCGTTGGCAGGCCAGTCGTGCCTGTCATGCGCATGAGCCTGGAACTGATGGCCTTGTACCTTGTCATGATCCAGCCAACTCATCATCACGCCACTGGCCATCCACAACAGCAGTTGCAGCCCGATGATCAAACCGACCCATTTGTGCAGCGTTCTCATCCAGGGCGTCATGCCGCGTTCCTCCTGCGGAAGCTGTAGAACAGCAACCAGGCGCCGCTGAGCACGAACAGCAGTCCAACCGCCGATGCCACGCGCAACAGGGTGTTGTTGACGTCCGAGCGCGCCTCGTAATCCATGATGTGGAACATCCAAAGGAAATCGAACCAGCGCCACAGGCTGTGCCGGCGCGCCAGCAACTCGCCGCTGTAGGGTGAGAAATACAAGGTAGTTTCACCTGCGTCGGCGTAGTGCACAGCCCACATCGGCACCGGCCGCGTAGCAACCTCTTGTGGTGCTTGGGTCACCCATTCGACCCGGGCGACAGGCGCCTGACCTTGGTACATCGCCTTGGCCAAGGCGATCGCCATCTGCTCATCACCCGGCGAGAGAACCTCTCCGGTCATGGCATCGAGCAAATAGATTTGGTCGCGGGCGTGGATCTCATAGACATCCCGCTCAAGCAGGCGCTTGAGCTTGACCTGCGTCATCCCCGGGTAGCGGCGCTGCAGTTCCTGACCCGACAAGTGTGTGGGTGCCACCAGCGGTTGCTGATGGGCATGGGCCAGGTGATCGCCATGGATGATGTCCAGGGAAATGACCGTCATGTACACGCCGCTGATCATCCACAGCAGCGCTTGCACGCCGATGATCAGGCCAATCCATTTGTGGGCCTTACGCGCCCAGAAAGCCGATTTCATAGTGATCTCGTTCGACAGGAAGACGACACCTGTCCCCCGCCACAAGGACGGGGGCAGGTGAAGCGGGCCTTACCAGTGGTAACCCACGCGTGCATACTAACGACGACCCAGCAGGTCATACGTCATCGTGTCGGTATTGGCGTCGGTGTAGCTCTGGATGAACGGGGCTTTCTTGTCGTGCAGATTGTCGATGCTGAAGGACACATCGAAGGCCTTGCTCGGTGCGTACTTCGTTCAGCCTAGAAGTTCCTTCAGGAACGCAGCCATGCTGCACATGACGGGAATGTAATGATCGGGTCACCCGCCGGACAGCCGATGCCTTCTATGCTCCGCCTCGATCTGCTTGTAGCCCTGCAACCGTCGAATCCTGCATTCAGCCAACGGAACGAAGTCGAGCGTCAACATGAAAACACTGAGCACTAAACGTCCCGTCTTTACGACTTTGTTGATCCTTTTGTCGATGGCTTTCGCCGGGAACGCAACAGCTTCCGGGTTCGTCGCAGAAGTCTGGAAAGATCCAAACTGCGGATGCTGCAAGCTGTGGATGGAACGCCTGAAGGAAGCGGGCATCAACGTGCGCGCCTTTGAGACGGGAAACACCGGCGTACGCGCGCGTCTCGGCATCCCGGCAGGGCTCGGCTCCTGCCATACGGCCAGAATCGATGGCTATGCGATCGAGGGCCATGTGCCGGTCGCCGACATCCAGCGCCTCCTCAGGGAGAAGCCGAAGGGGGTCGGCCTAGCCGTGCCCGGCATGCCCCTGGGGTCGCCGGGTATGGACGGACCGGCCTACGGTAATCGCAAGACGGCTTACGACGTGCTGCTGGTGCAAGCCGATGGAAGCACTAGCCGATACCAGTCGTACCAGGGATCGCTGTAAGCGCATCGCCGAGACATGGCCTGCGGATGCTCGAGATCACATCACAAGACCGGAAGAGATGGCTTCTCAATGAACACCATCGTTCTTGAGATCCGAGGCATGAACTGCAGTTCATGCGTCCGGAAAGTGACCGATGCCATCAAGGCCCTGCCTGGCGTCAGTACCGTGGAGATCAATCTTGGTGCGCGTCGTATGCGTGTCCGCGGTGACTTCACACAAGGCGGTGCCCCCCTGTTGTCGGCGCTGAAGCAAGCCGGTTATCCCGCGCACGAAGTTCGCGCCGGAAAGTCGCTGCTTGCTGGCGATGGCCACGGACGATGCTGTAGTGGATAGGGCCGTTGGCGCGTCGTCTCCGTCGACGGTCCGTAACAGATCCGATGCTGCGAGCAGTTACATCGGGGACTCGGCGCCTAGGCTGTCGAGCGCCGCACTGGGCTGGTCTCCGCGAAACCCTAGTGGATGCTACGAGAAGCTTCCGCGCACTGATTCCATAACCCATAACGGAGCAACATCATGAAACGCACCAGCGCCATTCGCTCTTTCTCTCTCGGCATTGTCCTAGCGGCCGGCCTCCTGTCGGCCTCGTTCGCCTACGCGCACGCCACACTGGTCCAGTCCGCGCCGGCGGCCAATGCAGTTGTGACATCACCGCAGCAGATCGACCTCATTTTCAATGAGACGCTGTTGCCGCGCGCTTCGCGCCTGGAGCTGGCAATGGTCCACGGCAATTCGACCATGCCGATCGAGCATCTGGAGATCGAGGTCGTCAACGACGGCAAGACCCTACGCGCCAAGCTGCATCATCCGCTGGAAGCCGGCATTTATCGCGTGCAGTACCGCGCCGTCGGGCCTGACAACCACCCGATGACGGGGGATTTCAGCTTTACCGTCCGCTGAGGACCCGCCGAGTTGTCGAGCGTACCCGCCTATGCACTGCGGTTCGTCCAGTACCTGGACCTGATGCTGCTTTTCGGTCTTCCACTGTTCGCCTGGTATAGCCTGCGCCGATCAGTGCCTGGCGGAGACCCGTGGTTGCCCCTGTCCAGGTCGGCGCTTTCCTTGGCGCTTCTGGTCAGCGCCGTGTTGGGTGTGACGCTGACCGGTATAGACGTTGTCTTCAAGACGACGGAGATCATGGGGATGTCGATCATCGAGCTCGACCGCACATCGCTCGGCTGGTACCTGTTCGAGACCGCCGCTGGTCGAGCCGCATTGGCACGGACCATACTACTTGTCGTGCTGATCGCCTTTCTCGGCTGGCAGTCACGTCGTCAAGAGCGCTCCTTCTTCTCGCCATTGGTCACCGTGCTTTCCGGCGGCGCCTTGCTCACCCTGGCGTGGAACGGTCACGCCGCCGCAGGAGAAGGTGCATCTGGCACGCTGCGACTGACCGCGGGCATCGGCCACCTGCTTGCGGCAGGCGGCTGGATTGGCGCCATTGCGGCCTTTCTGATAATCATCTCTCGTCGCACCACATCCGCCGAGAGCGTCCCTCTGCAACTGCTCCACAATGCGCTGCAGGCCTTCTCAGGCCCCGGCACCTTCTTCGTCGGCGTACTTGTGGTCACTGGCCTCCTGCACTACGGCGACCTCACGGGCTGGTCCACGGCGCCTCTGTTCCACAGTGTTCACGGCAAGCTGTTGCTGATCAAGCTCGCGTTGTTCGCTGCGATGTTGGGACTGGCTGCGCTTCATCGCTGGCGTCTCGTGCCCGGATTGGAGGGTGAAATCCTCGCCGGCGATGGTTCACACTCATTGCAGACACTCCGCCTCACCGTAACCATCGAGGCATCGCTCGCTGCGTTGATCATTGCTACCGTGTCAATTCTCGGCACCCTTAGTCCACATGGTTGACCCGACGCCGACGCTAGCGGCTGGGCTTGCTCGATATGAACCGCCCCGGCTTTCCCGAAGGCTCCGACTCTTGAGAGGATGGAGCCATGAAGAAGTCACTGA